>WLRQ01000060.1 GCA_009697815.1 Actinomycetota bacterium
CATGTGATCCATTGGCAACACGGCGGCGCCACCGATCTCGACAACCTCGTCCTGCTCTGCCACCAACACCACCAGAGCCTGCACGAAGGCGGCTGGGCCGTGAGCCCCACACCCGCCCGCGACGGCGAGCGCTTCCACCCCGGCCACCCCGCCTACTGGCAATTCACCCCACCGGCACAGACCCGCTAGGTGCCTGGTGGTGCCACGGTTGCCCTCATCGCCGGTGTGCTGAGCATGGGGGCCGCTAACGCCCACGACCCGCGTTCGGCAACGAGGTGTCTGGTCGAGGCGGGGGCGGGTCATGGCGGGGGCTGGCTCCGTGTCGGTCGGTCGGGGCGGGGATTCGACGGCCTTGACCGTCGCGCTCGCTGGGTCGGAGCCGAGGATCTACTTCGGGGGGAACTGCCAGGGGAACTTCATCATCGACAGGAATGTCACCGTGATCGGTGGGCTACGTGCCAACGGATCCCGTAGTAAGGAAGGCACAGCCATCCTCGATGGCCACGGCAGCGGGACGGTCATCGCAGTGACCTCCGGGACAGTGGCTCTGTCCCGGCTGACCATGCGCAACGACTACACCTACGGTGGCGGTGGGATCCACAATGTCGGCAACCTGCACTTACTCGCTTAACAGTCAGCGGTAACACCTCCACCGGGGAGGGCAACCTTCCCTTCGGCGGCGCAAGCGATGGGATTCTGACGACCACCGGATCGTGGACGGGAACCACCTGCGGCAATACCGCGGATGACGTCAACGCCGTCAACGGTTCCACCTACACGGGTCAGCGCGCTGCCCCATGCTCAGTACCCCGCAATGCACGACGGTCCCGGCATCCGCGCAGGATGCCCCGACCGTGTGCCTGCTACCGGGATGCCGGCCCGTAACGGGAGGCGGCGACCTCGAAGGGTAGAAGACCGAGGCCACATCCTCGCGACCCAAGCACGGGGTGCAGCTTCGCCCCGCCATGGTGATCTCATATTCGAGGCTGGTGACACGGCCCGCAGCGCCACGGGAGATCAGGTGTTCCGCTGCCTCTGTGTCCAGTCGTCCCTGAGCCGTCAGTATGGAGTCGCAAGCCGTTAGGCCCGGCCGATCATCTCCGCGACGATCTCGGCCGACATTCCCACGAGTGGAAGTCCGCCGCCGGGATGTGAGGAGCCCCCGACGAGATAAAGCCCTGGTATCGGTGACTGGTTCGAGGGGCGTAGGAAAGCTGCGCGCACCCCGTTGCTTGAGGTGCCGTAGATGGCTCCGCCCGGAGCGCGTGTCTCGCGCTCGAGGTCGGCAGGCGTCCGGATGTGCTTCCACAGCAAGCGATGTCGGATGTCGAACCCACGTGAGGCCATCACCTCGATCACATGCTCGCTGTATGTCTCGGCAAGCCCCGGCTCGGTCCAGTCGACAGTGCTGTGCGCCATCGAGCCGCGTCCGCCCGCGGCGCCGCGGACTTTCGTGCTCGCGTGCCGGGGCGCGTTGACGAGCACGAACCACGACTCGTGATCGGAGTCTGGGCGCATGGCGTCGTCGTCGGGTGCGCACACGTAGAGGGTGGGGTCCTCGACAGGGCGCGCGTGCCGGCCGAAGACCGCGTCGAACTCGGCGTCGTAGTCCTTGGCGAACCACACGTTGTGGTGGCGCAGGCCCGGTGTGCGTCCTTGTACTGCAAGGCACATCACGAAGCCGGAGAGTGAGGGCGTGGCGCGCCCGAGCTTGCGAAGCGGGGCTTTGCCGCGCGCGTCGCGAAGCAGTTCGCGATACAGATGAGTGGCGTCGGCATTGGCCACCACGACGTCGGCGTCGAGCACCTCGCCGTCAGCCAGCCGGACCCCGGCCACCCGCGATGAGTTGGTGATCACCTCGGCGACGTCGGTGCTCATGCGGTAGCGGACACCTCGCTCGATGGTGCGTTCATGGAGAGCGTCGGCGAGGCGACGGATCCCTCCAGCGATGTGGTAGGCCCCGAAAGCCTGCTCTACATAAGGGATCGTGGCGAGTGCCGCCGGAGCCCGACGTGGGTCGGATCCGGTGTAGGTGGCATAGCGATCGAGAATCATGCGCAGTCTTGGATCATGAAGATAGCGTCGGCCGATGCTGCGCAGGCTGGTGAACGGCGCAACCGTGCGCACGTCGGACATGTTGCGCGCCAAAGGAAGTAGGTCGCGCACACCCGTGAGCGGTGATTCCAGGAACGGTCGTCGCGTCACTTGCCACACGTGCGCAGCGTGTCGCATGAACGCTCGCCAGTCGGCCTCAGCCGTGCCCCCGAGTGCTGCGCCGAGCGCGGCCGCACACAGCCCCGGATCCACTCCCGGCATATCGACGCTGGTTCCGTCGGGGAATCGGTAACCGAATCCGGGCTCGAGGTCGACAAGGTCGACGGACTCCTCGAGGGGCCCTCCGGTCTTGTTGAACAGGTCGCGGTACACGGCGGGGAGGGTGAGGAGTGAGGGTCCGGTGTCGAACACGAACCCGTCACGCTCGTACCTGCCGAGCTTGCCCCCGACGACGGCTGACTGCTCGACCACGGTGACGTCGTGGCCCTTCACGGCCAGTCGCGCAGCGACGGCCATGCCCCCCATGCCTGCGCCGATCACCACTACACGTGCCACAGTCACGCAGCCTAGGCCGTCGGGCAGGGACGGCAGGTCATGGGAGCGTGCGACCGCGCCAGGTGAGCGAACCCGAACGCCGGCGTCGCCAGGACTCGGCCACGAGAACGCCTAGCGCGGCGATGGAGGCCGGGTGTGCCGTGATGTCGGGGAGGAGGCGCCCGCCGGTGCGCCGGGCGACGAGTGCCCGCCCGGTGACCCCTGCTGCATATCCCACGGCACCCCACGTACGTGCCTTCGCGGTGGGTCCCGCGATCGCGGCGACTGGCGGCAGAACATAGAGCCAGGACAGCATCGCCATCACGCCCGCGGCGCCTACTGGTGATCCGAAAGCCGACCACAGCGATTTGGAGTAGCCCTCGACGAGGGAGGACGTGTCGTCGTACATCCGGCAGGTGGCGACGTCAGTGCCGTCGACGACCACCCCGCATCCCCCGATCGCCTTGACCGCACGCAGGAGTGCGACGTCGTCGAGGACCTCACCGCGCACCGCATCATGGCCACCGGCCTCGCGGTAGACGCCGGTATCAACCACGAGGAGTTGCCCGTTGGCGGCGACGAGCGAGGGCCGCGGCGATCTTTCGGCGAGGTCGAGCGGCAGCAGTGTGGCCCACGACCATTGCAGGAGCGGCTGGACGAGTCGGGGCACGAGCCCTTCGGCCTCCTGGCGTGGGTAGGGCGACACGAGATCGAGACCCGCATCTCGCATGAGGGCAACGCTTGCGGCGATTCCGTGGGGGGCGACCGTGACGTCGGCATCGACGAACACGAGCACGGACCCGGTCGCGGCACGTGCGAGACGTGCACACGCCCACGTCTTGCCCAGCCATCCCTCGGGCAGCGGAGCGGTGCCGCCGTCGAGGACCTGGACGGTCGCCTCGGTACGTCCGGTTTCGAGTGCCGCCCGACGCGCGACGTCGGCGGTGCCGTCGCTCGAGCCGTCGTCGAGGACGATCACCTCGAGGTCAGTGAGGCCCTCGGACGCGAGGAGTGCACTGATGCAGGCGCCGATACGGGAAGCCTCGTCACGTGCGGGCACCAGAATGCTCACGCGCTCTGCGGTGGCGGGAGGACGGCGCGAGGGGGTGCGCAGTCGGCCGAGGTTGTACGCCGTGTGCGCGGTGGCGAGGCAGGCGCCGATCGCTCCCGCGGCGACGGTGGCCTCGAGAGCGCGGGTCAGTCGCGAGCGGTCCATAGCGCGACCATGTACGGGATCGCGACTAGGCCCATGGCGACACCGCCCCAGAGCGCGACTCCCGGGCGGTGGAGGAAGGCCGCGTTGAGGACGACACAGGAGATGTACGTCCACAAGAACATCAGTGCGGGCACGCCATCGCCGGTGCTGCCATCTCCCCGGCGGCGTGGCAGGCGATCGAGCACCAGCATGAGCACCAGCGAGACGAGCAGCCAGCCCACGAAGTTCATGACCGGCACGCTCTCGATACCGCGCAGGGTCAGGGCGTCGTGCATGGTCCACGTCCAGCGACCTTCAGCGACCATCTGAGGGTCGAGGAACAGATCCCACGACGCCAGCGCCACCGCGGCGATGAGTGGGGTCACCAGGGGTCCGCGACCTAGGCGACGGGCTGCGAGCAGCGCGGGATAGCTCATCATCGCCCAGGCGAGGGGGATGACCAGCGGGACGCCGGCGACCACGGGCCCGAGGCCCGCGGCGTAGGCATAGTCGCCGAAGGGGAATCCAGTGCGCGTTCCGAGTAGTTCGGCGAGGAAGCCGATACCCCCGCTGATCACCAGCCAACCCAGCGCCCAAATCGGGCCGCGGGTGAGCAGTGCGTGTGAGGCGCTGGTGAGGAAGAACAGGACGACGGCGGTCAACGTCAGCGCGTCCCGCGCGCCGCCAGATGAAAGCGGCCAGGCGATCTGGCTCAGGATCGTGGCCAGCGCCAGAATCCACGGGAGCATGCGGATAAACCCACCCGACCCGCCTCGACGGCGATCGGTGCGGGGTCCGGAGTAGACGCGCATGCTCATTGCGTGGGAAACCATACGGGGTAGACGGGTGTTGAGAGGTATCGCTCGGCCACCGATACCCGCCCGAGGGCATGTGGTGGGACTGCGCGACCGGCCGGGTCTGGTCGCTCTCGTCAGATCTCGCGACCCTCGTAGGTGCCGCTGACATCGATGAGTGCGAACCGGGCGAAGAGCTCCTCGGCATACCACTGCCTCTCGCCCGTGCGGCGCATGACCTCGACGTGGGGCGCCCGCCGGTGGGCGAACTCGGTGAGTTGTGAGTGGGAGTCCCAGATGCTGACGGTGCCCTGCAGTCCGACGGGTGCCTCTCCGATGCCGAGTGCGAAGCGCAGGCCCTCGACCTCGCGCAGGTCGGTCGAGACGGGTGGCACCGCGGACCAGAACGCGCGCCACTGCGAGGTCTTGATGCGCGCGCGCGTGACAGCGGCCACCGGGCCGTCCCATCGTCGAGGCACGGGATCGCCGAACGGCTCGCGGCCCGACCATGACCCACGTGATACCAACGGCCGCATGAGAAACCGAGCGCTCTCGTCGGCGATGCGCGACCAGGACTCGTGTACCTGCGACTCCTCGAATCGGCCTGGCCCGTCCTCGCCGCTCCAGCAGGTGAGCACGGCCCAGTGGCCCGGATCGGCGTCGCGTGAGGTGAACGTGCGGGCCGCTCCGGTGCCGAGAAACTTGGTGAATGTCGCGCCGGGAATACGACGTGTCCGACCGCGGTGCAGGCCCATGTTCGCGACCGCACGCGCGACGCCGAAACCCGAGACGCCGTAGACGTGCAGGCTCACGACCGCGGGTACCGGCTCGGCGGCGCCGGGTCGGTTGGTGACCGAGTAGGCCGGATCAGACACCGGCGGTGTCTCTGATGATCCGCGCGGTGTCGTGGGGGGCATCCCACATCGGCACGTGGCCGCAGCGCGGGAGCGTGATCCAGCGGGCGTGTGCCGGGCTGTGCTCGCGTCTACGACCGGTGGCGGCCGGGATCATGCGGTCGTTGTCACCGAAGACGATCGTGACCGGGATGTCGGCGGCGATCTCGTCGGAGCGGTCGAACCAGCGGTGCAGCATGCCGTCGTGGGCCTCGTCGAACCCGGCGGTGTCGATCTGGTCGAGTGCCGCGTCGACGGCGATCGAGGGGGTGAGCAGATCGAACCGTTCGACCGCGGAGCGGAACCCGAACTTGCGCCCGAGTGAGGTGCGCAGCAGCAGGGGCAGGACGGGCCGGGTGATCCGCGCGAGCCTGCGGTTGCCATCGAGCAGGGGCGAGCGCTCGGTGAGCGGTACCCAGAGCCCGGCTGGGCACAGCGCGGTGACCGAGGCCGCACGTCCGTCGGCGGCGAGTTCGAGTGCGGCCCAGCCACCCATGGAGTTGCCGGCCACATGCACGGTGTCCAGGCCGAGGGTGTCCATCCAGAGACCGACCTGCCGGGCGAGATCGCCCGGGGTGATCTCCGCCGGGGCCGGGGTCGGCAGGGGCGAGCGGCCGTGTCCGGGCAGGTCCAGGACATAGGTGGTGAACGTCTTCGACAACGTCGCGACCAGGGGCGCGAACGCCTTGCCCGAGGATCCGAGCCCGTGCAGGAGTACGAGCGCCGGGCCGCTGCCCGACATGTCGAAAGTCAGGCCCGCGGCTTCGGCGGTGGTCGTCGGATGTGTCCTCATCGGCGACATCCTCACCCCTCCGCGCCTATTGCGCTCCTGCGACTGGCCGGGAGCCCGTGATCGGGTTGGGCGCGTGCGTGGTCGTCGGTTTGGCTACTCACCGATCTCGGTGGCCTCGCCTGCGGTGATGCGGAGCAGTTCTTCATACGTCGTCGGGAAGACGTAGGCCGGATGGCCCGCAGCAGCCCATACGACATCGTGGCGTGAGAGTTCGACGTCGACGATCGTCCGCAGGGGAGTGGGATGTCCGACGGGAGCGATGCCCCCGATCGGCTGGCGGGTCGCGGAACGGATGAGTCCGGGTGAGGCCGGGCTCACCGACAGGGACCCGGCGTTGCCAGCGAGCACCAGGATGTCGGGGCGGTGAACTTCCGAGGCCAGGACGAGGAGTGGTGAGCCGTCGGCGTCGTAGACGTACGCGCGAACGATCGCGCCCGGCTCGACCCCGAGCTGAGTCGTGGCCGAGGTGGTGTCGTCCGGGGACGGGTCGGGAAGCTCCCGCACGACACCGCCGACACCGAGGCCAGCGAGTGCCTGCGCCACGCGTGCGACGTCCGGGGGCAGCCCGGCGATGTCAGGCACGGCGATGGTGAGCGTGCCGTCGGCATTGACGCCGGCGTGCTGGGCCTCGGTGCTGAGCCCATCCCTGGCCTTGGGGTCCATGAATCGAGGGTAGGGCGCTCAGCGCCGCAGCGAGGGCTGATGCCGTGGACGGGCCCGACGGATGTGGGGGTGATGTTCCACAGGACTTGACGCGATGTCGGGGGTGGGGGTTACGGTGATGTCAAGTCGAACACATGTTCGAAGATGTTTCCGGAGAGGAGATCGCGATGCGCGTCTACGGCGAGGTCATCGATGTCCGAACCGATGTCCGTACCGAGGCCGGTGCCGGGGTTGGCGCCGGTGCTGGCCGGTTCGGTGCACCCGCCCAGTTCCTGTGGCGGGGACGGGTCTACCTCGTTCGCGATGTTCTCGCCCAGTGGATCGAACTCGGCAACTGGTGGTCGGTCCGCGGCGGCTCCATGTCCCCTGGATCTGATGTGCGTTCGATCCGGCAGTCGGACCAGTCGGTGGCGGCCGCAGTCCGCGCGGTCGAGTGCGAGGTGTGGCGGGTCGAGGCCGCCCGTGGCCGTAACGCCAGCCCGGGTGTCTACGACCTCGTGCACGAGGTTCCCGCCCACGACTGGGGTCGCCCTGATGTCGATGTGGGCCGGGGCCACGACCGATGGCGTCTGGCTCGCGCTCTCGACTGACCTGCTCGACCCCTGACCCACATCCCAGAACCGATCGATCCGAGAGGAGCTCGACATGTCACCCACGATCCTCACCTCATCTGCGGTCTTCCTGGTCCCGCAGGACTTCCCGGCGTCGCAGACCGGCGAGTCGACGGTGGAGCCGGTCCGGCCGCGCCCTGCGCTCAATGCCCACAGCCGTGATCTCCTCGCCGGTGCCGCACGCGAGCTGGTCGCCGCCGGTGCCGCGGATGAGAGCGAAACCCGTTACGCCCGTGCACATCTCGCGGCATTGCGTGCCGCGGCAGCGGTCCTCGCTGCTCGTGCCCGCCCCAGGTCGAAGCGTTCAGGGCGGTTGCGCAGTGCGTGGGTACTGCTCGCCGAGGTCGCCCCCGAGTTCGTCGAGTGGGCAACCTTCTTCGCGGCAGGGGCGGGTAAGCGTGCCGCGGCCGAGGCCGGGCTGCGCGGTGTCGTGACCGAACGCGAGGCCGACGATCTCGTCCGCGAGGTCGAGACCTTCCTCTCCCTTGTCGCACGAGGTCTCGGCGCTGTCCACCAGCCCGTGCTCGACGACGGTTCGGTGTGGGGGAGCGTGGCGCCGCGACAGGCCATCTCGGATCGACCCGCACCCACATCTCGCGCGTCCTGATCCCTCATCCCATGCCTGCTGATCCTTTTGTCCACCTCCATGTCGCCTCCGGCTACTCCTTGCGCCACGGTGCGAGCAGCCCGTCGGCGTTGGCGGCCCGCGCCGCCGACCTCGGCCAGGATGCGCTCGCTCTCACCGATCGCGACGGCCTCTACGGCGCGGTGCGTTTTGTCCTGGCCTGTCGCGACGTCGGCATCGCCCCGATCCTCGGCGTCGACCTTGCCGTGAGGCCCACCCTGGATCCGGCCATCCCGGGGGTGACGGCTGTTCACCAGGGTTCCTTGGGGTCGCGTGTACGTCGCACCTCGGCGGGCCGTCTGGGGTCGGGTCCCACCCTGGCCGAGCGCACTGGGGTGGCCGAGCGCACCCCCGCCCACGGTGGCAGCGAGATCGACCCCCGTCATCCACGGGTGCTCCTCCTCGCTCGGGGCCGGGGCGGGTGGGCATCGTTGTGCCGGTTGGTCTCGGCCGCGCACCTGGGCCTGCGTGGTGAGCCCGGTGAGCCCGGCGAGTACGGCGAGTACCCACCCGAGCCACATAGTCCTTCCCCGCGTCGAGGGGCTCCGGTCACCACCCTCGACATCGTTGCCCGTCATGCGGATGGCCTCGTGCTGCTCCTGGGCCCGGAGTCAGAGGTCGGCCGTTCCCTGGCGCGCCGTCGCCCTGACCTCGCACTCGCGGCCCTGGCCCCGTGGCGCACGGTGTTCGGCCGGCGGCTCGCGATCGAGATCGTGAGTCATCGCGCCCGCGACGGCGCGCTGGCCGTCAGCGAGGTGTCCGGATCACCCACCCGGGGGCTGTCCTACTCCTCATCCGCGGCCGCGCGCATGCTCGGCTTCGCCCGTGAGCACGGGCTGCCCGCAGTCCTCACCAACGCCGTCCGACATGCCGAGCGCGATCAGGCTCCGGTGGTCGATGTCCTCGATGCGATCCGCCGCCTCGTCCCACTCGATGCCCGCCACCTCGACCGGGCCAACGGCGAAGGACATCTCGCTGACGGTGTCCTGATGCAGCAGGTTGCCCGGGATGTGGTGCACCTGTCCGGTGTCGCACAGGGTGAGACCGGTGAACGGCACGAAGTCGCTCGTCTACTCGCCGACACGCGCGCACTGGCCGAGGTATGTCGTCTCGACCCGATACTCGACTTGGGCATCGGGGAGGTCCATGTCCCCGAGCTCGATCTGTTACTGCCCGCGCACTCGGCCGGGCGCAGCAGCGCCATCCGTGACCGCGGGCCGGCCGCACTTGCTGCCGAGGCACTCGAGGCCGATCGACACCTGCGAGGCCGGTGCGAAGCTGCGCTGACGGCGTATCTCGACCACACCCGGCACGGTAGCGAAACCACGCGCGACCGGCTCGATGTCGAGCTCTCGACGATCGCCACGCTCGGGTTCGCCGGCTACTTCCTCACGGTCGGCGAGGTCGTGGATCTCGTGCGAGCTAGGGGGATTCGCATCGCCGCGCGAGGGTCGGGGGCGGGCAGTTTGGTGAACCACCTACTCGGGATCTCTGGTGTCGATCCACTTGCGCACGGCCTGGTGATGGAGAGGTTCCTCTCGCCGCTGCGCCGCGCACTGCCCGACATCGACGTCGATGTCGAGTCCGCTCGTCGTACCGAGGTCTACGAACGGATCTTCGATCGTTTCGGCGGCGACCGCAGTGCCTGCGTATCGATGCGTGATACCTATCGCGTGCGTCATGCGATCCGTGATGTCGGGACTGCGCTCGGTATGCCACCGGGTGAGATCGACGTATTCGCCAAGTCGTTCCCACATATCCGCGCTCGCGATGCGCGGACTGCACTGGCCGAACTTCCCGAGCTCCGGTCGTCGGGGCTCGGCCGGCTGGCCGCGCGCGGTGAGCTCGAGGGTTTCCTCAGCCTCGTCGAGTCACTCGATGGCCTGCCCCGCCACATCGCACTGCACCCGTGTGGGGTGCTCCTGTCCGATGCCACACTTCTTGACCGCACACCGGTCGAGGCGAGCTGGCGGGGATTCCCCATGAGCCAGTTCGACAAGGACGATGTCGAGGAGCTCGGCCTCCTCAAACTCGACGTCCTCGGTATCCGCATGCAGTCCTCGATGGCCTACGCCCTCGCCGAGATCGCACGTGTCGACGAGATCGAGGTCGACCTCGACGCGGTCCCGCTCGACGACCCGGCCACGTACGCTCTCGTCCGGTCGGCCCACACCTTGGGCTGCTTTCAGATTGAGTCGCCCGGCCAGCGTGAGCTCGTCGGCAAGTTCGCACCCGAGACGTTCAACGACCTCATCACCGACATCTCACTGTTCCGCCCGGGCCCGGTGAAGTCCGACATGATCACGCCGTTCCTGCGTGCCCGGCAGGGCTGGAACGCGCCTGTCTACCTCCATCCCGATCTGCGTCCCGCACTCGAGGAGACCTACGGCGTCGTCGTCTTCCACGAGCAGGTTCTCCGCGTCGTCGCGGTCATGACCGGATGTTCACTTGCGGAGGCCGACGAGGTACGTCGCAGTCTCGGCTCGCCCGACACCCAGCCCGAGATCCGTGCGTGGTTCTATCCCGCGGCTCGCGCGCGCGGCTATGACCTCGTCACGATCGAGCAGGTATGGGAGGTGCTCCGAGCCTTCGCGTCGTTCGGGTTCTGCAAGGCGCACGCGGCTGCCTTCGCGCTGCCGACCTACCACTCAGCCTGGCTCAAGGCCCATCACCCGGCGGCGTTCCTCGCTGGTGTCCTCACCCACGACCCCGGCATGTACCCCAAACGCCTCATCCTCGACGACGCGCGCAATCTCGGGATCGCCATCCTCGGCCTCGATATCAACGCCTCCGACGGCACCTACCGGGTCGAGCGCGTGTCGCCCTATGACGAGCCACCACCCGAGGTCTTCGGTGTGCGTCCTCGTCGCCCCGTCGACGTCCCGGGGCTGCCCGACGGTTCGGCACATGGCATCAGACTTTCCCTCGCCGATGTCAAAGGCATCAGCTCCGCGGAGGTCGAGCGCATCGTGGCAGGGCGTCCCTACGGTTCGCTGTCGGATTTCTGGCACCGAGCCCGGATCGCCCGACCCGTGGTCGAAAGGCTTGTCGTCGCAGGGGGTTTCGACTCCCTCTACGCCATCGGGATGTCCTCACCGGTTCGTCGTCGGGGCCGGGTCACTCGACGTGATCTGCTGCTGCAGGTCGTCGATCTCGAGCGGCACACACGCGCCACCACGCGGGCGGCTCGCGGATCTGCGCCGCGAAGCCAGAGGCCCATCGCGCTGGGTTCTCAGGCTGCGGGCACCCAGGCAGCGATATCCCTCACCACGAGTCTGTCGCGAGATGTGGTCGCGGCGGCGCGTCGGCAGTCCATGTCCCCGGCCACTGCCGTGGTGGCCGCCGACCTAGACATCCAACTCGCCCTTGATCTCGGCGATGCCCCCGGTGAGATCGCGCCGAGTGGACTGCCGGAGATGACCGATGCCGAACGTGTGCGCGCCGAGCTCGAGGTGCTCGGCCTCGATGCGAGCCGGCACGTTGTCGACTTCTACACCCCGATGCTCGAGGCGCTCGGGATCGTTCGCTCGCGTGATCTGCTCACACGGCGCAATCAATCCGAGGTGTTCGTGGCCGGGGTGAAGGTCGCGACCCAGACCCCACCGGTGCGATCAGGTCGTCGCGTCGTGTTCCTCACCCTCGACGATTCCACCGGACCCGTTGATGCGACCTTCTTCCCCGATGCCCAGGAGCCCTACGCCGCGACGGTGTTCGGATCCTGGCTCCTGCTCGTGCGCGGGGTGATCCGGCGCACCGGCCCGCGTGGCATCTCCATCCGGGCCACGGGGGCATGGGAGCTCAGCGCGGTCCACGAGGCCTGGCGTTCCGGTGGCATCCCGGCGGTCACCGCTCTCGTTGATGTGGTGCGCGAGATCGCCGAGGATGTGATCGACACGACCACAGATCGTCCGGAGGCTCCGGGAGTTCCAGGCGAATCTCGAGAGTCGCGGATGCACCGGGTTCTCGTGCACGCCAGCGGTTTTCGCCAGTCGCCGTACTCTGATATCAAGCCGCAGGGTGTCGATCCTGCTGACACCCGGTCTCAGGTCACCCCACCGCCGAGCAAGCTGTGGCACTCCAGCCAGGGGAGCCCCGGATGGTGATCTCCGGGTGCGGCGACTGCGATCTTCCGGCGTGGCGACGGATGATGTCCCGGTGAGCCGCAGCCAGATCAGTCGGGGTGCACGGCTAACCCAGGCCGACGTCGCCGGCGACCCTCGTCGAGTTGACGGTGGTCGTGTGGATGGCCGTCGCGATGATGATGGCTGCCCGATCCTCCACATCGATATGGACGCCTTCTTCGCCTCCTGCGAACTTCGCTCACGCCCCGATCTGCACGGGCTTCCCGTGATTGTCGGCGGCACGGAGTCCCGCGGTGTCGTCACCGCTGCCACCTACGAGGCCAGGCGTTACGGCATCCACTCGGCGATGCCGATGTCGCGTGCGCGGCGGCTGTGCCCCCAGGTCGTGGTACTTCCCCCGAACTTCGCCCTCTACTCCGAGGTGTCGGCCGGCGTGATGGCGGTCTTCCGCGGCATCACCCCGCTCGTCGAACCGCTGAGCCTGGACGAGGCCTTCCTTGATGTGTCGGGCGCGATGCGCCGTCTGGGGCCGCCGGCACTGATCGGCGAGCAGATCCGCTCACGCGTCCACGACGAGCAGGCGATCACCTGCTCGGTGGGGGTGGCCTCCACCAAGTTCGTCGCCAAGTTGGCCTCCACTCGCGCCAAGCCCGATGGGCTCCTGGTCGTGCCACGCGATCGCGTCGTGTCATTCCTGCACCCGTTGCCCGTCGGATCCCTGTGGGGTGTGGGGGAGAAGACCGAGGAGGCCCTTCTGCGACTCGGGCTCACCACCGTGGGCGATGTTGCGAATACTCCGGTCGGCACTCTCGTCCGCGCCCTCGGGCAGGCCTCGGGAACCCATCTCGCCGCGCTCGCCTGGGGTCGCGACCCGCGCTCCGTTGAGGTTCCCGAGGGTGAGAAGAGCATCGGTGCGGAGGAGACCTTCGCGCGCGATGTCGATGATCCCGAGGTCATTCGACGTGAACTGCTGCGCCTGTCCGAGCGGGTCGCCGCGCGACTGCGTCATCAGGGCTACGCCGGTCGCACGGTCGTGATCAAGGTGCGGTTCGCCGACTTCTCGACGATCACCAGATCCAGGACGCTGCGCTCGGCCACCGATGTTGGCCGGGAGATCTACAGCACGTCTCGTGATCTTTTCGATGCTCTCGGATTGCAGCGTGCCCGCCTGCGGCTCGTCGGCGTCCGGGTCGAAGGTCTGGTCGAGGCGGGGTTGGCCCCGCGGCAGATGTTCTTCGATGAGCCTGAACTTGGGTGGCGTGAGGCCGAGCAGGCCATGGATCGGGCCGATGCCCGATTCGGCCGTGGTTCGGTACGTCCGGCCCGCCTGATCGACCCCCGGCCAGGAGAACTACCCACCACATAGTCGAACCGGGTTTCCACAACGCCGATCCCTGCTTATCCTTTTACTGACGCCGCTACACTGACGTCCCTATAGCCCGTCGACCGAGGAGGACCCATGCCGCTCTCTGAGCATGAGCAGCGCCTGCTCGAGCAGATGGAGCGCGCTCTCTACGCAGAGGACCCCAAGTTCGCCTCAAGCCTGCGGTCGGTCGGTCCGCGCATCGGGAGTCGCCGTAAGGCCGCCGTCGGCGTCCTCGCTGCCTTGCTCGGTGTGGGGCTCTTGGTGGGCGGTGCCGCGACCTCCCTGATCATCCTCGGTGTGGCCGGATTCCTGCTGATGCTCCTGGGCACCTTCCTGGTCATCTCCACGATGCGTGCCGAGCCGGCCGAGGCCGCACCGGAGGCCGGGTCCCCTTCGCCTGGCCAGCCGCCGCAGAACTCCAAGTCCACGTCGGGCAAGAAGCCCAAGCCGGGCAAGAAGCCCAAGTCAGGCTTCATGGATCGGATGGATGAGCGTTTCCGTCAGCGTCGCGAGGGCGACGGCCGGTAGGTCCGTCCCGGTTGGGTCTGACTACGCTCAGGGGCGACTGTTGGCCCGGCACGCGAGGTGCCGCCATGAAGGATGAGGCACCCCACATGACCATTCACCCGGCCCAGCTCGGACGGTTCTTCGATGACTACGAGGTCGGAGACGTTTACCAGCACCCCTTCGGCCGCACTATCTCCGAGGCCGACTCCACCTGGTTTACCCAGTTGACCTGCAACACCAACCAGAATCACTTCAATGCCCACCTGGCCGAGTCGAACCCGATCACGGGTGGTCGGATCATCGTGAACTCCGGGCTCACGGTGGCCCTCGTACTCGGTCTCTCCGTGATCGACATGAGCCAGAACGCTGTCGCGAACCTGGGCTGGACCGACATCAAGCTCACCTTCCCCATCTACATCGGCGACACGATCTACGCCGAGAGTGTGTGCACCGACAAGCGGGAGAGTTCATCGCGTCCCGGAATGGGCATCATCACCATGATCACCCGCGGCCTCAACCAGAACGGTGACGTGGTGGTGTCCTGGGTCCGATCGGTGATGATTCCCAAGCGCGAGACCGGCATTGGCCAGAACTACTTCCCGCAGGCCGCGTCCGGCCCGCTGAGTTTCGAGCCGACTGCCTGAGCGAATGACCACGCGGCACCCGCCGTGTGCGTGAGGATGTCAGCGTGACCCTTCCCCCTGACGGCGGCGACGTCGACGATCGGGAAGACCCTATGCCCGTGGTGGCGGTCGTGCGTCGCGGTGTGCCACAACTGCCCACCGTGATCGAGGGGCCAGTTGAGGTCGTTCTCGGTGCTGTCGTGGTGATGGCACGTCCCGTGGCCTCGGTGTCGGTCGCCCTGGTGCGCATGGTGACTCCGCTGGCCCGTAGCGGTCTGGCGCTGCTCATACGGCCGCCGGGCATCCCGGATGCGTGGGCGCCGGCGCGGGCTCTGGCGCACCTCGCGGACCGCGGGCACCGCGTCAGGGTCGCCGCAGGACAAGACCTAGCCACGGCGGGCGGCCGCGCCCTGGACTCGTTCCTGCCCGCGATCCTCGAGCCGCTCCTGGATCGCGTCGATCTGACCGGGATCGTCATGCAGCGGGTTGATCTGGAGCGATTGGTGGCTGCGGTACTCGACACGATGGATCTCACGGACGTGGTTCTGGACCGCGTTGACCTGCGACGGATCGTGGTGAGCGCTCTTGACAGCATCGACCTCAACGACATCGTGCGCACACGCGTCGACCTCGCGGCCCTGGCCGAGGAGGTCATCGAGGAGGTCGATCTTCCTGAGATCATCCGGGAGTCCTCCTCTGGGGTGGCCGGTGAGGTCATCGACGGAGCCCGACTTTCGGCCGTGGCCGGGGATGAACTGGTGAACCGGTGGATTGACCGCCTGCTGCAGCGGCGTCAGGCACGTCGTACGACCGCGCCCCGAGATCCTCGAGAACCCCGAGATCCCCGAGAACCCGGAGCGGACGGAACGTGACGGGCGACTCCACGGGTGAGGTGAGAGCAGACGTGCCGGAGGACCAGGCTGGCGACGCGCGTGCACATGAGGGGGCGGCCCGCCGGGTTAATCCGATTCCCCCGTCGGCGCGCGCATTCCA
>WLRQ01000061.1 GCA_009697815.1 Actinomycetota bacterium
AAGTTCCTGGGCATGAGCCAGAGCGTCGTGGAGATCCCGGGGCTGCCCGACGGCGTCGAGGTGCGTCGTAGCACCCGTCGTCGCCGCAGCGTCACGGCCTACCGTGAGGCCGGTCGCACGATCGTGGTCGTGCCGCAGCGAATGTCGCGCGCGGAGATCATGCCCTTCGTCGAGGATCTCGTCGCGCGACTCGCCACCCGCGATCGTCGCGCCCATCGAACCGATGACGAACTTCACGCCCGCGCGGCCGAACTGTCCACTCGATTCCTCGAGGGCCGCGCCACTCCGGCTTCCGTCCGCTGGGTCAGCAATCAGCGTCGACGATGGGGTTCGTGCACATCGGCCGACGCCACAATCCGGCTCAGTGATCGCCTCGCGTCGATGCCGGCGCACGTCGTTGACTACGTCTTGCTTCACGAACTCGTGCACCTGCTCGTAGCGGGGCATGGTCCGGACTTCGAGGCCTGGATGCGGCCCTATCCGCGTCTGCTTGAGGCACGGGCATTCCTGGCCGGTGTCGACCACGCCACGGGACACGGTCTGGACGTCGACGGTGGCGACCACGCGGCGCGGGAGCTCGACGATGAGAGCGGTATCGATGTCGGTGATGCCCAAGGCGTCAGTCACGTCGCGAGCGCCCATGAGGTACCCACCAGGCCCGCTGGGCGCGGGCGCCGAACCGAGTTGCACGTCGGTGCCGATCCGCTCTGGTGAGGATGGATCAGGGCGCAGCTGCCGCAACGAGCCGACGAACCGCATCGTCCGTGGCGGCCGGTAGTGCGCCGACCGGCCACCAGCGAAGGTCGAGCGACTCATCGCTGATCACTTCGACGGCGCCAGCAGGTGCCAGCGCGAGGTATTGAACATCGAAATGCCATGCGCCGCCGTGACATCCGACCCGGTGCCTGTCCAGCTGAATCGGCGCTAGTGACATCTCCAGCCCGTCGATTCCGCTCTCCTCGCGAGCCTCGCGGGCCGCGGCAGCGCGCAAGGTGTGATCGCCGGGCTCACAGTGGCCGCCCATCTGGAGCCATAGGTCGAACTTGGGGTGCAGGGTGAGCAACACCTCGGTTCGATCATGTGAGAGCACGAGGGCGCTCCCGGTGAGATGTCCCGGAACACAACTGCGCCACATCGCATCAGGGTTCTCGTCGAGGAACGCGAGATAGTCCACGCGGAGGGACATCTGCTGGGAATCGGCGCCCGGGGGTTCCCACGCTTCGATCACTTTCCGGGCGTCCTTGTGCAGGCTCACGCGCTCGGGCTCACGCGCTCGGGCTCCCGGGCTGGCCGCCACCGGACGGTGCGTCACCGGACGGTGCCTCGGGCAGATCTCCGAGCCCCGAGAGATCCAGGGGTGCCGAGCGTCGAACATAGGCCTCGATCGCCTCGGGACTCTCGAGATCCTCGGCTGAAGCGAGCAGGTCGGGGTGGTCCCAGAGGCCGTCGCGGGCGTCGGTGCCCGAACTGAGCCTCACGGCCTCCCACAGTGCCGCTGCCTCGCGCAGACGACGTGGTCGCAATTCGAGGCCCACGAGCGTGGCGAAGGTGTGCTCTGCTGGACCGCCACTTGCCCGGCGGCGGCGCATCGTCTCGCGCAGTGCGATCGCCGAGGGGAGCCGGCCTGCGGAGGCCTCGGTGACGACGTCGTCGACCCAGCCCTCGACGAGTGCGAGCAGCACCTCAAGACGAGCGAGCGCCGCGACCTGTGCCGGACTGTCGTCGGGCACGAACACCCCTGACGCCATCACCTCGGCCATCCTCGCAGGATCGCTGGGGTCGAGGTCGCGGGCGGCTTCCTCGATGCGCTCGCGATCGACATGGATGCCTGCCGCGTAGGCCTCCACGGCAGCGGTGAGTTGTGAGCGCAACCAGGGCACATGTGCGAAGAGCCGCTGGGCGGCTGCTTCGCGCAGCGCGAGGTAGAGGCGAACCTCGCCGGCATCGATCCCGAGACCGGCGCCGAAAGCCGCGATATTGCGGGGGAGTAGCGCGGCGCGCCCGTCCTCGGTGAGGGGGATGCCGACGTCGGCGGCGCCGAGAACTTCGGCCGCGAGCGCGCCGAGCCCCTGGCCAAGCTGGGAGCCGAACATCATCGCGCCCATCTGGCGGGCCATTCCCAGAAGCGGTCCGGCCATCTGTGCGATCTCGGGGGGCAGTCCCTCGGGAAGCTCGCCACCAGGGAGCATCCCGCTCATCGACTCATTGACCCGCTCGGCCACCGGCTCCACGATGCGCTTCCACGAGGGAAGGGTCGACTCGATCCACTCGCTGCGACTCCAGGCCCCGCCGCCCGAACTCGTGGCGGGGAAGGTCGTGACCGGATCGAGCCACATTGTGGCGAGGTCGAGCGCCTGCTCGACCTCGCGCCGTTCGATCGCTGAGACCGAGGGGTCGCCTTCGGCGGAGACGACCTTGCGTGCTGTATCGCGGGCGAGTTCCCAGTTGACCGACGAGCCGTCGGCACCGCCGGACTGCATCATCTGGCCTAGTTGCTGCAACGCCGCACCGATCTGGGCCATATCGAGGCTACTGGGGTCGAAACCTCCAGCGCCGAAAGGGTTTACGGGGCCCGTGCCACCTGAGCCGTCGTCGTCGCCATCGCCTGGACCGAATCCGAAGGGCATATTGCCACTCATCCGCGCACTCCCTTGTTGCCATGCTGGGGCAGGATGGTCCCCATGCGCACGGTCATGACCTCAACGGTAGCCAGGGTCTGGCGCGCATGACCACCGTGGATGGGTCAGGCGGTACGCCTGCGGCGAACGGGCGTGCTTCTCGCCGCAAGGTGACAGGGATGCCTAACACCCCTGAGGTGACGACCTCAGGGGGTGAATCCCCGCCCGAGGGCGAGGATGTCCTCACACCTCGTCCGCGCACTGGCCGTAGGTCTGGGCTCACGGTGGCAGTTACCGGCGCGGCCGGACTCGTCGGCGTTGCGCTCATGCGTCGCCTCCTCGACAACGCCGACGTCGGCAAGATCGTGGCCATCGATATCCGCCGAGGGGATGTCGAGGGAGTCACCTGGCGCATCGGCGACGTCCGCGACCCTGTTCTCGCGCAGCGACTCGCGGGCGTTGATGCCGTGGTGCACCTCGCTCTCGACCATTCGCTCGAAAGTCCCGCCGCCGAGCGCACCGCGTTGAACGTGCGCGGCACTCAGACTGTGGTCACGGCTGCCGCAGCCGCCGGCGTGTCGAGGATGATCGTGGTCACTGGTGCGGCCGTATATGGCGCACTTGCTGAGAACCCCACCCCGCTCGCTGAGGACGCGCCGCTGAGAGCGCCCTCGGAGGGAATCCTGGCCGATCTTCTCGAGATCGAGAGTGTCGCCGAAGCGGCGCGACGAGTGCATCCCGGACTCGATGTCACGGTGGTGCGCCCTGCCGCACTCGTGGGTCCGGGTGTCGACACTCTCGTCACCCGACACTTCTCCGCACCTCGGCTGCTGTGCATCAGGGACGCCGCACCGGCGTGGCAGTTCTGCCATGTCGAGGATCTTGCCTCGGCACTTGAGTACGCCGCTCTGGGCAAGGTCAGCGGCATTGTCACCGTGGGCAGTGACGGCTACCTCGAGCAGGCTCGGGTCGAGCAACTCTCGGGTATGAAGCGCGTGGAAGTTCCTGCGGCATTTGCCTTTGCGACGGCGGAGCGCCTCCACCGGCTCGGCGTCACCCCGGCGCCGGCAAGTGAGCTTGCCTATGTCATGCACCCGCTCGTGGTCTCGTCGGCGACGTTGCGCGAGGCGGGATGGGTCGCTGCCTACGACAATGAGGCCAACCTGCGTGTTGTCCTCGACGAGGTCCGAGGTGATCACACGCTGGTGGGTCGTCGCATCGGCAAGCGTGATGCCACGGTCGCGGGTGCCTCGGCGGCCGGTGCCACGGTGGCGGTGCTGGGCGCGGCGGCGTTCGTGCGCGCCGCGCGTAGAGCACGGTCGCGCTGATCTCGCTCGCCGGATCGATCGTAAGGTGGGGCCATGGACATCCTTGGTTGGCTGCTGATTCCGTTGGCAGCAACCGTGCTCGGGCTGCTCTGGGCAGCGTGGCGCAGTCGCGAGCGCAAACCCCTCGATCCTGAGGCCGGGATGGACGAACTCGCCCGATTCGGCGAAGCCATGCGCAGGCCGCTTCCGGGGCTCCCTCGGGATGCGCGTCACGACGATGACGGGGAGTCCGGCCCCTCTGGCGGCCCCGGCCTCGCGCAGTGAGACTGGCACTACGCCGGCGCTTGTGGCTCGGCTCGGCCGTCCTGGTCGGTGGCGCTCTGTTGGCCGTGAGCGCCCTGGTCCAGTTGCCGTTCATAGAGCTGTCACCGGGTCCGACGTACAACACGATCGGCGACATCGCTGGCAAGGCGGTGATCGAGATCTCGGGCACGCCCACGTTCCCGACGTCTGGGCACCTGGACATGACCACGGTCAATGAACGCGGCGGCCCTGACACCGGCATCTACGTGGGCCGGGTGCTCATCGGGTGGGCCGATCCGAGATCACGCATCGTGCCTCGCGAGTCCTTCTTCCCCGACCCGGTGAGCGGGGAGGAGGTCCACGCGGAGAACGTCCGCCAGTTCAACGACAGCGAGTCGAACTCGATGGCCGCGGCGCTGGCCTACCTCGGTCGTCCCGTTCTCAGGATCGTCGTCGTGAGCAGCCTGCTGACCGGATCGCCGTCAGACGGCAAGCTGGAGCCCGGGGACCAGATCCTCGCGATCGGCTCTTCCGCCGTGACGTCAGTTGACGATGTCACCGCCGCCATGTCGGGCGTGACACCGGGCGCGAAGGTTGACGTGCGCGTGGTGCGCGGCGGCGCGGAGTCGATCCAGAGCATCGTCACTGCGGTCTCGCCCCAGGATCCGGCTCGGGCCTTCCTCGGGATCAGCGTCGGGCAGGCCTTGCGCGCACCGTTCCACCTCACGGTGACGTTGGAGGGGGTGGGCGGGCCGAGCGCCGGCACGATGTTCAGCCTCGGGATCATCGACAAGCTCACACCGGGCGAGCTCACCGGTGGCAAGTACGTCGCGGGCACCGGCACCATCACCCCCGACGGCACGGTCGGCGGGATAGGCGGCATCGAGCAGAAGATGCTCGGCGCGCGCGTTGCAGGCGCCACGCTGTTCCTCGCTCCAGCCGAGAACTGCGCCGACGTTCTCGATGCTGACATTCCAGACGGGCTCACAGTGGCACGGATCTCGACCCTGGCGGAGGCTGTAGCCGCCGTTGAGGCCTATGCGGCGGGCAAGGCGGTCACGCCCTGCACGTAGGGGCAGGTGCGCGCGTCCTCAGGTCAGGGTCGCAGCGAGCGCATCGGCCAAGCGCGGCACGAGATCCTCGCCGACGAGGACATCTGCGTCGACGTCGTGCGATCGCAGACGAAGTGCGCAGATCCGTCCACCGTCGCGGGTGACAACGACGGCCATGCGGACGTCCTGGCGCTCGGGATGTGAAGCGGCCGCCGATTCGAGGCCCGCTTGGTCGTCATCGGGCAAGTCGGTCTCCGCGGTGGGTGGGAGCACGAGCCGTTCCAGGACGATCGCGGCGCCGACAACCTCCGGCGGCCACGTCGTGGTCGCGAGCAGGTCGTCGAGCGGCCGATCACCCTGCAACGGCTCCTGCTCGATCGGGGTGAGCGAGTGTGGATCGTGCACGGCATCGCCCAGGGTGGCGGCCAGTCCAGGTTCGAGTGCCAGCAGTTCGGACGTGAGTGCCAGCGCGAAGAATCGCGGATTCTGATCCCATCCGGCTGTGGCGACGTGCTGCTCGATCTCGCGAATGAGCTGCACGAGCCGCATAGCGCGTTGGGCCCGGGCTATCCCGGCAGGGTCGATTGACGGGTCGGTCTCGGGGGCCTCGGGGGGCGGAGCGGGGGAGTCGCTGGTCACGCGGGTGATTGTGCCCGGCTCAACTTGGACGCATGTCGGCGGACCGCACCGTAAGGTGCTGCACGTGACCTTTGACATGTCAGCCGACGGTGGCGGGGTTGGGCCTCGCCCCGCCGCCACTCCGCCCGTCCGCAGCGTCCGCCGCCGCACCCTCGCCATCACCATCGCTGTGGTGGCGGTGCTCGTCTTCGGCTTCATGCTGTTCACGGGCTTCTACACTGACCTGCTTTGGTATCAGTCGGTCGACGCGTCCCATGTGTTCACCACACAGCTCTACACCCGCATCGGGCTGTTGGCCGGGTTCGGCCTGGTGATGGCGCTGATCGTCGGCTTCAACATGTGGTTGGCGTACCGGGTGCGCCCCGTGTTCCGGCTCATGTCTCCCGAGCAGGCAAGCCTTGAGCGCTATCGGATGGTCATCGACCCGCTGCGCCGCCTTGCCTTGTTCGGCGTCCCCGCTCTGCTCGGGCTGCTCGCGGGCGTCAGCGCTACGTCGGAGTGGAAGACCTGGCTGATGTGGCGCAATGCCACATCATTCGGCACGAGCGACCCGGCGTTCGGCATGGACGTCTCGTTCTACGTCTTCACCCTGCCATTCCTGCGCTTCGTCCTCGGATTCCTCTTTGCTGTCGTGGTTCTGGGCTTTATCGCCGCGATCGTCGTCCACTACATCTACGGCGGTATCCGACTCCAGCCATCCGACGACCGCGTCAGCAGGGCGGCCCAGGCGCACCTGTCGGTGCTCGTCGGAATGTTCGTGCTGCTCAAGGCAGTTGCCTACTGGCTCGACCGCTACGAGCTCTCGCTCTCCACCGACGACTTCGTGCCAGGGGTCACCTACAAGGACGTCAACGCGCTGCTCCCCGGCCTCACGATCCTGGTGTTCGTGGCGCTGATCTGCGCGGTGTTGTTCTTCGTCAGCGCGTTCCGTCGGGGCCTCACCGTTGCCGTGACGAGCCTGGTGCTCCTCATCGGCTCGGCCCTCCTCATCGGCACTATCTACCCGGCCTTCGTGCAGTCGGTGCAGGTGAAACCGACAGAGCTGGTGCGTGAGTCGCCCTACATCCAGAACAACATCAATGCCACACGCGCGTCGTACGGCCTCGCGCAGGCACAGGTCGCCCCCTACGCCGCAACCGACACCGCAACAAGTGCGGCCATCAAGTCGAGCCAAGGCACCCTCGAGAACATCCGGCTGCTCGACCCCGCCGTGGTGTCGCCCACCTACAAGGCACTCCAGGCGATCCGCAACTACTACATCTTCCCGGACTCTCTCGACGTCGATCGCTACACCCTCGACGGGAAGCTGCGGGGCACTGTGATCGCTGCTCGCGAGCTCAACCTCGCAGGCATCGGGGACTCTCAGCGCAACTGGGCCAACGACCACGTCGTCTACACCCACGGCTTCGGTGTCGTGGCTGCCTACGACAACACCTCCACCGCGGGCAAGCCCTCGTTCTTCGAGAGCAACCTGCCACCGGCTGGCCTTCTCGACGTCGCGCAGCCACGCATCTACTTCGGGGAGAACTCGCCGCTCTACTCGATCGTGGGCGGTCCGGCTGACGGACCCAAGCGCGAACTCGACTACCCCGATGACTCCACGCAGAACGGCCAGGCGGTCTACACCTACACAGGTGTCGGAGGCATTCCTACGGGGTCGATCTTCAACCGCCTGTTGTTCGCGGCTAAGTACCAGGAACCCAACATCATCTTGTCGGACCTGATCAATCCGGAGTCGCGCATCCTCGAGGTCCGCGACCCTCGCGACCGTGTTGAGAAGGTCGCGCCGTGGCTCCAGATCGACGGAGACCCATACCCGATCATCACCGATGGCAAGGTGCTGTGGGTCGTCGACGGCTACACCACCACTGACGCGTACCCCAACGCCACGCCGACGTCCTTCGGCGGCGCCGCGACCGACACGCTCACGGCCCAGGCTGCGAACGTGGCGGCGCAGGCACCAGACCAGGTCAACTACATCCGCAACTCGGTGAAGGCCACGGTCGATGCCTATGACGGCACCGTCACCCTGTACGAGTGGGACACCAAGGACCCGGTCCTGCAGACGTGGATGAAGGCCTTCCCGGGGACTGTGCAGCCTCGCGCATCGATTCCGACGGGTGTGCTCGACCACGTGCGCTACCCCGAGGACATGTTCAAGGTGCAGCGTCAGATCTTCGCGAAGTACCACGTCACCGACCCCGACGGCTTCTACAGCGGCCAGGACTTCTGGAACGTCCCCAACGACCCGACGAAGCCGACGGCATCCGCGGCGCAGCCGCCGTACTACCTCCAGGTGCAGATGCCCGGCACGACTTCGCCCGCGTTCTCACTCACCACGACCTTCGCGCCCCAGAAGCGGCAGACCCTGGCTGCATTCATGGCCGTCAACTCCGAACCGGGCCCGAACTACGGCAAGATCAGTGTTCTGCAACTGCCCAGCAACACCACGATCCCCGGGCCATCACAGGTGCAGAACAACTTCGAGTCCGATCCCACGGTGTCCTCGCAGCTCTCGCTACTGCGTCGCGGCGGGTCCGATGTACAGCTCGGCAATCTGCTCTCATTGCCGGTCGCGAATGGCGTGCTCTACGTCGAGCCGGTCTACATCCGCGCGACGGGCACCGACGGCTTCCCCTTGCTGCAGAAGGTGTTGGTCAGCTTCGGTGCCAAGGTCGCTTTCCGCGACACCCTCGCCCAGGCGTTGACCGACGTGTTCGGTGCCGCGGGCACGGGGGGCACCACGCCGGGTGGCGGTGGCGGGGATGTCACTCCTACCCCGACGCCATCGCCGAGTGGTGACCTCACCGCGGAGCAGCGACTCGTGGTCGCCATCGCGGCCGCGCAGACCGCCTACGATGACGGCCGAGCGGCCCTCGCGCGCGGTGACTTCGCGGCCTACGGGGCGGCTCAGAACCGGCTCTCTGCGGCTCTCGCCGCCGCTGCGTCGGCGCAGAAGGATCTCGGGTTCGCAACGGCGAGCCCGAGTCCTTCGTCGGAGCCCTCACCCTCGGCCTCGGTGGGGCCGGTCACCTAGCGTCATCCGAGGGCGGGCGCGGCGCTCCCGTGATTTGCTCCGCGGTGAGCGCCCGACGTACAGTGGGCGCACGCGTTGGGGAAACCCGATCGACGCGGGGTGGAGCAGCTCGGTAGCTCGCTGGGCTCATAACCCAGAGGTCGCAGGTTCAAATCCTGCCCCCGCTACTTGAAATCCCCTGTGGGACAAGGCCTCTAGCGATCACTCGCTGGAGGCCTTGATCATTTGCCATCAGTTTGCCATCAGAATTCCTCGGCACGAGCACAGATCACTTGGCACGCCAGGACACTCGCATGTGCCGCTGCGACCGTCGCGGGCATGCCGCTCGCAGGGTTCGGGTTGCACGCCCTTCCACCGCCCTTCCACCGCCCTCCAGCCGCGACTCAGACTGTGACCCGCTTGTCTGACTGCCTCGGGGTGTTCGGTGTGCGGTCACCACCGAACACCGAACGCCCAACACGAGTCGCGCGCCAGGTGCTGCGGCTGACGTAGCGGCCTCCCCGCCGCCTTCACCAGGGACACCGCCCGCCAGGCGGGGGCTGACGCACACGCTCCTGGACCGCCTGCTGCGCGAGGGTGCTCTCGACAGGTTCGGCCACGATCTGCCTGAACTCGGCACTGGCCCATGCTGGGCTCACCGATGAGATCCCCGCCCGCTGGGAGCTCGCCATCCCGCGTGGGACCCACCGTCCGAGCGGGCGTCCCTGGCTGCATACGGTCAGGTCGGGCGCGGTCATTGGCTCCGCTGCGTCCGCCTCGCGATCGAGCTCGGCACTGACCGCGCCTAGGGCGAGCCCCCCACCGGGCAGAGGCAGCCTCATGGCATTGACGAGATGGGCGAGATCGCGACTTGTCGCTGATCGCGAAACCGCCTGCCATCTGCGGTGCGCGAGGACGCAGTCGACGATGGCGAGAGATGTCGGAGAGTGCTTCGGTGCCCACGGAATTCGCCAAGGAGCCGTGCGGAGCGCCGGTGCCCTTCCACCAGCGGGAAGGGTCGCCTAGGCCTTCGGTGGCGGATCCCAGGGAGCCTGACTCAGGCCGAAGACGTGCTCGACGAGCAGGTCGATCATGACGTAGTAATGCTCCGGGTCCATCTGCTCGGGCGACACGTCGTTGACGACGGTGCCCAGTGTGTAGGCCTGGATCAGGACTGAGGCCGCCATCGGGTCGAGGTCAGGGCGCATCCAGCCACGTGTCTGCAGCGTGCCGACTAGTTCGGCCAGGGCGCGAGTGAGTCGGAGCTGCTCCGCCCCGAGCGCCTCCGTCATGCGCGGGTTACCGGCCGTGGCGTTGATGGCCTCGATGCGGTCCATGCGGAGGTGTCGCATTTCCGGAGTGTGCGAGGACCTCGTCACCTGGGACAGGCCGGCGCGCAGTTCCTGCGGGGTCCGTGACTTGTTCACGATCGTGGTGAGTAATCCGACGTTGACGTCGACGAAGCGGGAGAAACGAACCACCTGGGCGGTCTCGACCAACTCACGGAAGTCGGCGAAGAAGTGGTAGAGAGAGGAGACGGAGGCGCCAGCGGCCTTGATCACTGGCTCGATCTGGAGGTTCACGGCAGGCGTGGTGTCGAGCAGGTGGACCGTTGCCGCCACGAGGGCCGCTCGGGTTGGGTGCTCGCCTTTGGCCACCCGCGCACTTTCCCATGGACGGGAATTCCAGGCGAGGCGCCACGCCAGTGACGCGGTGCGGCGAGGCCACGTTCCGCATACGCAGAGTGACACCGGCCTACTTCTGGCCTAGGTCAACGGGCCGAACGCTGGGGATCGTTGACTGTCGCGGTTACCCTGTGTAGTTTGGAGCCGCGCTCCAATGTGGAGTCCAATTCCACTGACTCCACGGGGTCGGCGGCAGGGCTCCGACTGTGGTGCTGGTAGTGCCCACGGGGGGTCCCCAGAACCAAGGAGTCTCGATGGCCATCAGGCCTCTGTTCATGCGTGGTGTGTCTCTCACCGCGTCCGTCGCTCTCTCGCTGACAGGGGTGGCCGCCGTTGCGGTTGTCACCGCGGCGCCAGCGGAAGCTGGAGCGGTCACAGCGCACTTCTGCCCGAAGGCGCCCGGCGTCACTGTGGTCGGGACCGACGCGACCACGGGTTACCCCATTTGCCAGCAGCTGTTCAACGAGTCGGGCACGTTTACCGTTCCCTTCGACGTGAGCGCGGTTGACGTCGTGCTCGCCGGTGGCGGTGGCGGTGGCGGCGGTGGTGGCACGGACGCATTCGGCGCAGTGCTCGCCGGCGGCGGTGGCGCGGGTGGCTCGGTCGCCCTCTACAAGGACCTCGCCGTCACGCCAGGCACCCCGGTCGCCGTCACGGTCGGCGCCGGTGGCGCCAACGGCGTCGGCGGCAGCGCGACGGACATCACGACCTGGACTGGCACGAACGGCAGCGCGGGTGGCGACTCCGCCTTCGGCGCATGGTCGACCCCGGGTGGTGGTGGTGGCACCGCGGCCGGTTCCGATGGCTCGGTCATCACGGTCGGCACCGGCGGCTCCACGGCGGCCGGCTCGAACATCATCGGCAGCAGCGCCGCCCAAGACGGTGGCAACCCTGCGGTCATCCCGTCCTGGGACGTCAACAATTACTTCACTGCGGCCGGCGGCGGCGCAGGCGCGGGTGGAGTGGGTGCGGATGCCACCTACGGTACGTTCGACGGCACCTGGGCAGCATCGTTCGGCGGCGACGGTGGCGCCGGCTTCATCCCCTTCGAGGCGACCACGCTGTTCCCCGACGCGACCTGGGTCAGCATCCTCGACGGGTCCGATGTGGTCGTCGGCGGAGGCTGGGACCCCACGTCCGCTGACCTGACGAACTTCGGATTCGGCCCCGGGGCCGGTGGAGCATCGTCCGGCATCGACACCACGGATCCGGTATCCGTCTGCGGCTCCGGCGTCTACCTCGACGGCACCAGGAACTCCAGTGGGTACGGCAATGGCGGCTCGGTCAACTCCCACGACCTGACGGCTCCTGACTGGGGTCAGTGCGGCACGTGGCAGGACCCGACGTTCGGTGCGGGCGGCGGCGGTGGCGTCGGCTACTCCGCGATCTACGCGATCCGCGGCGGGGCCGACCTGTCCGGCGGTGCCGGCGGCCTGTACGGCGCCGTGGTGGTGCGCTACCTGGCTGGCCCGCTCGCTCCGTGCGTCGAGGGCAGCACGATGACCACGACCGTGACCGAGGGGGTTGCCGAGGTCGTCATCACCGGCAGCTGTGCCTTCACAGCTCCCGCTGGCGTCAGTTCCTATGACATGGTCGTGGTCGGCGGCGGTGGTGGCGGCGGATTCGCCGCCTACGCCGCGGGCGGCGGTGGCGGTGGCGGACAGGTGGCCCTGTGCACTGGACTGACCGGAGCCGCCAACGCCGTTATCGGCACCGGCGGCGAGTCCGGGATGCCGAGCCAGGACGGAACGGCGACCGAGGTCTCCGACGCAGCGTCCGCCACTGTCTGCTCTGGCGCCGGCGGCAAGGCTGGCGTCTGGGGCCTACCCTGGATGAACGGCGAGGAGGTCTCCCCACCTTCATCAGGTGCGGGAGGCGAGACCGGCAACGCCGTTTTCGGCGGTGGCTCGGGCTCGATCTCCTACCTGCTCGACTCCACCCTTCAGGACACGACCACCACTCCGGCCAACTCCCCCGGCTACTACTACTTCTCGGCTGCGGCCGGTGGAGGAGCTGGCGATTCCGCGGCCGGCTCCACCCCGGCGGGTTGTGAGGCTGGATCCGGCCTCGCCGGTGACATGTCGGCCGAACCACTTGTCCTGCCCGTGATCACCGGGCCGACATCGCTCGACTGCGGCTCGAGCGAAGGTGGTGTGGGCACGGAGGTCGGCACGATCACTGGCGCGTCGACATCGGCCTTCGCCGATGACACGCGTGTCCTCGGCGGCGGCGGCGGCGGTGGCAACAACACCGCCGGCCAGACCACCGGCGGCCTCGGCGGTGGAGCCGACGGTGGTTCGAGTGCCGCAGACTCCGGCCCTGGCGGGACGGCGTCGGACTCCACCGGCGGCGGCGGTGGCGGCGGCTACGCCGGCGACGTCATGTTCGGCATGAACTACGGCGAGGAGACGTTAATCATCGGCGAGAACGTCCCGCAGACTGGTGGCAGCGGCGGCAACGGCGCAGTGATCCTGCGATACACGGTCCCGTCGTCCGCGACGCTCTACGTCGTCCCCGACGCCCAGCCCCTGACCTACGGCGGCGGTGCTCCCACTTACGGCTACACGCTGCACACCGGATCTCCGACCGGCCCGGCCGTGACCCCGACGCTGACGACGGCACCGACCTGCACGAGTGACTACGTTGCGTTCTCGCCCACCACCGGCAAGGTTGCGAACTCGCCTCGGACGATCACGTGCAGTGGTGCATCGGATGCCGGGTACACGTTCGACTACACCTCGACCGCGGACCTGTCCATCGCTAAGGCGACCGCTGTCTGCACGGTGACGCCCTACACGGTCACCTACAACGCCATCTCGCACACGGCCTCGGGCTCGTGCACGGGTGTCGGTACCGACGGTGTCCTGACCGGGCTCGTGGTCAGCGGCACGACGCACACCGCAGCCGGCACGTACGCCACGGATCCGTGGGCCTTTACCGACACGACCGGCAACTACTCGAACGACTCGGGCACGGTGTCGGACAAGATCAACGCAGCGACGATGGTGTGCAAGGTGAAGGGGTACACGCTCACCTACGACGGCCTGGCCCACAAGGCCACCGTGGGCTCGGGCGACGAGGGGCACGAGGGCTCGTCGTCCTGCACCGGGCTCGGTGGGGTGTCGGTTCGTGGCGTGACCGTCTCGGGAACCACGCACACCAATGTGGGCTCCTACAGCGACACGGCGATCGTGCATGACCCGAGCGGCAACTATGCCGACGTGTCGATCCCGATCACCGATGTGATCAAACCGCTGTCGACGAACATCGTTTACAACGGCACGCAGTGGATCGCGCTGTCGGGCACCTCGATGACCCCCTCGGTGAGCGGGCTCGGAGCTCGGTGCACCGGCTCGGTGTCCTACAGCCTGGACACCAGCCCGTTCACGGGTCTACCCGGGCCCTACGCGCTGAGCGTGGTCGATGGGAATGTCAGCACGATCGGCTGGCTGCCAGGCGCCTACCTGATCACGGCCGCCTACGCCGGCGATGGGAACTGCGTCGCCTCCTCGGACATCTCCGGTGTCACGGTCGGGGTGTCGACATCCGGTTCGGCCTGGGGTGGCGGCTACGTCAACAGCTCGCCGGGCAAGGCCAACTTCGGGTTCGAGGTTCAGTCCTTCGCCAAGTCGGGGCTGATCCCCGCGTCGGTGAAGGGCCAGTTGGCCTGGGTGATGAAGGGCAACTGGAAGTTCAAGGGCACTTTGACTTCCTACTCGCTCAACACCAGCACCGGTATCGGTACGGCGAGGGGGACGGGCAGCCTGTTCTACTGGTCGAAGACCACCCTCGGTGGCAGTTGGGTCGCGGCGACGACCGGTGTGGCATCGGTGACGATCACGTTTACCGCCACCACCGCGTCGACCAGGACGAAGGCCGCCACGGTCGGCTCGTTCGGGATCGCGTTCACCGGTACGAAGGCGTCTGGTGCGCCCTCGCTGCCCACCTTCGCGAAGGTGAACATCGCAAGTGGGAATATCAAGACGAACTGATAGTCGAACGCATCACGTCGGGTCGGGCACGCACCTGTGCCCGGCCCGACGTGGCATGGGGAGGCTTGTCGTTGTTCTGGGCGCGCATAGTCCGCGTGCTGGTTGCGCCGCGGCCGGCCATCCGCGACTAGGCATGTGGGCGACTTTCAGAGCCGCTCGATGATGGTTGCGTTGGCCATGCCCCCGCCTTCGCACATCGACTGGAGGCCGTAACGCCCGCCGGTGTCCTCCAACGTATGGAGCATCGTGGTCATGATGCGGAGGCCGGATGCGCCGAGTGGGTGGCCTAGAGCGATGGCGCCACCGCGCGGATTGAGGCGTTCGGTCGGGTAGTCGAACTCCGACTGCCATGCCAAGGGAACCGACGCGAACGCCTCATTGATCTCTGCCACGTCCATGTCGTCGATGCTCAGCCCGCCGCGCTGGAGTGCGCGGCGAGATGCAGAGATCGGCCCGGTCAACATCAGGATGGGGTCATCGCCGAGGCGGCATCAGCGAGCTGTGAGGAGTTTCCCGGTGTGATGGACCACGCGATTTCCGGGAAGCGTTCGCTTGCGGCGTCCGTACGAAACACAGTGGGCAGGCGAGTGCCTCCGAGTGCGCGGTTCCCAGAGCTCGCTCGCGGGAACCCCGGCGGCTCGCGACCGTGCGCAGATCCACATGGCCGAAGCGCGGACACCGCAGACAAGGACGGCAAGACTGTCCATGTGGAGGTGGCAGATGGACGCGATTGAGGTGCAGTCCCTA
>WLRQ01000062.1 GCA_009697815.1 Actinomycetota bacterium
GGGCTATGACGACGGGGCGATGATCATCGACGAGCTTCTCGAGCCTCCGTTGGCCCGGCTCGATGCGATGGCCCCCATGGGAGATCCGATCCGGGAGTTGGCATCGGCCACCCGGATCGCGGTAGAGCCCCTCCGGGGGATGGTGCTGCCTCGCCCGTTCGAGCACGGTGACGTGAGCCACCCCAATCTGCTGGTGGCCGAGCACGGCGAACGCCTGAGCGTGGGCATCGTCGACTGGGAGCTCGCGCGCGAGCGCGGGGCGCCTGGCCACGACCTCGCCCAGTTCGAGGCTTTCACGGCCTTCGCGCGCGCAAGTGCCCATGGACGGGCGGCTGAGGGGCGAGCTTTCCAGGAGGCGTTCAGCGCGGGCGGGCGCGGCCGGCGGGCTTTCACCGCCGGGCTCGCGGACAGTGTCCCGTTGGATGCCATCCGGCCGCTGTTCGTGCTGGCGTGGGCCCGCGCAGCGTTGCGACTGTTCGACAGATTGGCCCCTGTGAACGGGTCCGTGCGCGAGGCCGTCATCGGGGGTCCTGGCCCCAACGAAGCGGCTGATGGCCCTCCGTCGGATGAGCGATTGCTCTCCTTGCTGGGCCAAAGCCGCAATGCGGCCTTGTGGCAACTTTCGCTCGCCTTCTGAGCAACTCCGCAGGGTTTTAGCCACCTGCGCCATGTTGCGTGCCACCTTGCCGCATATGTCCGGTGGTGCCGCTGAGCGGACTTTCTTCACCGGTTCGGCCTAAATCATGCGGCCGGATTCCCTTGGCCCTGCTGGATTCTCAAGCCCCCTGTTTAGCGACCCGATGACTTTTGTGGACGCACGCCTCTCCCCCTCGCCCAAGTCGGGCAGATGGGCGCGCGACTCAGGAGCAGATCATGACTTCATATCTCGACAGTTCGAAATCCCACCCGGTCGCTGGTTCGGGACGGCCCGCATTCGCGGCCCCGCGTCGGATCCTCACCACAGGTGGGGTCGCCGCAGCACTCCTACTCGGTGGCATAGGGGCGTTTGGCATGCCGGCCACTAGCCAGGCTGCCGTCACGTCGGTGCACATGGACGCCGCCGGCGTAGGACTCACTGCTGCCGATGGCACCGCATGGTCCGCTGACTCCGGGTTCACCGGGGGACGTAACGGCACCGTCCCGACTGCGACAGTCTCGGGTGCCCTGGGCAACACGATGCTGCGAACCAACAAGGTGGGGATGACCGCCTGGTCCGCGGCGGTACCCAACGGCACCTACAAGGTGACCCTGGCCATGAACGAGTACTACTGGACTGCAGCGGGCAAGCGAGTCTTCTCCGCCACCGCGGAAGGCACTCCGATCTTCACGAACCTCGACGTCTTCGCCAGCGCTGGTGCGCGAGTGGAACTCGACAAGTCGCTCACCGTCGCGGTCACTGACGGACGCATCGACATCGGTTTCAGCGCCAAGACTGACCTTGCGATGGTCTCGGCGATTTCGGTTGCCGGCGTCTCGGTCACGCCAACGCCAACGCCAACGCCGACCCCCACGCCAACCACGCCGACGCCCACGCCGACCACCACGGCTCCGGCCGCAGGCTCGCTGTCCTGGTCGCCACCGTCAGGCTGGAAGAGCTACACCAAGCTGACGGTCCCCGCCGGAGGTGGCACGGTCAGCATGAATAACAGCACCGACTACCTTTTGGTCGCACCGACCAGGATCACCGGCGCGGTAACCCTTTCTGGCGGGCGCAACATCGTCTGGATCGGTGGAGAGATCGGTGGTCGGACCAGCGTCCCGTCGGGTTCGTACGACAGCCCCAACAGAGGGATCCGGGTCTCTGACGGTGCCGACGTCCGCACGGTCTACATCGAGGGCATCCACTTCCTTGCCGGAACCTATCTCTCGGATGCGATCCAGTTCGCCATCCGCAGCAACAACGGCGTCACCGCCGTATTGCAGAACATCAGGGTCGACGCAACGAACTACGGCACCAAGGCAACAGTCCACGCCGACGTCATCCAGTGCTGGGGCGGACCGCGCACGCTGCTCATCGACGGGCTGACCGCGAAGCACGCGACCTACCAGGGCTTCTACCTCGACGCCGGTGACGGACGCACCCTCCCGAGCGGTGCTGGTCAGGCATGGGTGTCCCGCCGAGTGAACATCAGCGGCGACCCGCTGACCGGAGGAACGAAGTACCTGCTCGCCGACCGCCAGCCGGGCTTCACCCACATGGTCAGTGACCGCGTCTACATCACCGGCGCCGGATACAGCTCGACCGACTCGTTCGGGTCGTGGCCGAGTGCCGGACTCACCCAGAACGCAACACCTCCGGGTGGGGACTGGGTGCCCGCGAGCCTCTGGGCCGGGACGGTGTACACCTCACCGGGCTACGTCGCCTGATCAATCAGCACGACAGTCAGGGCCTCCGGTCGCTTCGGTGACCGGAGGCCCTGGCTGCTGTTGGCCGCGCATGCGCGAGAGCGCTGGACCAATTGCTGCAGAGTCGGTCCAATCTCCCGAATCTCCCTCGCCCACATGGCGGTTCGCCTAAAGTCGGAGGCTCACAGTTCGTCGGATTTCGTCGACCTGAGCCCGGGGGGGTGGGTGTGCGCGGGATGACTCTGGGTGAGCGCACCGACCCCGACATATCACCGCAATCAGGGTCGCGTCGTATCCGCTGGGTCGGTGTGGCCGCCGTGATTGTGGTGGCGGCTCTCGCTGTTGGTGGGATCGTGCTTTCTCGCCCCCGCCCGTCGCAGCCGCTTGTGGCACCGACGACCGCCAGGTCCGTTCCGACGACAGCACCGGCTCCAGTCGCCGAGCGGCTCACGTGGGCGCCACCTCGGCTCGCGACGCCGATCACATTGGCGATCGGTCCCGACATTCACGAGCTCCGCCTCGAAGCTGGTCAGGACTACCTTCTCGTCCTTCCTCGGAACCCGTTGTTGCTCGCGGGTGAGCTCGTCATCAATGGCGGACGCAATGTGGTTCTCATCGGTGGCGAGATCGTCGTCCCGTCGATTGCCGATGCTCCCGATCCGCACGACCGCCGGGGGCTCCTACTGAAGGGCCAGACCGGCACAGTCCACATCGAGGGACTGCGCATTTCCGGGGCAGGACTCTCCGAGGGGATCGATATCGACCAGCGCGACGGTGCCGTCGTCCAGCTCGAGAACATCGCCATCGCCACCGTGCACGGAAGTCGTGCCACCAACCACGCCGACGTGGTCCAAGTGTGGGCAGGCCCTGCTCAGTTGCTGATCGACGGGCTCACCGGCACCACGGAGTACCAGGGGCTGTTCCTGCTTCCTGATCAGTTCTTGAGCAAACCACCGGAGTCCTACGACTTGCGGCGCATTGTGATCACGTCGGCTCAGTCAGGCCCCACCGGAGGCGCTGGCTATCTGCTTTGGACCACGGACAGCACGCCCTGGCTCAGTGTGTCCGACGTAGTGCTCGTCGACCCTCGCACGGATCTGCGGGGGATGGTGCGTCCGTTCAGCGCTTGGGAGCAGGGCGTTCGGCTGCAGAGCGATTCCGTGGGTGTGCGTCTACCTCGGGGCACCCCAGGGGTGTCCTACTCCTCGCCCGGCTATGTCACACAGGGGGAAATGTGACCACGCTCTTGGTCTGCTCCGCAGGCGGACACCTTCAGCAGATGTGGGCGCTCCACTCCCGGTTCGGGCTCGTCGATGATCCAGTGTGGGTCACCTTCGACACCCCGCAGGCTCGTTCCTTGCTCGCGGGCCAGGATGTCGTTTACACCCCCTATGTCGCTCCTCGCGATATTCCCAACAGTGTCAGGGTCGCTCGGATCGCCACGGCCCTCATCCGTGAACGTGACATCGATCGAGTGATCTCCACGGGCGCCAGCGTCGCGGTGTCGGTCATGGTGCCGGCCCGTGCTCGCGGAATCACCTGTCACTACATCGAGAGTGCCGCGCGATCGGATGGGCCGTCGCTGAGCGGACGCATGGTCTCGAGGTTGCCGGGTGTGAATCTCTACACGCAGTACCCGGCATGGACGGGGGGTCGCTGGCACTACGCGGGCAGCGTCTTCGATGGCTACCGGGCCGGACCTGCGATCGCCGGGGCGCCATATACGCCAGGAAGTGTCGTCGTCACGCTCGGCACCATCGCGCCCCACGGATTCCGCCGCGCAGTCGAGCGGTTGCTGCTGACCTTGCCGAACGACGCGGATGTGTTCTGGCAGACAGGTGTTACCGACGTGTCCGGCCTCGGGATCGACGCGAACATCAACGTTCCCTCCCATGAGTTGGCCGCCCGGATCGCCGAGGCCGATCTCGTCGTGGCGCACTCAGGCACTGGTTCGGCACTTACCGCGATGGACGCCGGCAAGTGTGCGGTGCTCCTGCCGCGCCTAGCCGCGCATGGCGAGCACATTGATGACCACCAACTCCAGATCGCGGGCGAACTCGACCGCCGTGGCCTTGCGATCCGTTGTGCCGTGGACGATCTCGAGCCGTCAGTATTCGCCGCGGCCATGTCGAGCAGCGTGATAGCCGGCGTGGCGGCGCCCTCATTTGGGCTCCTTCGGGACGAGCTGTGATGGGTAGGACGACCGTCTCGTTCCTTGCATGGGCGCCCACCGCAGGTCGAGCCCGTGATCTCGCCGGCGACCTCGGTGGCGTGGCCCGCACGATCTACCCAGCCCGATTGGCCGCCCGGCGCGCGACCCCGTTGCGGTACGTGGTCAGTGCCCTTGCCACCGTCGCCCACCTCGTGACGCGACGTCCCAGAGCCGTGGTGGTGCAGAATCCGCCGATCTATCCGGCCCTGTTGTGCTTGGCCTACGCGCGCATGACGGGGTCTGGGTTCGTCCTCGACAATCACCCCGCGGCGTTCGGCGCGAAGGACAACGCGCAGGCCAGGCGCATGCTGGGGATCACTCGATTCCTTGCCGCGCAAGCCAACGGTGTACTCGTCACCACCGAGAGCTGGGCCGAGGTCGTGCGCGGTTGGGGTGGACGACCTCTCGTGCTCCATGAGGCGCCGCCTCGTTGGCAGGTATCGCCGGTGAGGGCCCTGCAAGGTCGTCGTCCGCGCGTGTTGTTCGCCTGCGTCTACGCGAGCGATGAGCCCGTTGCCGCTGTGATCGAGGCCGGGCGCTTGCTGCCTGGCATCGACATTACGATCACAGGAGATCCGCGCAAGGCCCCGGCGTCACTATTGGACGATCTCCCGAGCAACGTCCACATCTCGGGCTGGCTCGATCAGCAGGCCTACGCAGCAGAGGTGGACGCGTGCGACGTGCTGCTCGCACTCACCACCGAACCCACCTCGGTGATGAGAGCCGCGTACGAGGCCGGATACGCCGGACGAGTGCTGGTCATGAGCGACACCCGCGCGATGCGCCCGCTCTTTCCCGAGGCAGTGGTGACCGACCTCGACCCTGAATCGCTAGCGGAGTCCCTCACACGTGCGCTGGAGGATTTCGACCGACTTGTCTCGACTCTTCCGCACATTCGAGACCGCCAACATTCTCGATGGGCAGACCAGCGCACCGGGTTACTGCAAATCTTGGGGTTGGCCGCCGAGGTCCCTGAACTCGTTGACGACTGCCACTCCGAGGAAGTCATGAACGTGCTACATGTCGACGGCCCTCGGGTCGTTCGAGCCCCAACCAAAGGTGGCCTGTGATGAATCTCCATGAGGATCCCGCGCCGGGATTTCCGAACGATCACGTTCGCCCGTGGTCCTCGCGCCGGCACCACATCGCCAGGGTTGCTCGGCGTCGCTGGTGGGTTGTCGTCCTGTGCCTAGTGCTCGGCGCTCTTGTCGCCGCCGGTGTCTCCTATCGGACCCCTGCGCTCTATCAGGCCGAGTCGGTCGTCGTTGCCCCCGCGATCCCAGCCGGGGGAGTTCCGCCGGGCCTTCCCGATGCCGCTGTGAAGCTTGCGACAACTTACGCATCCCTTATTCCGCTGGACGACGGAGTGATCGCCGAGGCTGCGGCGAAGGCCTCGATCACGACCGTGGCATTGCGACGTAGCCTCACGGTGACGAACGACCCCGGAACCGCGCTCATCAGGATCATGGTGCAGGCATCCACGCCCAAACTTGCGGTCGATTCCTCTGCCGCCGTGGCCACGGTCATCACCAAGCCGAACCCACCGGGTCAGGTGGCCAACGGCAGCTTGAAGGAAGTCACCATCTCAAGTTCCGCGACCGTCGTGACCGAGAGCGGTAACTCGTCCGTCGGGATCGGCGCTCTGCTGGGACTTCTGCTCGGCTTGGTGATCGTCGCGGCGATCGAGAGATCGGACCGACGGGTCGACGTCCCCGACGATCTTGTCGCGGTGACGGGGCCAGGCGTCTCGTCCTGGGCCCGCATCACCCCGGAGGAGGCCCGTGCTCTAGCGCACCGCTGGGAGACGCTGTCGGGATCACCGGAGCCGGTCGTCGCATTCGTGGGAACGGGATCGCTGACCCAGTTCGACGTGGAGGGCTTGCTCGCCGATCTCGCGGACAAGGCCGACGGGTTGGTCGCTGGTCCGCACGCGCTGTCGGCGGCTCGACATGACCTTGAAGGTGCGCTCCTGGTGGAGGGGAAGGTGGCGCGCTTGCTCGCCACCGGCCGTCCCGGCCATGACGAGGGTGCAGAACTCGTCGCCCAGACCTGTGATCTCGTGGTCCTCGTCGTCGCCGAAGGAGGCCGTGTCAAGGACGCCGTGGCAGCGCGTGATCGGCTGGCTCAGTTCGGGGTCTACCCCTCATGGGGCCTTCTCGTGCCGCGCAAGCTGGGGCATCACAGCCGCGCCTCACGCGTCCCCATCGAGGCCTGAGTCCGCACCATGACTGCGGTCGCCTTGCGCCCCGTCGCCGTTTCCCAGCCGCCGGATCGGTCGCATCGCATGGACAGGTCACCTTTGCGCCTGGGTCTCGTTGTCCCTCTGCCCCTCTGGCTGCTCGTGGGCGCTGGTGTGCTCGCCGTCGTGGTCGTCGCGGGGATTGGCGCACTCAGTCCCCTGCTCGGAGTCCTCGCCCTCGTCGGAGTGGCTGTCGGTCTCTGGCTCGCGCAGCGGCCGGTGCTGCTCGCGTTGGTCGCTGTCATCGTGGTCCCGGTGTCCTCGGGTCTGCGGCGAGGTCTTCCGTTGCCGGGGTTGAGGCTTTCGGAGGTCCTCACCGTGTTCTCGGCGGTGGTGGTCCTCGGGCTTGCCGCCCGGATTCTCCCGGGACCGCGTTGGCGCCTCTGGGACGTGGCAGCCCTGACGTACTGCGGGGGAGCGTTTGCCTTCGGGCTGCTCGACGCCGCACTGCAGCAGGTTCCGATAACCAGCGACGACGTGCAGACCATGCTCGGGCCCATGCAGTTCTTCCTGCTCTACCGCATGGTCGCAGCCGCGTTCGCGACCGCCGAACTGCGCACCATCGCGATGCGAATGCTCCTGCTGTTCAGCATTCCCGTGAGTGCGCTTGCGGCCCTGCAAGAGGTCGGGCCGCCGATCTTCCAGCACGTCGCGCTGTCTATCACTGGCACCACTGTTTTCGACACGCCGGGATGGGATCCGGTGAGACGGGCCACCAGCGTCTTCCCGATCTGGCACGCGCTTGCCGGCTACCTCATTGTCGTCGCACTGCTCGCGATCGCGCTGCTCCTGCGTGGAAGAGGTGAGGTCCTGTCGAGCTTCTGGCTCCTGGTCGTCCTCGGCGGGGCCGTGGTTGGGCTGGTGTTCTCCCTGACGGCGACCCCGGTGATCGGCCTTCTCGTGGGGGTGCTGTTCATCGGCCGACTCCTTCGACGACTCGGTCTGGTCATTACCTGGCTCCTCGTGGGCACCCTCATCTCACTGGCGGCCTTCTTCCCGCTTGTCAGCGAGCGCATCGCCGCACAGTCGACCGCGACGCCCGCAACCCCCACGGCGGGCACCTCGCTCCTGCCCCAGACGATTCAGTACCGGCTCGATGTGTGGGCCCAGCAGTACCTTCCGGCTCTGCGCGGCAACTGGGTGAACGGCTTCGGACCGGCCGACCCTCCTGGTATCGCGTGGACCCACACCGAGTCGGGATACCTCACTCTCGTGCTCCGTGGCGGGCTCGGATACGTCGCGATCGGATGCCTGCTTGTCTATCTGTCGTGGCGTTCGGGCAAGCGCTTGATGTCACTCTCGCGTCTACCTTCTGAGGTTGCGCTCGCTGCGACGGTGATGGCGCTGGCCGCAGTCCTCCTACTGGTGAATCTGACCTTCCCGTATCTCACCGCCAGCGGTATGCCGCAGCCGATGTGGGTCCTGTGGGGGCTCGTGGTGGCAGCACTCGGGGAGGTCGAGAGCAAATATGAGCGAGAACGTCTTGCGCCCCGGCGCGGACCGGCTGCCACTCTGGTGTCGCGGCCGTGAGACGGTGCGCGCTCGTCGCTACCTCGGTAGGTCTGTCACTTGTCGGCGCTCTCAGCGCTGGCTGCGCGGCGCCGCGCTCGGTCTATGTTGGAGTTCCGTCGTTCGACTCCTCAACTCGGAGCAAGGCGCCGACCGGTGCTGCCGATTCAGGCGCGCTCGCCCCCGCGATCCCAGGTCGGCCGGGTGTGGGGCAAGACGTCAGCATGGTCAGCGGCGGGGTCACGCGCAGTTATCGACTCCACCTGCCTTTGGCCAGCCCAGCAGGTAGCCGACCCCTGGTGATCGCGTTCCACAGCGGCGGGTCGTCGGCCAGGGGACTCACCGATGACTCCGGGCTCGACGCGTCAGCCGATCGCAACGGAGTTGTCGTCGCCTACCCCGAGGGAATCGCGGGTCGCTGGAATACCGGACTGCCCAGTGACATCGACAAGACCGGAGGCGTCGATGACGTCGCCTTCATCGACGACCTGATCACCTCCGTGTCCCGTGCCGCGAAGATCGACATCATGCGGGTAACCGTGGCGGGGATCGGTGATGGCGCCTCTATGGCGCTGCGATATGCGAGTCTTCACCCTTCGGTCCTCGGGGTGGTGGCATTCGAAGGTGGGCTGGTAGCAGGCGCGGACCCGACCACACTGAGAGCGGCGGAGAACGTCGTGTTGGTCAGGGGTGACTCTGACCCCTCACTGCCCTGGACGGGGATCCCAGCGGGCTCGGCAAGTGGGCCGCAGTTGGGCATCAGCGCAACGCTGTCCGCCTTTCTCGAGGTCGATGGACTCACGGGAACGAAGCCGATCGTCAACGAGGTCATGCCCGATCGTGACCCGAGCGACGCAACGACAGTGGTGCACAGGGTGTGGGGCCCAGGCCATGGCGGTACCACGGTGACGCTCTACGTCCTCAAGGGCGGCGGAGGTCCGTGGCCTGGGGGACTGGGCGATCCGAAGGTGACGCCCACACTGGGCGGGGTCACGCGAGATCTCAGTGGTGCCAGCGTGATCATTCGCTTCGCTCTTGATACGAAACGACCCGCTTAGGACATCTTTCAGCTGCCCGAAGTCGCCTTACGGCGTGTGAAATACCACGATCATCGATGGTCCGTCACGTCTTTGGTGGAACCGCCCGTTCGTGTGGCGTGGTTGCTCAGGTCTCTCGTACCGTTCACTTCACGGGCTCATCACGACCGACCAGCTCCGCTCGCGAGAGTGACGAAAAGGTTGGGAATCTCGAGGTCGACCAAGACATGACGCGCGACGACATGGCGACATGGGCTCCATGGATCTGTCAGCACACCGGGGGGTGTCAGTCGTGGATTTCTTGCATTCAGGACCTGCTTCGATCACTAAAGTTGATCTTGTGGCCCGCTACGGGCGGAGTGCCCCGATGGGGGCCCACAAGACGGCGTCCATGCCTGGGCTCGACAAGCTCAGACCAGTGGACGCACTGGTGCCGGCGTCTGTGCCGGTGCCCGCGCCTGCGCCTGCATCTCGGTTGACCCCGGAGAGGGCGACGTTGAGCTTGCGTCGGTCGCAGCGGCTCGATCGCTACGTGCGCTGGCTCGTCATCGACGACGCCTCCGTCGCGTGTTTCGCCGCACTCGCGGTTCTCTTCGTGCACTTCGGAATCTTTGCTGATGAGGGCACCTCCGGGCTCTATGTACCGTTGGCACTGCTGTTCCCGGTTGCTTGGGTGGCGGTACTGGCCCTCGGCCGCTCCTACGAGCGTCGATTCATTTCGGAGGGAACCGGGGAGTTCCGCCGCGTTATCGAATCCGCGGTGCGGTTCCTCGCGTTCATCGCCATCGTCAGCTACATCCTCGATTTGGGTTTCGCGCGAGGATTCGCGATCGTCGCACTTCCCCTCGCCACAGTGGGAAGTCTCGTAGTGCGCTCTGTAGGCCATCGCATCCTGCAGAAGGCTCGAGCCCGCGGGCGGGCGAGCCGGCGCGTGATCTTGATCGGCACCGAACGCGCGACCGCGGAGTTCGTCCGCCGCCTTCGCAGTCGCAAGGACCACCCCTTCGAGGTCGTCGGGCTGCTGGTGGACAACGCCCGTGGACGCACCGTTGAGGGCATTCCGGTGGTGGGCGACTCCACACAAGCCGCGGATGCCGTCGTTGGGTCAGATGCCGACACGGTCGCGGTCGCGGCGTGGTCGACCCTCTCCCAGAACGATTTACGTCGCCTCTCGTGGGACTTCGAGGACAGCGACGTCGAGGTACTTGTCGCGTCGAACCTGACGGACGTCTCCGGGCCCCGAATCTCCATCCAGCCCATGGCTGGCCTTCCGCTGCTGCACGTCGAGAAGCCCGAGTTCACCGGCTTGCGACGCATCGCCAAGGGAGCGTTCGACCGTGGCGTCGCACTGGCCGCGCTGGTTCTCCTCTCGCCAGTTCTGCTGGCGTTGGCGATCGCCATTCGGCTCGACTCCAAGGGCCCAGCGTTCTTCCTCCAGAAGCGCGTGTGTCGTGGGGGCAAGTACTTCACGATGGTCAAGCTCCGGTCGATGTCGGTCGATGCGGAGGAGCAACTCAGCGACATCGCAGTGGACAACGTGCACGATTCCGGACCGCTCTTCAAGATCCACGACGATCCGCGTGTCACTCGAGTTGGATCATTCTTGCGACGGTTCTCCGTCGATGAGCTTCCCCAACTGTGGAACGTCGCCCGAGGTCAGATGTCACTGGTGGGGCCTCGCCCGCCACTGCCGAGCGAGGTGGAGCAGTACGAGCACGACGTCCAACGTCGATTGCTCGTCAAGCCTGGGCTCACGGGCCTCTGGCAGGTCAGCGGCAGATCGGACCTGAGTTGGGAGGAGTCCGTGCGCCTTGATCTCTACTACGTCGAGAACTGGAGCCCGTTGCTCGACATCGTCATCATCGCCCGGACCTTCCATGCTGTGGTCGCCCGGCGCGGGGCGTACTGAGCGCCCCGCGACCCTTGGACTTGTGTGATGGGCAAGGACTCCACCCCCACCCTCGAGTCACAGTTGTGCTTCGCTCTTTACGCCGCGAGCCGTGCTGTGGCTCGCAACTATGGTCCGATTCTGGATCCACTGGGCATCACCTATCCGCAGTACCTGACGATGCTTGCCCTGTGGGAATCGCCCGACGCGGTCACGGTGTCGGCGCTCGGCCAGCGCCTTCGACTCGACAGCGGTACCTTGACGCCCTTGCTCAAGCGGCTTGAGGCGGCGGGCCTGGTCACCCGTGACCGTGACGATGGCGACCAGAGGCGTGTCTTCATCCGAGTCACCGACGCGGGGCTTGCTCTTAGGGTTGAGGCCCGGAACGTGCAGCACCAGATCCTCGAACGCTATGCCACGAATGTCGACACCCTCGCCACGATCAAGGACCAGCTCCTGAGCATCGTTGAACTCATGGATCAAACCCAGGCCGCTAGCACCCATTGATGACAGGTCATGGGCCTACGGTCATGGCATGACCTTGGCGCAACCCGCGAACGTACGCCCTAGCGAGGCCGCACTCCGCGAGGCGGCCCTCACCGTCATTGAGGCCCTCGCGGGGCCGGGTGCCACAGTCCGGGACGATCAGTTCGAGGCTGCGCGAGCCCTGGTGGTCGAGGGCCGGCGGGCACTGGTGGTGCAGGCCACCGGCTGGGGAAAGAGTGCGGTCTACTGGATCGCGGCTCGCGCTGTGCGCGACTCCGGAAGTGGTCCGGTGCTGGTGGTCTCCCCGTTGCTCTCGCTCATGCGCGACCAAGTAGCGGCCGCGTCGCGCGCGGGGCTCGTCGCCGTCACCCTCAATTCCTCGAATGTCGATGACTGGTCGGCGTTCGAGAAGGCACTGCTCGACGACACGATCGACGTTGTTCTCGTGTCTCCCGAACGCCTGGCGAATCCACGCTTTGCCACCGCCGTCCTCGACCCGCTCCTCCCACGGCTGGGCCTGCTCGTCATCGACGAGGCACACTGCATTTCCTCCTGGGGTCATGACTTCCGGCCTGACTACCAACGGATCGCGCGCCTGTTGCTGGCCAACCCCTCGTGGCCCGTCCTGGCCACCACGGCCACCGCGAACGCCCGGGTCACCGCGGATGTCGCTGCTCAACTTGGCCCCGACACCTTCGTCCAACGCGGTCAGCTCGCGCGCACCTCGCTGCACCTGTCCGTGGTGCCCGGGCTCGAGCCGATCGAGCGGTACGCCTGGGTCGATGACGCACTTCGCGTGCTTTCCGGTTCTGGAATCGTCTACGTCCTCACGGTGGCCGAGGCCACGCGCCTGAATGCTTTCCTTCTTTCGCGCGGGCACGTCACGGCGGAGTACACCGGTCAGCTCGAGGCCGACGACCGGGTACGGGTCGAAGCCGCCTTGCGGGCCAACGAGGTCAAGGCGGTCGTGGCGACCTCCGCCTTGGGTATGGGCTACGACAAGCCGGATCTCGCCTTCTGTCTCCACGTCGGATCTCCACCATCACCGGTCGACTACTACCAGCAGGTGGGTCGCGCGGGTAGGGCACTCGACTCGGCCGTCGTGGCTTTACTCCCGAGCAGTGGCGACGAGCGGCTCTGGGAGTGGTTTGCCACCTCCAATGTTCCCAATCCCCTTGAGGCGCAAGCGGTTCTCGACGAACTCGAGCGGGTGGCACGCCCCGTCACCGTGCCCGCGCTGGAGTCCGCCACCGGTGTGCGCCGGTCGCGCATCGAGTTACTGGTGAAGGTCCTCGCTGTCGAGGGTGCGGTCGAGCGCAGCGTCGAGGGTTGGGCCAGCACCGGCCAGCACTGGGAGTACGACGCCCCGCGTTACGCCGAGCTCGTCGCGGCCCGCCGCAGCGAGGCAGCGCTCATGCGGTCCTACGCCACGAGTCGAGCGTGCCTCGAGACGCTGCTGCGTCGCAGTCTCGATGACGAGGTTGCGATCGACGCCCGGTGCGGGCGTTGCTCGGTATGCGTCGGTGCCCTGCCCGCCGGGTTGGAACTCACCCCACAAGCCGAGACGGTCGAGGCTGCCTCGGTCTTCCTGCGAAGCCAGGACGTGCAGATCGAACCGCGCAAGCTCTGGGCCGCTGGGCTTGTCGGGTTCTCGGGTCGTATTTCGGGCGCAATGGCAGTCGAACAGGGAAGGGCGCTGGCCTTCGCGGACGACCCCGCGTGGGCGAAGATCACCGAACTTCTCGCCGACTCCGCACCTGATCAGCAGGTGCCCGAGTGGGTGGTGGAGGCCAGCGTCGCCGTGCTGGCGCGCTGGGCCCGCACCTGGGGTCGGCGTCCTGGGGTGGTCGTCCCCGTGCCGTCGTCGACTCGTCCACAGCTGGTCGCGTCCCTGGCCTCTCGGCTCGCGGAAGTGGGTCAACTTGCCCTGGTGGACGCGCTTGACATCGTCGGTGCGCGCAGCGGCGGAGATCCCTCGGCGGCTGCACGGGCGCGCGAGGTGGAATCACGGATCGCGCTTCGTCCGGGTGCAGCCCAGTCGCTCACGGGGGCGGTCGTACTCCTCGTCGACGACACCCTGCGCACTGGATGGACGCTCACCCTCAGCGGGGCACTGCTGCGCCGCGCTGGTGCGGCGGCGGTGCATCCGTTCGTGCTGCATCAGCGCCCGTGATCGCCTGGATCGATTGTCAGCCCGTGATCTGCGCTGCTGACGCCACCAGCATGAGGACGGCGCACACGGCCAGGGCTTGCACGAAACCGAACATCGCCCTGCCATGGCCGAGACGGGCGACCGCAATCGCACCGACGACCGCCACGGAGACGACCACCGCGGCGATCGGCCCGGTTGTGCCCAGGTGCACGGCGAGAAGTGTCACGGCCGAGACGATGCAGAGCAGCGTCATCCACGTCGTTGCCCGTCGTCCCAATGCGGCGGCCACGCCACCGGCGGACACGGCGAGGTCGCTGTCGATGTCGGGCATGGCGTTCGCCAGATGCGCGCCCACCCCCATCAGGGCCCACGTCACGGTCACCCATAGCGCCGCCGGTGCCGCCGGGGTGAGCCCGTAGGTGATGAACGTCGGGACGAGACCGAACGAGACCGCGAACGGTAGCGCCGACCACATGGTGGTCTTGAGCGCGAGGTTGTAGGCCCACGCCGAGAGCACCGCAAGGACGTGCGCCGACCCACCGATGAGACCCCCGGCCACATACGACAGAGCCATGGACGCTGCTAGGGCGACGAACGCCGAGCGCCACAGAAGCGAGGCGGTGATGTCGCCGCGCACCGTCGGCTTGGTGGATCTGCCGGAGCGGAGATCGCGGTCGACGTCGCGCGCATCGTTCGACCACCCCACCGAGAGCTGTCCGGCGAGCACCGACCCGGCCACGAGCACGACACCGACCCGATCGCGTCCCGCGCCAACGGCGACAGCTGTGATCACGAAGGTGACGGTGGCGGTGGGCCCGGGGTGGCAGGCATCGACATACGCGCGGAGTCGTTCGGCAATGTGGACCTTCATCAGCGGCAGTCTGGCACCCCCGGGGGTGCAGGCCGGATCGTGAGCCCCAGTTCCGTGAGGCGGTTATGACCTGGTGTGAGTGTGCGGGGGTGGCAAAGTCGTCGCTCTCGGTCACCAAATCGACCAGGTATCACGCCTTGTGATCATGTTTGGATCATTTGGCTCAAGAATCGTCACTGACCTGCCATTTCGGTGGGTAACGCGCCTGGCTGCTCGTATTCTGTGCGTCATGAACAGAACTGCGAAGAGACGCGCACTTGCGATCTTCGTGACGGCGGTGGCCCTCACGGGGCTCGCGGTTCCGGCCTATGCGGTGCAGAAGCTCGGAGCGATCGGGAGTGTGACGGCCGGCGTGCCCGTCCTCTCCCCGACCAAGGCGCCGTGTACTACGGCTCTGCCCTGTCTGTCGGCATCAGCGACGTTTATGCCCACGGGCACCGCCAACACCGTCTACATCACCATCTCTCTCTATCGCACGGCCAACAAGAGCGGCACCACGATCGGATCCACCGACGTGTTGCTGGCGACCTGGACGAGTGCGGGACAGGTGATCGCCAAGGGCTCCACGAAGGTGA
>WLRQ01000063.1 GCA_009697815.1 Actinomycetota bacterium
CCTCCCCGACGGCGCGCAGGTCATCGAGGCGGGGGGCGCATGGCAGTTGGGTATGTGCGCTCTGGTCCTGGGAGCGTGGACGATCGTGGGATTTGTAGTCGCGCTCAAGGTGTTCCGCTGGTCTCCGCGAGGTGAGCGGTAGAGCATCGGGCGTGCCCGCTCGTCGCCCTGTGATCACCCGCCCCGTAACCTCAGGCCATGAGCACCCTGGATGAGGTCGGCGAGCGGGACGCGTGGCGCTGCTGGTTGTGCGATGAGCCCGTCGATCCGGAGGCCTCCGTCAACTCAGATCGCGGCCCGAGTGTCGATGGCGGTGCCTCACAGAAGGGCAAGAAGGCGCCCGCAGGCGTGGAGCGCCTCGCCCACCGCTCATGCAACACGGGTAAGGGCAAGATCGCGCCCGTGGTGCCTTGGTCATCTGAGTTGTTCGTCGTCGATCCGGCGCCGATTGTCGCGACGGTGGAGCGCATGACTCGCAAAGGCGGACGCGAGGTCGTTGCTCGCTGTCCGAGCAAGGACGACGCGGACAAGGCGGCCGCCTGGCTCCTGGATCGCCTCTCGCGCTTCGCACCCCAGCTGCGGGTGACAACGCAGGTTGACGCCGGAGGCGGGCAGTTCCTGCTGGTGCTGCGGTCGCTCTGACCGCTCTGACGGCTCCGACCGCTGTGCCGGAGGCCGCGGGTGTCGCCCTCGCAATCGTGAGCGATGCAGCCAGAGCTCAGGACTTCGGCGCCCACTCCTCGTCGATCACGTAGATGCTCACGTGATGCGAGGCGACGGAGACGTTGAAGCCGTCCTCGCGGATCGCCTGGTACTGCGGTGATGAATGGACTGCACGGAAGTCGGCCTCGTCGGCGAAGCGGATCTCCGCACCTCGCCAGGTATCCGCGTGGCGACCTTGTGGCCAGTCACGCGTGAGAAGTGTTGTGTGGCGCTGGAGGCGAGGCAGACGTCGGACATTCGGCACGTGCACGTCGAGGTAGACCGGATCGACATCGGCGGGGGTGAGGTGGGGCGGCACATGCCATGTGCCGAACAGCGCCGTCGCCAGCCCGGCGCTGGGCGCGGGTGCGTCATCGGGGACGAAGGCCTCGACCACGTCGTACGCCTCGCGCCAGAGCCCGGCGATCTTCTCGCCGAATGCCCCGGCCCACAGATCGGCCCATGCGGGTGATCCCTGAGCAGATGCAAAAGCGTCGTCGTCTTCGAAGAACAGATCCTCCCCGCGCCACCACGACGGATGTGTCCCGTCGTTGTTGCGCAGTGCCGTCGTCATGCGATGGCGTGCGATGCCCGGCAAGGAACGCACGGCAGGCACATGTTCGCCGCGGAGGAGGGCGTCGACCTCGTCAGGCGACCCGCCCGCCGGCAGGTGCCACGTGGCGCGCAGCCAGATCATGCCGCGCCGTTGCGGCGCAGGGTCACGGACATCTCAGGGGTGTTGACCGACACCGATCGCATGCTCTGGCTCTCGGCCACCAACTGCTCGACATGCTGCACCACCGTGTTGCTCTGGTAGCGGGGGTCGATGCGGTTGGGTTTCTGAGCGAGCATCGCGTCGACCTCCTCGCCCGAGTGCAGTGCGCGCAGCAAGAGCTCCTCGTCGCTGAGGTGACGGCCGAGGGTGCCGCGGATCTCCTCGAGGCTGGGCTGAGGACGCACCCAGCCGACGAACTGCTTCGCGCGGGGCGAGGACATGATGCGGTCCATCACCGCGGGGTCGGCCGCTTGGTACAGCGGACCGAAGTGACCGAGCACGTACTGGATCACCTCGTCGGGTACGAGTGAGTACCGATCGCCGGTGACGACGTTGAGCACTGCCTGGATCCCGACGAACTGCGAGAACGGTGTCGCCATGATCGGCTCGCCGAGATCGCGTCGCACGCGCGGGATCTCATCGAGCACCGCGTCGAGCTGGTCGAGCATTCCGTACTGCGCGAGCTGGCTCTTGAGGCTGCCGGTCATCCCGCCGGGAAGCTGGTGGCCATAGGGCGCGAGCAGGAACTCACGCGGAACACCGAGGTCGTAGCCGTTCTTCGTGCCACCGAGCGATTCGGCAGTGGCGATGAAGTGTGCGGCGACCGGGTCGAGGAGGCTCTCGTCGAGGCCGTGGGAGTAGCCGAGGGCCTTGAGGTTGGCGATGAGCCCCTCGGTGGCTGGCAGCGACGGGCCGTTGGCCATCGGGCGTGACGCGGTGTGGAAGATCCGCACCCCGGCCTTGAGCCCCTCGACATACACAGCGGGCGCCATGCCGGTGGTCGCGTGGCAGTGCAGTTCCAGTGGCATCGAGCCGACCGCGTTGACGACTGCCGGCAGCAAGGTACTCGCTCGTTCGACGGTCAGCACCCCCGCGGCGTCCTCGAGCTCGACAGTCTCGACACCGTTCCAGCTCGCCATCTCCGCCGCTTTGGATGCGAAGAAGGCGTCGTCGTGCACTGAGGTGAGCCCGTACATCACGGTGGGAACTGGCTTGCCGCCCGCGGCAACGACGACGTCGGAGACACGCTTCATCGTGGGCATGTCGAAGCTGCAGTCGAACAGCCAAATGCTCCCGATGCCGTGCCGGACCAGAAGCTGGATCCAGAGGTCGACGAGGCAATCGGGCGCGAAACCCATTCCCCCCACGGCTACTGTCCTTGTGGCAGAGCGCTTCTCGGTGTTGGGCATCCCGGCGACAATGTGGTCCATCGCGGCCCAAGGGTCGTCCTTGAAGGTGCGGAGCAGCACCGTGACCATGCCCGCGCCCGTGGAGTCGATAACCCGGAAGCCGGTGCGGTCGAGATTGCTGAGTGCCGGCGTCGCCTGATGTGCTCGCATCCGCAGGCCCCACAGGCTCTGCTGGCCGTCACGGATCGTCTGGTCGATGAACTCGACGTGCTCCACGTGTGTTCTGCCTTCCTTGTCGTGCGATGGCTAGCGTGATCTTCGGGGCCGAGCCGGCCTCAGGTGAAGCGCTCGGCCTTCGCGATCAGTGACTCCGAGCCCGCGGGGAGGGCAAGCAATGCCTTCCAGGCCTCGGGGTCTGCGTGCACACCGTCGAGGAATATCGACTCGGTGGGCCACCAGAACTCGCGTACTGCGCCGAACGCGGGCTCATCGGTCACGTAGACCTCGGGTGTGGGAACACAGCGCGTGGAACGCAGTGCCCCGAGTCGCACCGCGAGTGCGGCCTGGGTGGCCTCGTCGATCGGATCCGCGCCGTTGATGAACTGAAGCACCTTCATCGTGGTGGGCGCTGTGGTGATGAGCCACACCATGTCAGCGTGAGCCGGAGGGTTTGCCGGGTCAATCGGAAGGCGCAGGAGAGTCTCATCGGTGTAGAGCCACTTGAGTCGGGTGAGGTCGACGAAGGCCAGTTCGTCGTCCTTGAGGTACTGCAGGTAGTTGGGGTCGTCGGCGAGGCCCAATGCGGTGTGCAGGTTGTCGAACCAGACCTCGGCCACGGCCTCGAAGATGCTCGTCGGGCAGGGGTCGACGTTGGTGGCGATCATGTGGCTCTGGACATACCCGACGTAGCCGCGGTTCTTGTAGCCGAGGGTGCCGTGCGGGTGGCGGTAGTGGTCGTGGAATTCGAGCTCGGTGATGTCGGGCTTGCGTGCGATGAGACCGAAGAACTTGATCACGGACGTTCTCCTCACTGGATGGTGGGCGCGGTCGCGATTATCAGGGCCGGGGCACGTTCGAGGCGTCGGGGTTGTGGTGGGTGATGCCGAAGAGGTCGCGCACCCAAGGCTCCATCTCCTCAACCTCCATCGACCAGAACGGCACGTCGAAGCCGGCGTCGAGGCGTGAGATCCGCCAGCGGCCGTCGGCCTCGAGCCGGTAGTCGAGGGTGTAGAAGCCGGCGGCCTCGAGTGCGGTCTTTGCCCGCGTTGAGCCGACGAGAAGCAGATAGGCACGCATGCGGGCCGTGGTGGGGCCTGCCGACTCGACGATGACATTCGTGACGACGTGGCGTCGCTGATCGCGCTGGTGCTGCCAGAAGTTCGACAGATAGGCGAGCACGGCGTCGCGACCTTCGAGCGGCCCAACCCTGGTCTCGCCCATGACATTTCCGACCCACACTGCGTCATGTGTGAAGGTTTCCTCGAGCACATCCGGGCGGCGCTCGTCGAAGCCCCAGCAGTAGCGGTACAGCCTGTCGGCGAGCACGGCCTGGAGGCTGAGGTCGAGCGGTGGGTGCGGCTCGAGGTTGATCGCTTCGTCGCGGTGGGCCCATGCGGGGCGGGGGCGGAACCGCCGAGGGGTCGCGCTCACGACGTCTCCATTCCCTTGTTCACGTTGGCGAAGGTGTCGATCAGCGCCAGGATCGTGTCGAGTTCGGACTCGCCGGCCGAGACGGTCTGCAGGACGATCTCGCTGATGCCGAGCCGGGCAAGTTCCTCCGAGCGTCGCGCGACGCCGGCCCGAACCTCGGCGGGGGTGCCCATGACCGCGACCTGGTCGAGCAACTCCTCCGGCACCATCGCGGCGAGAGCGTCGAGAGTCTCGCCTGCCTTGAAGCGGGTGCGCAGATCCGAGACCTGATCACCCCACGGCGTTCCCTCGACAACCGGGCGGTAGCCAGGTGTGGAGAGATAGAAGGCGAGTTGGCGACGCGCTCGGTCTCGGGCAAGTCCACTATCGGGATCGACGGAGGCGATGCACCAGGCAGATAGTGCGACATCCGTGGAGACGGTGCGCCGGTCACGTCCGGCCTGCAGGGCGGGGAGCACCCGCTCGTGCAGATGGTGTTCGACGAGGCAGAGCGGGTGCAGCACCACGAGATCACCGTGGTGGGCCGCGTCGCGCAGCATCACCTCGTTGACACCCGCGATGGCGATGGGCGGAGGTGGCACCGAACGGGTCCACTCCGCGCGCGCCCACGTCGATCGAAGCTCAGCGACGACCTCGGCCAGACGCGTGGACGGCGGCTCGAACTCGGTGCCGTACGCCGTCCGTAGCCCTCGGGTGCCGGCGCCGAGGCCGAGTGTGAATCGCCCGCCGACGAGCTCCTGTGCATCGAGCGCGGCCGCCGCCAGCGCGCGAGGCACGCGCGTGAAGACATACGCGATACCGGTGCCGACCTGCAGGCGGGTGGAGGAGAGTCCGAGCGCGAGAGCACGCAGCACGGCGTCGCGGCCCTGGAACTCGGTGGTCCACACGCGGTGGAGCCCGGCCTCCTCGGCTCGTGCGGCGATCGTGGGGAGCGGCACCAGGAGGTCGGACGCCAGTACTAGCGACGTGCGGACGTCGGTCACCCGAATCACCGATCAGCAGCAGGAATATGGGAAGGACGAGGTGGGCGAACGCCCACCACTTGATCCCACGTGAGGCGACGGGGCAGCCACTGCGCTCCCACACCTCACGGGTACGCAGGCATCATCGCAAACCAAACGACCGTTTGACAATGATGCCGATGAGGTGCGCGAGCTTCGCCTCCGCGGCCTTGTGCGTGCGCGTCAATTGGTCAGACTCGGCCTTGGCGCATGTTTGTCCACGTGTAGGTGGTGGCCGTCCCGGCTAGCACGGCGAGAAGGACGAAGCCGATCAGGTAACTGCCGTTGAAGCCGAAGAAGAACCCCATGATCAGCGGCGGGATGAAGCCCCCTAGGCCACCGGCCGCACCGACGACTCCGGTGATCGAGCCGACCCGATCTGCCGGTGCGACGCGCGCAACGAGTGCGAAGACGCCACCAGCGGCTGCGCCGAGGGCAGCGGCCATGCCAAGGAAGGCGATCGTGGCGCCGGGGATCAAGGTCAGGTGTAGTGAAGCGACGAGGGCCAGCCCGAACACGATCGTGAAGCATGTTGTGAGGACTGGTACCGGGTCGAATCTGTCCGACAACCAGCCGCCCACCGGTCGCGCGATGACGGCGAGAACGACGAATCCCGCTGTGCGCGAGGACGCATCGTCGGCGGAGAGTTGATAGGCATTCTTCAAGTAGGTCGGGAGATAGACGCTGAAGGCGACGAATCCACCGAATCCCACGGCGTAGAGCAGGGAGAGCTGAATCGTGACCTTGAGTCGCATGGTGCTTGCGATGCGGGCCCAGAATCCGCTGGTACTCGGGATGCGTCCTGGGGCGTCGCGCAGGAGCGATAGCGCGAGAACGCCATACAACGCAAGCACTATCGCGACCAGATCGAAGGGCAACGCCGCATAGTAGGCGGAGGCGAGCTTGACGGTGGTGAAGGCTGAGATGGCGGTACCGCCCATGCCGACGCCGAAGATGCCGAGTGCAAATCCGCGCCGCGCTGGGGGGAACCACGCGTTGACGAACGGTACTCCGACCGCGAATGCGGTTCCTCCTAGTCCGAGGAAGAAGCCGCCGATGAGAAGGCTTGAGAATGTGGTGCCGAAGTGGCCGACGTAGAGCACAGGCACGATCGTCAGAAAACTCACCATGGGGAACATGGTGTGAGCGCCTAGTTTGTCGGTGAGCCCGCCTATCGGGATGCGGCCCACGGAGCCCACGATCACGGGAACTGCGACCACGAGTGACTGCTGGAACGGGGTGAGCCCCAGCAGAGTCTTGTAGGCGGACCCGAGGGGGCCGATTAGCGCCCACGCCCAGAAGTTCACCCCGAAACCAATCGTCCCCAGAAGTAACTGCACGCCAGCGCCGCGGGGGATGGCGGGGGCGATGGGTGCTGACCCGGTAAGGGGTCGTCTCGAGATGTGAGGTCTGTGCAAGGTGACCATGGTGACACCGGCTCTCGTGACTAGATTTTCCCTGACGGGATTGATTTTACAATGAAAGTAGGGAATATTCTCATTATGGCGCCAGAAACCTCGATGCTCCGCACCCGTCAGGTGCTGGGATCACCCCGCAGGGTCGAACTTCTCGCCCATCTCCGACGCATCAATGTCCCCGTCACCGTGCAGGAGGCTGCCGACGTCCTCGGTCTGCACCCGAACACCGCACGGATTCACCTCGAGCAACTTCTCGAGGTTGGTCTTGTCGAGGTGATGACCGAGCGACGACGTGAGCCGGGACGACCACGTGCGCTCTTCCGCGCCACCAAGCGCACGCCAGCTGATATCGAAAGAACCAGCGGTGAGAACGACTATCGGGTGCTGGCCTCGGTTCTTGCCCAAGGCCTCGCTGCTACCAGCGATCCAGCCGGCGCGGCACTCGCGGCGGGCTCCAGTTGGATCGAGGCCCTCGGAGAGCACGAGTGGCCGGCACGCCCGGCAACGGTCGAGGTGGCTGCCGCTGAGCTCACGTTGCTTCTTGATCGTCTCGGCTTCGAGCCCGACATGGATCTCGCCGCAGGAGAGCTAACGCTGCGTAGGTGCCCCTTTGCCGACGTCGCGCGTGCCAACTCAGAAGTGGTCTGTGGCGTGCATCTCGGCATGGTCCAACGCGCACTCGATCGCCTCGACAGTCCTCTGCGCGCCGAACGGATTGAGCCATTCGTCAGTGATGACCCACTTGTGTGCCGCATCATGTTGATCACCGACCACTTGGGCACGTCTCACTCGATGATCCGACTGCCCGTCCTGACATCACCGAAGACCCGGCAAATCACCCCGAAAGGGAACGCCGGGCGTAGAGGCGCACCTTCCCCCCACCCTGATTGACGCGCGCAGGAGGACCACGTGACCACGCAGGCATCGCGGACTGGAATCGATGGCGACCCCGTTGAGTTGATTCTCAAGGCGCGTCGCCTCCTCCAGAAGCGCGCTATCTCGGAGGACTTGCGCACCATCACACACGAGGGCGGCCGAGATGCTGACGTGTTCTATCGAGATCGCTGGTCACACGACCGCATAGTCCGTTCCACCCACGGTGTGAACTGCACGGGATCTTGTTCGTGGAAGGTCTACGTGAAGGACGGGATCATCACGTGGGAGAACCAGGAAACCGATTACCCATCCGTGGGCGCGGACTCCCCTGAGTACGAGCCACGCGGATGTCCGAGAGGCGCGGCGTTCTCCTGGTACACCTATTCACCCACGAGAGTCCGCTACCCCTACGTTCGCGGGGTACTTCTGGAGATGTACCGCGAGGCCAAATCTCGCCTCGGCGACCCTGTCGACGCGTGGGCGGATGTCGTGAACGATCCCGACCGCCGTGCCCGGTACATGAAGGCCCGAGGGAAGGGCGGCCTCGTCCGCACGCGTTGGGACGAGGCACTCGAGATGATCGCTGCGGCGCAGGTCCACACGATCAAGAAGTGGGGACCCGACCGGGTTGCCGGCTTCTCTCCGATTCCAGCGATGTCAATGGCCTCGCATGCAGCGGGTGCCCGCTACACAAGCCTCATCGGTGGCACGATGCTGTCGTTTTACGACTGGTATGCCGATCTGCCGATCGCCTCGCCTCAGGTGTTCGGCGACCAGACGGACGTTCCAGAGTCGGCTGATTGGTGGAACGCCTCCTACCTCATGATGTGGGGCTCGAACATCCCGGTGACGCGCACGCCCGATGCGCACTTCATGACCGAAGCTCGCTACAAGGGCCAGAAAGTCATTGCCATCAGCCCGGACTACGCCGACAACGTCAAGTTCGCTGACGAATGGCTGGCCCCTCATCCGGGCACCGATGGTGCTCTGGCCATGGCAATGGGCCACGTGGTGCTCAAAGAGTTCTTCGTCGATCGGCAGGTCGAACGCTTCCAGTCCTACGTCAAGTCCTACACCGATCTGCCATTCCTGATCACCCTGCGAGAACGCGATGACGCGCCCGGGGCCTATGTTCCCGACCGATTCCTGACCGCGTCGGATCTGGGACGAGAGATCGAGGGGGACGCCTGGCGCACGGTCATGCTCGACTCCGCCACGGGAGAGCCCTTCGTGCCCAATGGGTCGATGGGGGACCGATACACGGAGAGCGGCACAGGCAAGTGGAATCTCGATCTTGAGGGTGTTGACCCTGCGCTGTCACTGCACGATGTGGCCACCGACGCCGTCCTCGTTGATATGCCCCGCTTCGATATCGGCCAGGCCGAGAACGAGGGCGGCGGCACCTTGCGCCGTGGGGTGCCCGCACGCCTCGTCGCCGGGCGCTTGGTGACGACAGTGTTCGATCTGTTGCTCGCGCAGTACGGAGTTGCTCGGCCGGGGCTCCCAGGGGACTGGCCCACGGGCTATGACGACCCGCAGCCCTACACGCCTGCCTGGCAGGAGGAGATCACCTCGGTGCCCGCCGACGCGGTCGAGCGTATCGCGCGCGAGTTTGCCGACAACGCGGAGAAGTCCGGTGGTCGTTCGATGATCGCGATGGGCGCTGGGACGAACCACTGGTTTCACTCAGACCAGATCTACCGATCCATGCTCGCCCTCACCACGCTGACGGGGTGCCAGGGAGTCAATGGCGGTGGGTGGGCGCACTATGTGGGGCAAGAGAAGGTGAGGCCGTTCACGGGCTGGGCTCAGCTCGCGTTCGCGCTCGACTGGGTACGTCCGCCGCGGCAGATGGCAGGTACGGCCTTCTGGTACCTCGCCACCGACCAATGGCGTTACGACGGATTCGCCGCCGACACCCTCTCGACCCCCCTGGGGAAAGGCCTGTTCAAGGGCAAGGCCTTGGCCGACACGTTGGCACAATCAGTGCGCTTGGGGTGGCTTCCCTCATTCCCCACCTTCGACCGCAATCCGCTTGACCTCGCCGACCAGGCGGAAGCAGCCGGAGTCGAAGCACCCGCCTACGTCGTGGATCAACTCGTCAAGGGCGACATGCGATTCGCGTGCGAAGACCCTGATGCGCCAGAGAACTTCCCACGTGTACTCACCGTATGGCGAGCAAACCTGCTGGGATCCTCGGGCAAGGGCAATGAGTACTTCCTGCGGCACCTGCTGGGGAGCGACGGCGCCATACGGGCAGAACAGACGGGTGAAGGCCAGCGCCCGACCGAGGTGGTGTGGCGGGACAAGGCGCCCGAGGGCAAACTCGACATGCTGGTCTCGCTCGACTTCCGGATGACCTCGACCGGGCTCTTCTCCGATGTTCTGCTGCCAGCAGCGACGTGGTACGAGAAGTACGACTTGTCATCGACGGACATGCATCCCTTCGTGCACGCCTTCAACGCGGCGATCGATCCGCCGTGGGAGACGCGAAGTGACTACGACACGTTCGTCGCCCTGTCCAAGTCCTTCAGCGCGCTCGCCGCGAAGCACCTCGGCATTCGTAAGGATGTGGTCGTCACGCCGTTGGGGCACGACACCCCAGGCGAAACGGCGCAGCCTGGTGGCAGAGTCCTCGACTGGAAGTACGGCGAGTGCGAGCCGATTCCGGGGCGCACCATGCCGAACATCACGGTTGTCGAACGAGACTTCGGCGCGGTCGCCGAGCAGATGGTGGCGCTCGGTCCGGTGATCGACCGTCTTGGCACCACGGTCAAGGGCATCACCCTGAAACCCGCTGCGGAAGTCGACTACCTCAAGCGGGTCAATGGAACGGTGAGAGGTGGTATTGCGGACGGGCGGCCATCCCTCGCCACAGCGCAACAGGCCTGTGAGACCATCCTCGCGCTGTCTGGTACCACCAACGGACATGTCGCGACCGCGGGATTCGCCTTCCTGGAGGCCCGGACTGGTCAAAAGCTCGTCGACCTCGCCAGCGACCACGAGGGGCGCCGAATCACCTTTGCTGACACGCAATCTCGGCCGCAGGCGGTTATCACCTCTCACGAGTGGTCGGGGAGTGAGCACGGTGGTCGTCGCTACTCGCCCTTCACCATCAACGTCGAGCGACTCAAGCCGTGGCACACGCTGACGGGCCGGCAGCACTTCTTCCTTGACCACGACTGGATGACCGAACTCGGCGAGCAGTTGCCTATCTACCGGCCTCCGCTGAACATGCATCGGATCTTCGGCCCGCAGGGGATCGGTGATGACGGTCGCCTTGAGGTCACGGTTCGCTATCTGACTCCGCACTCCAAATGGTCAATTCACTCGGAATACCAAGACAACCTGTTCATGCTCAGCCTGAGCCGAGGTGGCCCTGATCTGTGGATGAGCCAGGAGGACGCAGCCTCCATCGGTGTCAAGGACAACGACTGGATCGAGGCGTTCAACCGCAACGGAGTCGTGGTCGCTCGTGCCGTAGTTACTCATCGGATGCCGCCGGGGACGGTCTATATGTACCACGCGAAGGACCGCACGATCGATGTACCGAAGTCGGAGATCACGGGGAAACGCGGGGGCATTCACAACGCATTGACTCGCTTGCTCATCAAGCCCACTCACCTCATCGGTGGGTACGCCCAATTGTCCTACGGCTTCAACTACTACGGGCCAACCGGCAATCAGCGCGACGAGATCACTGTGATCCGCCGCCGCTCACAGGAGGTCGAGTACTGATGCGAGTCATGGCGCAAATGGGCATGGTGATGAACCTCGACAAGTGCATCGGTTGTCACACCTGCTCCGTCACATGCAAGCAGGCGTGGACCAATCGCACTGGCGTCGAGTACGTGTGGTTCAACAACGTGGAGACCAGGCCCGGGCTCGGTTACCCCCGGATGCACGAAGACCAGGAGAAGTGGGGCGGGGGCTGGGTGCGAACCGCAAAGGGAAAGCTCCGTCTGCGCTCAGGTGGGCGACTCAAACGCCTCTCGCGAATCTTCAGCAACCCGAAGCTCCCAGGGCTGAAGGACTACTACGAGCCCTGGACCTATGAGTACGACACACTCCTGAACGCCCCGGCGGGAGACGACGTTCCCGTCGCGAGGCCGAAATCGCTGATCACTGGACTTCCCATGCAGATCCGATGGTCCGCGAATTGGGACGACGATCTTGGTGGCGCTCCCGAGTATGCCCCGCAGGATCCAGTTCTCAAGAAGCTAGGAGATCTCGTCAAGCTGGAGTTCGAGAAGACGTTCATGTTCCATCTTCCAAGGATCTGCGAGCACTGCCTCAATCCGGCGTGCGTGGCCAGTTGCCCATCGGGCGCCATGTACAAGCGCGTGGAGGATGGCATCGTTCTTGTCGACCAGGACGGCTGTCGTGGGTGGCGCATGTGTGTGAGCGGCTGCCCCTACAAGAAGGTCTACTTCAACCACCGCACCGGGAAGGCGGAGAAGTGCACGTTCTGCTACCCGAGAGTTGAGGCGGGAGTCCCTACCGTGTGCGCGGAGACGTGTGTTGGGCGTCTTCGCTACATCGGACTTTTCCTCTATGACGCGGACGCAGTGTTGGCAGCAGCCTCGGTGGAGAATGAGCACGATCTCCTTGAGGCGCAGCGTGCTGTCATCCTTGACCCGAACGACGCAACCGTGATCGCGGCAGCGCGGGCTGAGTCCATCCCCGAGGACTGGATTGAGGCTGCGCAGAAGTCGCCCGTGTACGCGCTGACCAATCGCTATCGCATCGCGCTCCCGCTTCATCCTGAATACCGCACGATGCCGATGGTGTGGTACATCCCGCCGCTCTCGCCGGTTGTCGACGCCGTGAGTTCCACTGGCGCGGATGGCGAGGACAAAGACACGCTCTTCGCAGCGATCGACCAGCTGCGGATACCCGTCGAGTATCTGGCGGAGATTTTCAGCGCAGGTGATCCAAAACCGGTTGAGTACAGCCTTCGAGTCCTCGCTGCCATGCGTTCTTACATGAGAAGAATCAACCTTGGGGAAGAGCGCGATGAGTCGATCGCGACTGCGGTGGGCATGACCGGTCGAACTATCGAGGATCTATACCGGCTGCTCGCCATCGCGAAGTACGAGGACCGGTACGTCATCCCGGCAGCCCATGTGGAGGCCGGCCTCGCCTTGGATGAGATTGCAGGGTGCAGCCTGGACTACGCAGGGGGCCCGGGGATGGGTGGAACCGGGCCTTTCGGAGAGTTGGCGACGGTTCCTGCGTCGGTGGAGACCTTCCAACTCACCAAGCAGCGTGCGGAGGCCAATCGCTACGCGGATCTTCCCGAAGGGACCGGAGCGGTTGACCTGCTCACGTGGTCCGGCGGGACTCCGCCTCGGGGGATGTTTCCGCCGCGGCGCGACGCAGACGGGCAGGACTCTCCGTGAGGATGTCCAGGGCGAGTGTCGCTCAGCGTCGGATCGTGTTTGCTGCAGCATCAGGACTGCTCCAGTACCCCGATGAGGACCTCGTCGGTATGGCAACCGCCCTCAGGTCCTCGCTGCCGCAGTTGCCACGTGAGAGTGCGATACCGATCGCTCGGTTCCTCGACCATCTCTCGAGGGAACCTCTGCTCGACCTGCAGAGCGAATACGTCGCGACATTCGACATGAAGCGTCGCAACTGCCTCTACCTCACCTACTACCTCAACGGCGACACACGTCTGAGGGGTATGGCGCTCTGGCGGTTCCAGGAAGCTTTCCGCCAGCGTGGGTTCGCCGTCGAGGGAGGTGAACTCCCAGATTTCCTTCCTGCGGTTCTCGAACTTGCAGCGATCGGACATGAGGACATGGCAGTCGCGCTCCTGCTCGAGCACCAGGCGGGGATACGCGTTCTTGGAGAGTCACTTGATGAGATGCGATCTCCGTATGCCGACGTGATCCGCGCGGTCGAGATCACCTTGCCCGAGCCCTCGCCCGAGATCACTGCCGCGGCGCACTCGTTGGCAGCGCAGGGCCCGCCGGTGGAGGCCGTCGGCCTCGAGCCCTTCTTCTCGGTCGATTCGCTGAAGGTGAGGTCATGAACTCGTTCATATGGATCGTTGTGCCGTACGTCGCGCTGACCTGCTTCGCGGTGGGGCTGTCGTGGCGCTATCGCTATGACAAGTTCGGATGGACGTCACGGTCCTCTCAGATGTACGAGAACAGGCTGCTCGCGTGGGGAGGTCCGCTCTTCCACTTCGGGATACTCGGCGTCCTCGTCGGCCACGTGGTCGGCTTGGTGATTCCCGCGGACTGGACAACACGCGCCGGGCTGTCGGAGGAGAACTACCACAGGATGGCCGTCACCACCGGCGTCGTCTTCGGGCTGATGACTGTGGTGGGGCTGGTGCTGCTCGTGTATCGACGCCGGTTGACCCCCTCAGTGTTCCGTGCCACGACGGGTATGGACAAGGCGATGTACGTGATGCTCGGTGGGGTCATTGCCGTGGGGATGTACAACTCGTTCGTCGTGCAACTACTCGGACCGGGCCATGACTACCGCGAGGATGTGGCCGTCTGGTTCCGCAGCGTGTTTTGGTTCCAGCCCGACGCCGGGGCGATGCAGGGTGCGCCACTCTCATTTCAGTTGCACGCGCTCATGGCGATGGGGCTATTCGCGCTATGGCCTTTCACGCGGCTCGTGCATGTTTTCAGCGCGCCCGTCGGTTACCTGGTGCGTCCGTACATCGTCTATCGGAGCCGTGACCGACATGGCTCCGCGAGGCCCCCTCGCCGCGGGTGGGAGAAGGTGGGCAGTTGACGGCGATGAGCCATCCCTTCGCTCATTCTCGAGCTTTCCGGGATGGCCCGCAGTGCCCGACCCGGAGATGACCCGGAGTTGATCCCTGCTGCCGCGCTCGAGCGCGGCAGCAGGGATCGGGTGCCGATCTACGTGTCGTGGAGGATGACTCCGCGGATGTTCTTGCCGTCCGCCAGATCCTGGTAGCCCTGCTCGACCTGGTCGAGCGTGTAGTGCGCGGTGATGAGTTCGTCGAGCTTGAGCGCACCGGCCTCATAGAGATCAAGCATGTGGAGGA
>WLRQ01000064.1 GCA_009697815.1 Actinomycetota bacterium
CGGTCGCCGGTCCTGGTCGGAGGTTCCGGGCTCTACGTCCGCGCCACCCTCGACCATCTCGAGTTCCCCGGCACCGATCCCGAGATCCGAGGCCGCCTCGAGGCTGAACTCACCGACCTGGGCCCGGGTGTGCTGCACCGGCGTCTGGCACGGGTAGACCCCGCAGCAGCACGTGCGATCCCCGCGGCGAACGGGCGACGCGTCGTGCGAGCACTCGAGGTCGTTGAGATCACCGGGGCCCCCTACACCGCCAGTTTGCCGGTGGCGCGCGATGTCTATCCCTCGGTGCAGCTAGGGCTCGACGTCCCACGCCCGGTGCTCGACGCGCGCATCGATGAACGGGTCGACCGGATGTGGGGCGCCGGCCTCGTTGAGGAAGTCCGCACCCTCGTTGAACTCGGGCTTCGTGAGGGGGTCACGGCCTCGCGGGCTCTGGGATACGCGCAGGTGCTCGGCTTTCTCGAGGGTTCGTGCACCGAGGCCGACGCGCGCGAGGAGACCAAGCGCACCACCCGGCGCTACGTGCGCCGTCAGGACACCTGGTTTCGGCGTGATCTGCGGATCGTGTGGCTGCCCTACGACGCCCCGGACCTGCTCGAGCGTGCGCTCGAGGCGGTCGCTCGGGGCTAGATGTCGACCGGGCTGGGGGTGTGATGGAAGCTCGTCGGCGGCCGCTGCACGTAGTACTCGGTGCCGAAGACCCGCCGGAACAGCGGCGTGGGGATGCGCAGGAACGCGGCCAAGGTCCGGTCGCCGTCATCTGCGGTCGCTTGCGAGGCGTGGGCGGCCATCGCGGCCCGTTTGGCGGCGATATAGGGACGCACGTCGACCCGGTGGGTGATGTCGGCGGACGCGGTGAATGCCCCCTCGAAACTGGTGGCGTCGAACTCCGGCGGGAAGCGGTAAACCTTCGAGACCAGCCGGATCGCTCGGACCAGCAGATCTCGCGGAACGGTGGCCTCGAACACGCGAGGGGTCCCGGCGATCTCCGCGGCCAGTACCGCGAGGTCGTGCACTCGGATGTGGTCAGGGTGGCCATATCCACCGCGCGGGTCGTAGGTGATCAGGATGTCGGCACTCTCCTCCGTCAGGACCGTGGCGAGTGCGGAGGCCGACTCCTCGACGGGAGTGGCGCACAACGTGGCCGGTCCCTCGGGATCGGACGTGGCGTCGCCGTGGAGCCCGGAGTCGGCATAGCCGAGCCAGACGAGCCGGTGGACACCGAGCACTCGACACGATTCCTCGAGTTCGAGCTGGCGATGTGCGGCCAGAGCCAACGAGTGTGAGGCGATGTGGGTGGCCGCAAGCCCCTCGGCGCCGTCGGTGGCCACCACGAGGACGACGCGCTGACCCTCGGCCACGGCGCGCGCCATGGTGCCCGCGGTGAGAAGTGCCTCGTCGTCGGGGTGTGCGTGAACGAACACCAGCGTGCGCGCTCGGTCCGAGGAGATCATGGGCCCACTCTTCCAGAGTGTGGGTGCTGCGCGAACGTACCGCCGCGCCACGAACGGGGCGCCGCGGCGTAGTGTCGCCTGCGTGCGGATCGTCCACATCAGTGACTGCTACCCGCCCAGACTCGGGGGCATCGAGACCCAGGTCCGGGCACTTGCCCTGCGCCAGGTGGCGGCCGGGCATGACGTGCACGTCATCACGGCGACGCCGGGTGCCACCGTGCGCCGTGGCACGGAGGTCCTCGACGGTGTCGTGGTGCACCGGGCCACCACGCAGTTACCTGCCGATCTGCCCGTCAATCCCCGTGTCAATCGCGAGATCCGCGAACTCCTGCAACCCGGCGGGCGTGCCCAGGGCGCGGATGCGGTGCACGTACATGGCGGCGTTCTCTCGGTGTTCGCCTACCCCGGTGCACGCGTCGCCCGAGTTCTCGGGCTTCCCACGGTCGCGACCATTCACGGTGTTTGGGGTGGGATATTCGCGCCCGCGGTCCGCGTCGCCGACGTGCTCTCACACTGGACACGCTGGGGTGTTGTCCTCACCGCGGTGAGCGATGCCGCCGCCGATCCCATCCGGCGCCTCGTCGGGTCCGAGGTCGAGATCGCGGTGCTCCCCAACGGCATCGACGTCGACACCTGGCGTGCCGCTCACGTGACGGGTGATCCCGACGAGGTGCGCCTGGTAGCCGTCATGCGCATGGCACCGCGCAAGCGCACGGTTCCCTTGGTGCGCATGGCACATGAGGCGAGCAGGCTGCTGCCCGCCGGTCGTCGGCTCCGCCTCTCCATAGTGGGCGAGGGCCCTGTGGCCTCGCAGGTGCGCCGCTACGTCGCACGGCATGGTCTTGGTCACGGGCGGTTCGTCGTCGACCTGGTCGGCCGGCTAGCGCCCGACCAGGTACGTGCCACCCTCGCGGCCTCCGATGCCTTCATCGCGCCAGCGAAACTCGAGTCCTTCGGGATCGCTGCACTCGAAGCTCGCACGGTCGGCGTGCCAGTCCTCGCCTACGCGGCCGGTGGGGTCTCCTCATTCGTCCGCCACGAGGTCGAAGGCCTTCTTGCCAGCGATGATCCCTCGATGATCGGCGCGATCGCGCGCATCGGGTCCGATGACGACCTCCGACGTCGGATCGCCACGCACAACCGAGAGACCGAACCCGAGCAGTCCTGGCCCCGTGTGCTCGCGGCCGTGGATGCTGCCTACGCCGTCGCCCGCGTACGCTCGGCCCCGTGACGACGCAGACGGACCCCTTGAGTGAGCTCGCCGGGATCGAGGTCTTCAAAGGACACGGCACCGGCAATGACTTCGTCGTGGTGCCCGACCCCCATGGGGCGCACCTACTCTCGCCCGCGCATGTGCGCGCGCTGTGCGACCGGCACACCGGTATCGGGGCCGACGGGGTGCTGCGAGTCGTCCCCACGACTGACTCGCCCGAGGTGATCGATCAGGCCGAACGGGCACGGTGGTTCATGGACTACCGCAACGGCGACGGCAGCGTCGCGGAGATGTGCGGCAACGGTGCCCGGGTGTTCGCCCGCTATCTCCTCGACGCGGGTCTGGAGAGGGCGCGTTCGTTCGCCATCGCCACGCGGGGTGGTGTCCGAGAGGTGCGGATCGAGGACGACGGTGAGATCACCGTCGACATGGGCATTGCCACTGCACCGGAGTTGCGCGTCGTTCCTGTCGTGGAGCTCGCCCACCGATCGTGGAATGGCTGCGGTGTCCTGGTGCCCAATCCCCATTGCGTCGTATTCCTCGAGGAGGGTGAGGAACTGCGCGATCTTGATCTCACCTTGGCACCGAAGGTTGAGCCGAAGGCGATGTACCCCACGGGCGTCAATGTCGAGTTCGTCGTGCGCGTCGGCGCCACCGCCGAGCGGCACGTGCGGATGCGCGTCCATGAGCGCGGCGCGGGGGAGACCCTGTCGTGCGGTACCGGCGCCTGCGCCGTGATGGTGGCAACCGCGGAGCGCGACGAGGCGCCCCTCGAGGTGAGCTATCTGGTCTATGTCCCCGGCGGCGCGGTGCGGGTAACCCGGCGCAGCGATGAGCATCTCGAGCTGCGCGGCCCCGCGGTCATCGTGGGACGCATTGTGCTTGGCGGGCTGAGATGACTCGTCGCGAGCAACCCGGCAACGGCGCCCGAGATGCGGGTGATCAGCGTGTCCGCGGTGCCGCTCGGCAGGGTGATGGGGAGGCCGTCGATGTCGACGATGTCGACGATGGGCCCGCTTTCGCGGCCGCCTGCGCGCCACTCATCGGCGCTCTCGGATCCGGATTCATGTCCTCCTCGCAGGCCAAGGCAATGTCCAAGGAACTGGGTATGAGCGGGCGGCAGGCCTACATGCTCGGGCGCGGAGGTGTCCTGGGCGATGTCGATGCGGATGTCGTCACGGCGGCCTTCGGTTTCTGGCCGGCCGACGTGATCCGCGAGATCTGGGAGTCGGCCCGTGCCATCGCCGACGTCCGCACGGCACGCGATGCATTCATGGCTACCTGCCGTGCCTGGGGCCGGGTCCACTACGCCGACCTCACGGGCAAGCAGGCGACTCGACTTGCCGAGCTGCTGGCCTGGGTCGTCGACGGCACCGACGTCGCCGGGCTACCGCTGTACGCCGGATGGCGAGCGGTCGCGCTGCCCGTCGACGATCTCGAGCAGGTGGCCCAACAACTGCACGTCCTGCGTGAGTACCGCGGCGGCGTCCACCTCATGGCGGTGGTGGGGTCAGGGATCACCCCGTTGCAGGCTGTGCTCGCCGGCCCGGGCGGCCAAGCTGGCGCTGCGGTCCTCGGCTGGGAGGCACCCTTCGAAGACATTCGCGATGTTGCTGTGGCGCGTGCGCAGGCCGAGGCGCTCACCGACTCCCTGGTATCCGTCTCATTCGACGCCCTCGGTCACGACGAGCGGATCGAGCTGCTCGCACTCCTCGGGGCCGCCTCGCAGGCGGCCTTCGGACCGTCGGCGGCCTAGCCACGCCCGCGATTGGCGGTGGCCAGAGCCTTCCTGGTCGCGCGATGCCGCGCGGACGTGCAACCCTGGAGCCACGATGACTGACCCCCACGACGACGAGGACTTCTCCGTCGGCTCTCTCGACCTGTCCGACCGCGCGGCCTTGCGCCGTGTCGCGGGTCTGTCCACTGAACTCACCGATGTCACCGAGGTTGAGTACCGCCAGATTCGGCTCGAGACGGTGGTTCTGGTGGGGGTCTGGACGGAGGGCACACTGCGAGATGCCGAGCGAAGCCTCGCTGAGCTCAAGCGGCTCGCCGAGACGGCAGGGTCACTCGTGGTGGATGGGCTTGTCCAGCGACGCGACCGTCCCGACCCGGCCACCTACATCGGATCGGGTAAGGCCAAGGAGTTGCGCGATGTTGTCGTCGCGACGGGCGCCGACACGGTGATCTGCGACGGCGAACTCACCCCCGGCCAATTGCGCAAGCTCGAAGAGGTACTCAAGGTTAAGGTCGTCGACCGCACCTGGCTGATCCTGGATATTTTCGCCCAGCACGCCCGCAGCCGCGAGGCAAAGGCGCAGGTCTCCCTCGCGCAGATGCAGTACCTGCTGCCACGGCTTCGCGGATGGGGAGAGTCACTCTCGCGCCAGGGCGGTGGCGCGGGCGGGTCCGGCGGCGGCGTCGGCACACGTGGCCCGGGTGAGACCAAGATCGAGACTGATCGCCGGCGCATCCGCACCTCGGTGGCGCGGTTGCGCAAGGAGATCAAGGAAATGAAGGTCGCGCGGGAGACCCAGCGCAGCGACCGTCGCCGTCACGGTGTGCCCAGTGTGGTGATCGCCGGATACACCAACGCCGGGAAGTCCAGCCTGCTCAACAGGTTCACCGGTGCCGGGGTCCTCGTCGATGACTCCCTGTTCGCCACCCTCGATCCCACGGTGCGTAAGACCCATACGCCGGGCGGCCGGGAGTTCACGGTCGCCGACACCGTGGGATTCGTCCGTCACCTGCCCCACCAGCTCGTCGAGGCCTTCCGTTCCACGCTCGAAGAGGTCGGCGAGGCCGATCTGATCCTGCACGTCGTCGACGGGAGTGACGACGAACCGGAGGACCAGCTCACCGCCGTGCGCGCCGTGCTCGCCGACATCGGCGCACAGCATGTCCCTGAGATCGTCGTGATCAACAAGGCCGACGCCGCGGATCCGTTGGTGCTCGCGAGAATCCTTCGTCGGGAGCCCCACTCGATCGCGGTGAGTGCTCGGACGGGCGAGGGCATCGAGGCATTGCTCACCCTCGTCGAGAACGATCTGCCCCACGGCTCGGTGGCGATCGACGTCGTCATCCCCTACGACCGGGGCGACCTCGTCGCCCGCGCCCACCGTGAGGGAGACCTCATCCACGTCACCCACACCGACACCGGCACCCATCTCACCGGCCACGTCCCCCCCGCCCTCGCCGCCGACCTCGCCGCCCTCCCCACCCCCTAGCCCCGCCCCCCTTTCTTTACGGTGAATGTGCCCTGGGCGGCCTTAGAGGCCGCTCAGATTCCCCAGTGATGCGATTTCGGCTCGCTGGCGTGGACGGCGGCACCGGCCTCGCGCCGATGCTGGTTGGATGCGGGAGTGAACACGCCCAGCGTTGCCGAGGCCCTCGAGGCGGCGGTCGTTGCGCTCGGAGGCGAGGACAGGCCCGGACAGATCTCGATGGCCCAGGCGGTGGCCGCCTCGCTCGGTGGCTCGGGGCACCTTCTCGTCGAGGCTGGGACGGGCACGGGGAAGTCGCTCGCCTATCTCGTCCCTGCTGTGCTGCACGCGACCTCGCCCGAGCGGCGCGTGATTGTGGCCACCGCCACCCTTGCGCTGCAGCACCAGTTGATCTCTCGAGACCTCCCGCGTCTGGCTGATGCCCTCGAGAAGGTCCTCGGACGTCGCCCCACCTACGCGGTACTCAAAGGTCGGCACAACTACATCTGCCTTGATCGCCTCCATCGGGGTGCCGCGGACCGTGAAGACTCCGACGACGACGCCCTGTTCGCCGCCCCGACCTCCGTGCTCGGCCGTCAGGCGAAAGATCTGCGCGACTGGGTCGAGGACACCGACACCGGTGACCGCGACGATCTCCCCTTCGCTGTCGACGGTCGGGTGTGGCGCGGAGTCTCGGTGTCGGGACGCGAATGTGTGGGCGCGGCCAAATGCGTCTACGGCCAGGAGTGTTTCGCTGAGGCCGCACGAGAGCGGGCGAAGGATTCTCAAGTCGTCATCACCAACCACGCCATGCTTGCCATCCATGCCCTCGAGGACGTGCCGGTGCTCCCCGAGCACGACGCCGTGGTGGTCGACGAGGGGCATGAGCTCGTCGACCGTGCCACGGCGGCTGTGACGAGTGAGCTCTCGGCCCAGCAGGTCGAGCGGGCATCCTCGCGTGCTCGCCGACTCGTGTCGGCCGATCTCGCCGAACGGCTCGATTCTGCGGCGGAGGCGCTCGGGATTGAACTCGACGGCCGGGCCGATGGGCTTCTCGGGCCCGAGCGCATCACGGAGGTGAGCGGGTCATTACTGCTGGCCCTCGCGGCCGTTCGCGATACCAGTCACGCAGCGCTCACTGCGATGGCCTCGGACTCCTCGAGCAAGGACGATCCCGACGTGCTCGCCTCGCGACAGCGAGCGCGGGGTCTGCTCAGTGATGTGCACGACGTTGCGGGCGTACTGCTCTCCCTCGACGACGGCGATGTCGCGTGGCTCGATCCCGGCGACCGTCGCGCACCGGCGCTTCGGGTGGCGCCACTTTCGGTCGCGGGGGTTCTACGTTCCGCGCTCTTCGACAATTCCCGCGTGGTGATCACGAGCGCCACCCTCCAACTGGGGGGCTCGTTCGAACCGCTGGCGCGCTCGTTCGGCTTGCCAGCCGACGGTGCGTCCTCAGCGGCCGGCGCATGGACCGGCCTCGACGTCGGATCACCGTTCGACCATGCACGTCAAGGGATTCTCTACGTTGCGGCCTCGGTTCCGCCGCCGGGTCGCGAGGGTATCGACACGGCGGCGTTGGACGAACTCGCTGACCTCATCGCGGCGGCAGGTGGTCGCACGTTGGCGTTGTTCTCGTCCTGGCGCGGCGTGGAACGCGCGGCTGAGCACCTCGCGCTGGCCCTCCCCGATCGGTTGCTCGATCGCGAGATCGTGCCGCTCGATGTGCCAGTGCTCGTGCACAAGCGCGGCGACTCCGTGGCCGACCTCGTCTCGCGGTTCGCCAACGAGCCTCGCGCGGTATTGCTCGGCACCCTCTCGCTGTGGCAGGGGGTTGACGTTCCGGGGGAGTCCTGCACCCTGGTGGTGATCGACCGCATTCCCTTCCCTCGCCCGGACGATCCGCTCGTGGCTGCGCGCTCGCGTTACGCGGAGGAGCATGGTGGCAACGGCTTCACGGCTGTGTCGGTGCCGCGGGCGGCCCTTTTGCTCGCGCAGGGCGCGGGACGGCTGATCAGATCGTCGAGCGATCGCGGTGTGGTGGCAGTGCTCGACCCGCGCCTTGCGACGGCGCGCTACGGCGCGTATCTGCGCAAGTCCTTGCCGCCCTTCTGGTTCACCACCGACGGCGAACTCGTCAGGGCTTCGCTCACGCGGCTGGATCAGGGGTACGAGACCGCGAGATGAGACCCCGGGCGGTGCGCCATGGCGTGTCGCAGCGCGTGGTCAGGTCAGAGCCGACGTAGCACCGCCACGACCTTGCCGACAATGCGGGCGTGGTCGCCATCGATGGGCGAAAAGTCCTTGTTGGCAGGTAGCAGTGACACATGCCCGTCCTTGCGTTGGAAGGTCTTGACGGTCGCCTCGTCGTCGAGCATGGCCGCGACGATGTCGCCGTTGACGGCGTCGGGCTGACTGCGCACCACGACCCAGTCTCCGTCGCAGATCGCGGCGTCGATCATCGACTCGCCGACGACCTTGAGTAGGAAGAGCTCCCCGTCGCCGACAAGGGATCGGGGAAGAGGGAAGACCTCCTCGATCGACTCTTCAGCGAGGATTGGCCCGCCAGCGGCGATGCGCCCGATGACCGGAACATAGGCAGCTGTGGGACGTGCGTCCCCGGACCCGGTCTCGTCGAAGCCGCCGTGATCGGGGCTGGAGTGAGAGTGCCCGGAACCCGCCCCCGGCATCACGATCTCCATGGCGCGCGGGAGGCGGGGGTCGCGACGGATGTAGCCCTTGCGCTCGAGCGCGGTGAGTTGATGCGCGACGCTGCTCGGGCTGGTGAGGCCCACGGCCTCTCCGATCTCGCGCATGCTGGGCGGGTAGCCGCGGGTTTCTATTGCGGTGCGGATCATGTCGAGCACGATGCGCTGGCGCACGGTGAGCCCGTCGGCATCGGGGAGCCCCTCGGGCACCGCGATCTCCACGACTCGGGGCCGGCCGGCCTTGCGCCGAGCGGCTGGTACGGCGTCGACGCCTCGAGGGCCGTCGGTGGGGGGTTCCTCGATGGCCATGTCTGTTTACTCCCTCGCCGTTGGATCGATGGATCGATGGACGTGACGAACGATCGTGCAGCGGAGGCGCTATGTCGGACCCTCTGGGCAGACTCCCGAGTAGATCCGCTGAACGCTCCTGCGAATGGCTACACCGTAGCGAGTTAGTACATCTGTTTCAAACATGTGTACGGAAATACTCGACACGGCGCGTCGGGAGTGCTAGAAATCGGATATGCGTTCGATCGAACACTCGTACGTATCGGGAGTCACGACAGCGCGTCCAGCCAGCGTCACCGGAACACCCAGCGTCACCCTCATCCACCGCACCGGTTCAGCACAGCAGGAGGCAGCCATGGCAGCCATGACGATGTCCGCGAAGTACGACCACTACGCGCCTCGCGTCGAGAGGTCTGCCGGCCCTCGCGCTGTGGTCGGCCGTACGGTGGCGCTCCCAGCACGGGCGGGCCGCGATCGCTCACCGGTTCGTCTCACTCGGCGTGGGCGTCGGCTCGCCCGTGTGATGGTCATCGTTGTGGCACTCGTGGTCACCCTGATGCTCATGGTCGTGGGGCATGTCGGGTCGAGCCAGGCCGATGTGGGGCCTGTGGTGGTGGCAACCTCCACCGTCGTCGTGCAGCCCGGACAGACCCTGTGGGCGATTGCGCTCGAGGTCGCGCCCGACGCCGACGCCCGGGACACCATCGAGCGTATTCAGGTACTCAGCGGACTCTCAGGCGTCAACGCGAACGTGGTGCATCCGGGTCAGCGGCTCGTGGTGCCACGCAAGGGCTGAGCTCGGAACCGGCCCTCGGTGCCAGTGTCGGATCCTCGCGACACGCCCGACACGCCGCGCGTATGCCCAAACCCTTGCGCCGTTGCCGGTCGGCCTCTACGGTTCCCACATCTAGTAGTTACACCTTTGTAAGTCGTCCACAGGTTGTGGTTGGAAACCAACAGGTTCTCCCCAACTAGTCCCCAGGCCCGTCCACAGCCCACCCCCGTCCACAGCCCACCCCCGTCCGGGGGGCCTAGCCACTCTCGCCACGTCAGGAGGTCACCCGGTGCACTGCCCCTTCTGTCGTCACTCCGATTCCCGCGTGATCGATTCCCGCACGGCCGACGATGGCACCGCGATCAGGCGCCGGCGCCAGTGCCCCGAGTGCGGCAAGAGATTCACGACCGCCGAGTCGGTCACGATCACGGTTCTCAAGCGCAACGGAGTCACCGAGTCCTTCAGCCGCGCGAAGGTCACCGATGGGGTGCGCAAGGCCTGTCAGGGCAGGCCCGTCAGCGACGACGACCTTGCGGTATTGGCCAGAAGTGTCGAAGAGACCGTGCGCGCCAGTGGGTGTGCAGAGATCGCTAGCCACGATGTAGGTATGGCGATCCTCGGTCCGCTGCGCGACCTCGACGAGATCGCTTATCTGCGATTTGCCTCGGTCTACCGGGCCTTCACCAGTCTTGAGGACTTCGAATCTGAGATCAGCCTCCTACGCGCTGAACGGGATCTCAGTACCACGTCGGCCACCTGACGATCAGATCCGCTCAGGTCTACCGACCACCAGCAACCACCAGTCACCACCATGACCACCGCCCGGGACGTCCCAGTACCAGTACGACACCTGAACATCAGGCCCGACTAGCTCGAAGTACGAACCGCAGCAATGCGGGGGGGAACGGATTCGCACGAGAGCACGTGAGCACGACAGACCACACACCAGACACCAGATCAATCGCACGAGTCGAACGACCCGACGGGGGTCGCGGCAGGGTCGATGGAGGAGCGAGATGACGCAGACGACGGGTAGCGCGAAGAGTGCCGCTGTGAAGAAGGGGAACCCCGGTGCGTCGGGGCTCACGATCGACCGGATCTTCACAACCCCGGGCGTTCACCCCTACGACCAGGTGACCTGGGAGCACCGCGATGTGGTCCAGACCAACTGGAAGACCGGTGAGGTCGTCTTCGAGCAGCGCGGTGTCGAGTTCCCCGACTTCTGGTCGGTCAACGCCTCCACGATCGTCACCACCAAGTACTTCAGGGGTGCGGTCGGCACCGAGGTGCGCGAGCGGAGCCTGCGTCAGCTCATCGACCGCGTCGTCCTGACCTATGCGAAGGCTGGCAAGGACTACGGCTACTTCCTGACCCCGGCCGATGCCGAGACCTTCGAGCACGAGCTGACCTGGATGCTTCTCAACCAGATCTTCTCGTTCAACTCCCCGGTGTGGTTCAACGTCGGCACCACGAGCCCCCAGCAGGTCAGCGCCTGCTTCATCCTCTCGGTCGACGACACCATGGACTCCATCCTCAACTGGTACCGCGAAGAGGGTCTGATCTTCAAGGGCGGATCTGGTGCGGGCCTGAACCTCTCGCGGATCCGTTCGAGCAAGGAACTCCTGCACTCGGGTGGTACGGCGAGCGGTCCCGTGTCGTTCATGCGTGGCGCGGACGCATCAGCGGGCACGATCAAGTCCGGTGGTGCCACTCGTCGCGCGGCGAAGATGGTCGTTCTCGACGTCGACCACCCTGACATCGAGGAGTTCGTCGAGACCAAGGCCGCCGAGGAGCGCAAGATTCGCGTCCTCCGCGACGCAGGATTTGACATGGACCTTGGCGGTAAGGACATCACGAGCGTCCAGTACCAGAACGCCAACAACTCTGTGCGTGTCACCGACGACTTCATGCGCGCCGTCGAGGATGGCCGTGAGTTCGGCCTCCGTGCCCGTTCCACGAACGAGATCATCCAGACCGTCGATGCCCGCACTCTGTTCGAGAAGATCTGCAAGGCCGCGTGGGAGTGCGCCGATCCCGGCATCCAGTACGACGACACCATCAATGACTGGCACACCAACCCCGAGACCGGACGCATCACCGCGTCCAACCCTTGCTCGGAGTACATGAGCCTGGACAACTCCTCGTGCAACCTCGCGAGTCTGAACCTGCTCAAGTTCCTCAAGGATGACGACACCTTCGACGCCGTCAATTTCGCCAAGTCCGTCGAGCTGATCATCACCGCGATGGATATCTCCATCTGCTTCGCGGACTTCCCGACGGAGCCGATCGCCGACACCACGCGCAAGTACCGCCAACTCGGGATCGGATTCGCCAACCTGGGTGCATTGCTCATGGCCACGGGCCTGCCCTATGACAGTGATGGTGGACGCGCACTGGCTGGAGCCATCACGAGCTTGATGACCGGTACGGCCTACAAGCGCTCCGCGGAGATCGCTGGCGTCGTGGGCGCTTACGAGGGCTACGCCCGCAATGCCGATGCCCACCAGCGCGTCATGCGCAAGCACGCGGCGGCTACCGACGCCGTTCGTTCGGTCACAAGCCTGGACAGCGATGTCCTCAAGCTTGCGCACAAGTCCTGGGAAGACGGCAACAAGATGGGGGCGAAGAACGGGTGGCGCAACGCACAAGCCTCCGTGCTGGCGCCCACCGGCACCATCGGCTTCATGATGGATTGCGACACCACCGGGATCGAGCCGGACTTCTCCCTCGTGAAGTTCAAGAAGCTCGTCGGCGGCGGATCGATGCAGATCGTCAACCAGACCATCCCGCGTGCGTTGCGCCGCCTCGGCTACACCGAGGAGACCGTCGAGGCGATCGTCGAGCACATCGCCGAGAAGGGCCATGTCATCGACGCACCTGGTCTCAAGACCGAGCACTACCCGGTCTTTGATACGGCGATGGGCGAGCGCTCGATCACCGCCATGGGCCACGTGCGGATGATGGCGGCCTGCCAGCCGTTCCTCTCGGGTGCGATCTCCAAGACCGTGAACATGCCCGAGGATGCCACCGTCGAAGAGGTCGAGGAGATCTACTTCGAGTCCTGGAAGATGGGCATCAAGGCCCTGGCGATCTACCGCGACAACTGCAAGGTCGGCCAGCCCCTCTCCGATGGCTCCAACGGCAAGGCCGCCTCCGACAAGGCCGCCTCCGACAAGGCCGCGACCATCGTCGAGTACCGCCCGGTGCGCAAGCGCCTGCCGAAGAAGCGCCCAAGCCAGACGGTGTCCTTCACCGTGGGTGGCGCCGAGGGCTACATGACCGCCGGTTCCTACCCCGACGACGGTCTCGGAGAGGTCTTCCTCAAGCTCGGCAAGCAGGGCTCCACCCTCGCGGGTGTGATGGATGCGTTCTCCATCGCCATCTCGATCGCGCTGCAGTACGGCGTCCCACTCGAGGCGTACGCCTCGAAGTTCGTCAATATGCGCTTCGAACCCGCCGGTTTGACCGACGATGCCGATGTCCGCATGGCGCAGTCGATCATGGACTACATCTTCCGTCGGCTCTCCCTGGACTACCTGCCCTATGACAAGCGGGCGGCGCTCGGAATCTTCACCGCCGATGAGCGCTCCGAGCAGGTCGCTGCCTCGTACAACTCGCCAGCCGCGATCACCGCGACCGACGACGATCTTGAGGCACTCGCACAGTCGGTGCCCGTCGAATCACCCGTGGCCCCGCTCGAGCAGACCCCGCTCGGCTCGGCACCCGCGCCGAAGACCGCGCACTCCTCGGCCGAACTGCTCGAGATGATCACTGGCAAGACCTCTGACGCACCGCTATGCCTGACCTGTGGGATCAAGATGCGCCCTGCCGGCTCGTGCTACGTCTGCGAGGGCTGCGGTAGTACCAGTGGCTGCAGTTAAGTGAAGCTCCTGGCGCCTGCAATAGCGGGCGTCGGGTTAAGCCGGGGCGGGTTGTCGTGGGGAAGCGACAACCCGCCCTGAC
>WLRQ01000065.1 GCA_009697815.1 Actinomycetota bacterium
CGTGTCGACTCGGTAGGTGGAAAACCAGGCGTCCACTTGGTGCAGATAGGCGATGGCGTCCGCGAGGATGTCGTCGAAGTTCTCGGGGAATGACTCACCGCGGATGTCGAACGTGACCGCCGTGCCCCAGACGTTCTCGACGTGCGTGCGCCGCTGCCATGTCCCAGGGCCTGCGAGAGTGACTGAAGGAGTGTCCACGTCTGCCTCCATCCGCGTGTCGGTGATCATCACAGACCGGCCTTGGACATGGCCGCCGACAGCGAGGTCTTCCAGGCCTGCCATGTCAGTGTTGCACCGCTGACGTTGGCGATGCTGGCCGACTGTGCGGCGACGGTCTCGGACTTCAGGATCGGGATCGAGAAGTCGGAGTAGGGCTGAGACGCTCCGTCCGGAAACACGACCGACCAGGCAGAGGTGATCTTGCCGCCCTGCACCCTGATGCCGACCTGCACGCTGCCGTACTTGTGGGAGATCAGGCTCCCGACGTAGTCCTTCGGCCCGGTTGCGGTGGCAGCGGGTGTGGGGGTCGCAGTCGCGGTGGGCTTCGCGGACGGAGTGGCCGCCTTCGTTGCAGTTGACTTCGAGGGCGCTGGGCTCGCGGCGGTCGACTTGGTCGATGCGGGCGACGACGCCGCAGGCGTCGCGCTCGCCGATGCCGAAGCTGACGCTGACGCAGACGGGGTTGGCGTGGCAGCCGGAACGTCGGAGGCCGGCGCATCGCTGGGCGGCGCGGTGGTGGGATCGGTCGAGGTGATGGGGGGTGGTGCACCTAGGCCCGAGGAGCTGTCGGCCGGGCCCGCCGCGATCGCGACCGAGTTCTCGGCTCCGGAGTAGGACAGCACCGCGGCCAGTCCCGCGAGAGTGCCCGTGGACACCAGGATCGCGCGCTTCATGACGGACTCCACATCTGCTGGCGGGTCGGGCGATCAGAACGAGAAGGCTTCATGGTGAATCCGCTGTTCGGGGACACCGGCATCGAGGACGGCGTTCCGGATGGTTGAGGTGAACGAGTCGGGGCCGCACACGTAGACATCGGTTGATTCCAAGCCCGGGATGAGGCGCTCGAGATAGTCAGGGGTCATGGGGTGCAGGTGCCGCGGGCCCTGGAGGTAGTGCAGTCGCCAGCCTCGACGGATGACGAGTTCCTCGAGCTCGGCGCGCAGGGGAGCAGTCGTCACATCCGAGACCCGGTAGATCACGGTGACCGCCGTGGCATCAGGTAAGTCGTCGAGAACGGCGCGGATCGGGGTGATGCCGACGCCAGCAGCGAAGGCCGCGATCGAGTCACCATGTCTGGCGGCGGCTGTGAAGACGCCATAGGGCCCTTCAGCGAAAACCCTTGTGCCAGGGCGCAACTTGGAGATCATCGCGGACTGGTCGCCGAGGTTCTTGACGGTGATGCGCAACCAGGACGGATTGGGCGATGCCGACAGGGAGTACGGATGAGCCTGCCACCACCACTCTCGCGTCATGAACCGCCACTGGAAGAACTGACCTCCTCTGCCTCTCACGAGGTCGAGGTCGACTCCGGAGATGTACACCGACACCACCCCGTCGGCCTCAGGAACCACGGCGGCGACCTTGAACTGGTGACGACGGGACATCAGGATCGGTGCGACGAAGCGGTTCACCACGATGACGGCCAGCACGAATAGATACAGGCTCGTCCAGAAGTAGCGTTGCGCCGGGTGGGCGACGAACATGGGGCCGAGTGCCACCTGGTGGCCGAACGAGAGCGCCACCGCGATGTAGAAGTACATGTGGGTGACCCACCAGGTCTCGTACTTCATCCGCTGACGGATCTTTCGGTAGGACAGGAAGCCGAGCCCCATCATCAGGACGAAGGCGGTTGTGGCTGGCATCATCCACGCGGACTTCGTGATCAGTGACCACAACTGTCCGAGGAAGGTGTTGCCCTCAGCCTGTGCGTAGCTGATGGTGGTGAGGACAAAGTGCCCCATGACGAGGAGCAACGAGTAAGGCGCCACCGTACGGTGCAGCACCACCATTCGGTCATGACCGATTTCCCTCTCGAGCCAGGGGATTCGGGAAACAAGGAGGAGCAGTAGGAGGCAGAGGTAGGTGCCGGCGAGGGCAGAGATGGTTCCCGCGGCAAGCACCTTGCCACCAGGAAAGTCGAGTCCGTCCTTAACCGATGCGACGCCGATGCCCAGTGAGATGCCGAGACCGATGCCGCCGATGGTGATCGCGATGTCACCGCGGCGACGGCTCGTCCCGCGTCCCGCGATACCGCGAACGATCTCGGGACGATCCTTGCTGCGCGCGATACCCGGCTGGGGCGGGCCGATCGGGGCGGGCGCAACCGGGACGGAATACGGCGCCGACGGAACCTCGACATCAGTACCGGACGCATTCTCCAGCGAGGCGGAGAGATCCTCGGGGAAGTAGTTGGGCAGCAACGAGTTGCGACCCGGGAAGGCATCGACTCCACCGTCGACGGTCGTCCCTTGCGCAGCGCCGATGGCGGTTGCCGACCCCGAGCTCCTTAGGGCGTTCACAGCCCGGCCCCGGTGAGTGCTGCCTGCAGTGACGTCTTGTACGCGGCGAGGGTCAACGTAGCTCCCGATACCTTGGTGATGTTGGCGGAGTTTGCCGCGACGGTCTTGGTGTTGTACTGCGGAATTGAGTTGGTGTTGATGGACGTGGTCTCGGTTCCATCGGACCTCGTAAACGTCGCGTTCGCCGACGTGATCACGCTGTTCACCACCACGATGGTCACCGTGATCTGGCCGTGGTTGCCGCTGATCCAGGTGGCCGGGCCTGTGAAAGTTCCGCTCACGAGGGGCTTCGCGGGGGTGCTCGTCACGGATGAGGACGAGGTGCTCTCTGTCGTGGCGGCGACCGCAGTCACGTAGTAGGTGTAGGCGGTTCCGTTGGTGAGCCCGGTGTTCGTATAGGTCGCGGTCGCAGGTGATGCGATCAGGACGCCGTTGCGGTAGACGCGGTAGGAGGTCGCCGTTGCCACCGCATTCCAGTTGAGGATCACCTGCGTGTTCCCAGGGGCGGCGACGAGGCCTGTCGGAGCCGACGGGGCGGGGGCGAGCGGCGTCGACGTGACTGCCGACGATGCGATCGACGACGCGCTCCCGTTCACGGCCACGACTGTGTAGCTGTACGCGGTGCCGTTCGCGAGGCCTGTATCGGTGTAGGTCGTCCCCGATTGAGTGACGATGAGGCTCGCGCCGCGGTAGACCTTGTACTGCGTCGCGTTCGCTGAGGACGTCCACGACAGTGATACCTGCGCGTTGCCCGCTGTGGCGGCCAGCCCGGTCGGAGCGGCGGGCGTGATCGCGAAGGGGGTCACGGTCACCGTCGCGGATTGGCCTGACTCCACCGTGGCAACGACTGCGGTCACGAAGTACGTGTAGGAGACCCCATTGGCAAGCCCCGTGTTCGAGTACGTGGTGCCCGACAGCCCAGTGACGAGGAGTACGCCGCCGCGGTAGACGTTGTAGGTGGCACCCGGGACCGCGGTCCAGTTCAGGTTCGCGATCGTGTCGGCGGCCTGGCCTGTGAGGCCCGTGGGTGCACCCGTCACGGGGGCGACGGGTGTGGCGCTCGTCGTGGCCGAGGCGGGCGAGGTCGAGCTCGCGTTGACGGCCTTGACTGTGTAGGCGTAGGTGATGCCGTTCGTCAGCCCGCTGTCGACATAGGCCCTCGTGGCCGTGGTACCGAGCAGGACCCCGGCGCGGTATACCTCGTATGACGTGGCGCTCGCTACTGCAGACCACGAGAGCGAGACGCTGCGGTCCGACGGTGTGGCGGCGAGCCCGACGGGCGCGGACAGCGGGGGCGCCACCGGTGTTGCGGACACCGTGGCCGACGGTGAGGACGCGACCGAGTTCTGCTTGTAGGCAACGACGTAGTACGTGTAGGCGGTCCCGTTTGTTCGACCCGTGTCGGTGTAGGTGGTTCCTGCCTGGGACGCCACCAGCGAGCCGTTGCGGTAGATCTGGTAGCGGGTAGCGCCCGTGGGGGCGGTCCAGGCGAGGGACACCTGGCCGTTGCCAGGGGTCGCGAGAAGGCCTGTGGGTGCGGACGGTGCCGAGGCCACTGGGGTACTCACCACACTGCTGGAGGCAGAGGAGAGTGCGGCGCCGTTGGCTGCTTTCACAGTGAAGGTGTAGGCAGTTGCGTTCACCAGGCCCGTGACAGTGAACGTCGTGCTGGTCGTCACGCCGATAGGCGCGACAACTCCCTGCCGGTAGATGTTGTAGCCCGTCGCGGAGGGAGCAGCCGCCCACGCGAGCTCCACAGAGCCGTCGCCCGGCGAGGCGACCACGCTCCTCGGAGCGCTGGGCGCCGCGGCAGTCGGCCTGCCGACGATCGTGGCGGAGACCGGCGACCAACCGGCGACGTTGGTTGCGATCACGATGTAGTGGTAGGCGACGCCGTTGTCGATCCCGGTGTCAGTGAACGAGGGGAGGATCGTGGTCGCCAACTCGGTGTTGTCGCGCATCACGAGGTAGCCGGTGGCTCCGGAAACCGGAGTCCATGACAACGTCACCTGATTCGAGGCGCCGACGGCGGTGATGCCTGTGGGCGCAATGGGCGGGGCGACATAGGGGGCCTGCACATAGTGCTGCGCGCGCACCTGGGCGGTCACGGAGGCGACAAGACGCGTCATCGCCAACTGGGAGACCACCACCTCGCGCGCTGCAGCCACCACTCGGGTATTCGCCGAGGTGACAGTTCTCGCGGTGCTGAGGTCGTCTGCGAGCGTCGTGCTACGCAGCGCTGCGGTGTGGGCGGCCGTAGCCACACGCTGCACCTGCTTGATGGAGGCATACGCGGAGAGGGCGCGAAGGTATCTCGTGCGGATCGCGACGACGCGGGTATCCGCGTCAACCACGAGGTTGACCTCTTCGGACACTTGGGCAGCGGTCTGACCCCAGTCGTTGTTGACTTCTTGGCCCGGGGCCGGGGTGGCCGAGGCGGCGGGGGCAAGGGCCACCATCGCGCCTCCGAAGGTCGAGCCCACGGCTGCAAGACCCGCGATCGCGGCAATCGCTCGCTCCGTCGGGGTCGCACTCCTCGGCGTGTTCATGTGTTCATGTCTCGGCGACGGGAAATCATGACTTGAATCCGGCGCGGACGAGGGCGGACTGCAGTGACTGCTGGAACGCCTCAGAGGTCAGTGAGGCTCCGGAGACGGCGGCGACGTTCGCCGTGTCCTTCGCCTGCATGGCCTCGAGCTTGAGCATCCCGAGCGCCCGGGTGTTGTAGATGGCGGAGTCGCTCGTGAGGGCGGCCTGCTGTGCGACGGAGATGGCACTGAGATGGCCGCCGTAGACGCGGATGCGTACCTGGAGTGGTTCACGGGTGAAGGTCGACGCCGGCACGATGTACAACTTGAGATCACCGAGATAGGTGCCATCGACGGGCCGGTAGTGGAGCGCCTTGATGGCGGCGGTGCGCGTGGCCACAAGGTTTGTCAGCGCGAGTCGCGCCGTGGCCTCGGCGGCCTGGGCCTTCACGGTCAGGGCGTGTGCGGCGAGGTAGGCCGACTTGGTGGTGGCGATCCGGGTGGCGATCTTCGACGCTACTGCCACCAGGTATGCGGCTCGCGCGGTGGCTTCTGTGGCTCCCCGCGCGAGTGTCAGGCGATGAGCGAGCGACAACTTCGTCTTCGCGGCGATCACGCTGGGGGTAGCAGCTACCTGAGTGGCGATCTCGGACGTTGCCTGCGCCGCTGACTGTCCGTAGTCGTTGTTGATGCTCTGGCCCGGGTTAGGAGCGGCGGCGGCATCCGCGATCCCGGCCCATGACGTGGCGGCGACAACGGAGCCGACCACCGCCAGGAGGGCCGGTCGTCGGAGTGCTCCTGGCACCGGCTCGCGCAGGGTGCTCGTCGGGGGGTGCGTTAGCGATGGTGAAGTCACCCCCATGCCTTCGGCATCCCAGGACACGGTCCCGTAGGCCGTTCGGGTGAGCCAAGGATTCCGCCACCGGGAATCTTCGACCCGACCTCGATCGACCAACGCTGATCAGAAGTCCGTCATGCATCCTCGGTTCATCGAGGACGGCCCAGAGATGGGAGGCGTCGAGAAGGGTAGGCCAGTGCGCGATTGGGGATTCGCGCACGCACACGCTATGGTCGGCGTAGTGTCGAAGTCATGCTCCGAGACAGCGCGGTCGATCACGACGGCGACGTCACGCTAAGGAGCGCTCGACCCCCGTGGTGCGGTAACTTCCCCCGCGGGAATTCGCGGTCCTCGAGATGGCCCCTCTGGGGTGTGCTCGGACCGGTTCTACAGAGATAGAGGTAAGGCCATGGACGACTTCGGTCCGTGGGACGACTGATCCCACTGGCGACGTGATCCTCGCGATCACGCCGCCCCATCAGCTCACGACGAGCCGGGTTTCCCACGGGGAGCCCGGCTCTGATCATCTCTGGGGTCCGGCGCGTCGGCCGGCGCGTTGCCGTGGCGTCGATCTCCGACCATGGGGCGGTACTGCCGCGCGAGATAGAGTCACGCCGTGTCGCTGCGCTCTCGCCATGATCACCGAGTGGGGCGCGCTGTGGTGGGTGGCATCGTGGTTGCGTTGGCCCTGCTCGCCTGCGGGACGGTCCAGGGCCCGGGCAGCCTGGTTTCCACGTCACCCGAGCCTGCGGTCCCAGTGGGAGTGACGGTCTACTCGATCGACGAGCGCCCCGAGGTCCCTGACCTTCACGGCCCGACTCTCGACGGCGGGACATTCAGGCTCTCGGCCGAACGTGGGCATGTGGTTGTCGTCAATGTCTGGGCGTCGTGGTGTCAGCCCTGTCGGGACGAATCGCCGGTTCTCGTGCGCGTGGCCGCTGCTACACGAATGTCAGGAGTCCGGTTCGTCGGGATCGATGAGCAGGATCGTGACGAGTCAGCGCGTGACTTCGCGAGTGCCGCCGGCACGACCTATCCGCACCTTGTCGACGCAGACGGCTCCTTGCTCGCGAGTGTGCGACTCGTTCCCAGGTCGGCAATCCCGAGCACGCTCGTGCTCGACGCTCGGGGACGGGTCGCAGCGCGAGTGATCGGGCCGGTCGACGCGGATACCTTTGAATCATTGGTCAGATCGGTCGTGGATTCCGAGTCCGGACGATCGTCCTGAAGGGTTGTTCACTCGAGAGGCGACTGCCCAGCTCGCGCGATCAGCCAGCCAGCACAATGCCGAGGTACACCGCTGACAGAGCTGACAGACCCGACAGTGCCCCCCATATGGCGAGGCCCGGTGTGGTCTTTGCGCGGGTGTGGAGCCATGCGGCCACCCCCGAGAGAGCCACGACCCCGGCCTTCGCTGCGAGTAAGCCCTGCCATCCGGGCTTGGCGTCGGCCGACTCGGCTGCGACATTCCAGACTCCGGTGGCGACCAGAACCCAGTAGGCGGGCCAGGCGACCTTGTTGAAGGCTCGGGCGGCGACTTTGGGCAACGCGGGATCCTGGGCGCGCAGCACGGGAACTAGGGCGGCGAGCACCAACTGCCCGCCTACCCATATGGATGCGGCAAGAATGTGCAGGAACAGGCGGACAGTGCCTAGCCAATCGATGTCCATCCGCTGATTGTGTCCTGCTCAGCTCTTGTGGGGCGAGCAGGCGGCTCGCAGGCCCGCCGCACGCGACCCTCTCGCAGACTCGGCGGCATTGGGCGGCGTCCTCGGCGAGACGGTGTATGACATCTATCCTGAGGGGGACATGCCCACCGGACCGGCCCCGAGCCCTGAGACCACCACGCTGAGGGGGAGGCTCGAGGGCCTCACCTTGCGCGATCGACGACGCCTAGGGCGCCGGCTCGACGGTGTGCGGAGTACACGCGGGGATGCACGCGGCGCCCAGGCCCTTCGCCGGATCGCTGAGGACATCACTCGGGCCGAGGGGGTGATCGCCGCCCGGCGAGCATCTGTGCCGATCATCACCTACCCAGATCTCCCTGTCAGCGCCCGACGCGACGACATCGCAGAGGCGATCCGCGATCACCAGGTTGTGATCGTCGCGGGTGAGACGGGTAGCGGTAAGACCACTCAACTACCCAAGATCCTCCTGGAACTCGGGCGTGGAATCACTGGGCAGATCGGCCACACGCAACCGCGACGGATCGCGGCACGAGCCGTTGCCGATCGGGTGGCCGAAGAGCTTGGCGTCGAGGTCGGGGGAGCGGTCGGATACCAAGTGCGCTTCACCGATCACTCGAGCGACAGCACGCTCGTGAAGGTGATGACCGACGGCATCCTGCTCGCCGAGATCGCGAATGATCGTCTCCTTGAACGCTACGACACGATCGTCATTGACGAGGCCCATGAACGAAGTCTCACCATTGACTTCCTGCTCGGGTATCTCAAGGAGATCCTGCCGCGTCGTCCAGACCTCAGGATCGTGGTCACGTCGGCGACGATCGACACCGCGCGGTTCAGCGAGCACTTCGGCGGCGCGCCTGTCGTCGAAGTGTCCGGGCGCACTTTTCCCGTGGAGATCCGTTACGAGCCGTTCGGCGTTGCGGACGACGACGACCGAGATCAGGTGCAGGCCATCTGCGATGCGGTCTCCTCGCTGCAATCGCAAGGCCCGGGCGACATCTTGGTGTTTCTCTCGGGTGAGAGGGAGATCCGCGATACCGCGGATGCGCTTCAGGGCATGAAGCTCCGCGACACCGAGATTCTCGCGCTGTTCGCGCGGCTGTCGGCCGCCGAACAACATCGGGTGTTCGAACAGCACACTGGCCGTCGAGTCGTGCTGGCGACTAACGTCGCCGAGACGTCCCTGACAGTTCCCGGAATCCGCTACGTCGTGGATCCCGGAACGGCGCGGATCTCTCGGTACTCGGCTCGTCTGAAGGTGCAGCGGTTGCCGATTGAGGCGATCTCGCAGGCCTCCGCAAACCAGCGCTCCGGCCGTTGCGGCCGAGTGGCCGACGGCATCGCGGTACGTCTCTACGCGAGCGAGGATTTCCTTGCACGTCCGGAGTTCACCGAGCCGGAGATCTTGCGTACTAACCTTGCGTCGGTCATCTTGCAGATGACGTCACTGGGTCTCGGTGATATCGCGGGCTTCCCCTTCGTAGAGCCTCCGGACTCCCGCCAGATCAAGGACGGCATCGATCTCCTGCGCGAGCTCGGTTCACTCGAGCCGGGGGACGAGTTGCGACTCACCGCGATCGGCCGTCGCCTGGCACGCCTGCCGCTTGACCCGCGGCTGGGGCGCATGGTCATCGAGGCTGAGAAGCAGGGTTGCGTTGCAGAACTCCTCGTGATCGCGTCGGCGCTCTCGATTCAGGATCCACGTGATCGCCCCAGCGACAAGAAGGCACAGGCCGACCAGCAGCATGCTCGCTTCGTTGATCCCACGAGCGATTTCCTCGCCTTCCTCGGGCTCTGGAAGTACCTTCGCGATCAGCAGAAGGAGCGAAGCAGTAGTGCGTTCCGCCGCATGTGTCGCGAGGAGTTCCTGCACTACCTTCGGGTGCGTGAATGGCAGGACGTCCACTCTCAACTGCGCCAGGCCTGCAAGGAACTGGGGATCGAGATCGGCTCAGGCACAGCCGACCCAGCAGTTGTTCACCGCGCCTTGCTCGCCGGGCTCCTCTCCCACATCGGTTCCTACGACCCCGTTCGTCGCGACTATCTCGGCGCTCGCGGGGCACGCTGGTCGATCCACCCCGGCTCCCCGCTGTCACGTAAGCCTCCGCAGTTCGCGATGGCAGGTGAACTCGTGGAGACATCCCGCCTGTTCGGTCGCGTGGTTGCCCGGGTCGATCCAGAGTCGATCGAGTCGGTGGCGGGCGATCTGTTGCAGCGCAGCTATTCCGAGCCTCGATGGTCGGCCAAGCGCATATCCGTGGTCGCCGACGAGCGGGTCACGCTCTATGGAGTGCCGCTGGTGGTGGCCAGACGGGTGCAGTACGGCCGGATCGATCCTGTGGTCTCGCGCGAGTTGTTCATCCGTCATGCACTCGTCGCGGGGGAGTGGGTCAGCCACCATCACTTCGTGCGGGATAACGCGGCACTCGTCGCTGAGGTCGCAGAGCTCGAGGACCGGGTCCGTCGCCGCGACCTGCTGACCGAGGATGAGGCGCTGGTCGAGTTCTTCGAGGCTAGGATCCCTGCTGAGATCTGCGACGGCCGATCCTTTGACCGCTGGTGGAAGACCGCGCGCCGCGACACCCCGGATCTGCTGACCTACTCGCGCGAGTTGTTGGTGGGCGAGACGTCCGACGAACTCGAGGGGGAGTTCCCACGCCGATGGTCATTCGGGGCGTTCGACGTCGAACTCCCCCTCTCCTATGCGTTCGAGCCGGGCGCCGACAACGATGGGGTCACCGTCGACCTTCCCCTGGCCCTCTTGCCGCAGGCCCATCCGGACGACTTCCTCTGGCAGGTCCCGGGTCGACGAGAGGAGGTCGTGACCGCTCTGATCCGGCTCCTACCCAAGGGCATACGCACTGCCTTCGTTCCTGTGCCCGACACCGCGCGCGCGGTTTTGCCCGACCTGGATCCAGGTAGCCAAGGGCTGCTGGAATCCCTCGGGGCCGCGTTGACGGGCCGTACCGGCGTCGTGATCCCCTACGAGGCTTGGTCTCCGGCCTCCCTGCCTGATCACCTACGCGTCACGATTCGGGTCGTCGACGAGGCTGGCGCCGTTCTCGACGAGGGCAAGGACCTGGCCGCCCTCCAGTCCGCACTGGCACCGGCCGTGCAGGCATCCATCTCGCACGCATCCCGATCCCTCGAGCGGGTCGGGCTTGTTGAGTTTCCTCGCGAGGGGGTGCCTCGCGTCGTGGAGGAGTCGCACGGTGAGCACGTCGTGCGGGGCTGGCCTGCCCTGGTTGCACGTGGCGATTCGGTGGATCTCCGGGTTCTCGTCGGCGGGGCTGAGCAGGATCTGGAGATGCGCTCCGGCGTTCGCGCGCTGATGCGTCGTGACATCGCTGTGCCGCTCCGATACGTCGTGGGTGTGCTCGATATGCGGGAGAAGTTGGCCTTGGCACACACCCCCCACGGATCCGTCCCCGCACTGGTCGATGACGCGTTCGCGGCCTGCTTGGACTCTGCCGTGGTGCGAGCCGGCGGTGTGCCCTGGGATCGTCGGGCCTATGACGCGATCGTGGCTGATGCGCGTGCCAGGATCGGCGATGATCTCCTTCGGACAGTTCGTCAGTCGGCGCAGATCCTCGAGCTCGCGAACGAGTCGCGACTCAGGCTGGCGTCCGTGACGTCTCCGAAGCTCCTCGAGATGCGCGTGGACATTACTGCGCAACTCGATGCGATCGTGGCCGACGGATTCATCTGTGATGCGGGGGCCGAGCGCCTGCCGGACTTGCTGCGGTATCTCCGCGCTGTGGCGCGACGGCTCGAGACCGCGCCGGAGGATCCCGCCCGCGACCAGTCACGTCAACGACAGATCGAGGCGGTCAGTGGCGAGGAGCGTGCGACGCTCGCGATCCTCTCGCCCGCGGAAGCACAATCGAACGCGGCCCGAGAGATCCGTTGGTTGATCGAGGAACTTCGCGTCAACCTCTTCGCCCAATCCCTCGGCACCCGTGCGCCGATCAGCGACAAGCGCATCCTCAAAGCACTCGACGCACTCCCCCCCATTCGGCGGTGAATGTGCCCTGGGCGGCCTTAGAGGCCGTTCAACTTCCCCAATGGGCAAAGAGGACGCGGAGTTCGGACGTCTAGCTGAGGCCAGTCACGGAGGCGTCAGTCGACGCGGACGATCTCACCCGAGGCGGTGCGGAAGTCGACAGCAACCAGTGAGGGCTCGTCTGCGTCGACCCATGCGATGTTGGAGCCGACGAACGGCGACTCGATGGAGCCGCCGAGCCACTCGCGGATGCGGTCGCGGTCGCCGGACAATTCGCACGCGACGGCAGCGACGTGCGCGGGACCTGCAAGTGAGGGGTGTTCTGATGGGTCGCTCGTCCACTGGATGAAGAACGGCAGTGAACCATCGGCGATGAGGTCGGTCACGCCGATCTGCTTCCACGTGAGGTCGAACCCGTCGGGACGTACGCGATGCCCATCAACGGACTCGCGGCCCAAACGAGCCTCGATCGCCGCGATGTCGTCGACAGCGACGACCCAACCGAGCCAACCGCCCCCAGCTTCGGCCCGAGCCTTGACGGCCTGACCGAAGGGCGCCTTGTCGGACGCGGGGTGATCGAGCGCGGCCACGACCTCGACGTAGGTACCGCCCTCAAGGGGGAGGACGAAGTTGCGGGTGCCGAAACGGGGGTGTCGTCCGCCATCGACGAACGAACCGCCGAGCTGCTGGCCGATCCGCTGCACGGTGTCGAGGAGTTCATTGCTGCTCACGGCGTACGAGACGTGGTCGAGGCGCATAGTCGTATCGTGTCCCACCCTGCTGTGGGGATCTCGAGGGGGGTGGGTCTAAGGGAAATGGGCCACGTGGATCCGATGCGGGCTCCGGTAGGAACCTTTGTGGCTCAAGGGGTCTTGCGGCGAGCGCGCTCCAGGAGTTCGAGCCGGTCGAGGCGTGTGGCCTCCGACGGAGTGGGTGCCGTCCCACCCCGGCTTGCGGGGATCCACCAGGTGTCATCGGGGCCGTGGGGTGCTTGTGGATAGCGGTCCATGGTCTCGGCGAGCAGCGCCCGCATATCTTCCTGGAGTCGACGGGTGACTTCGTCGAGGTCGGCGCCTGCAGGAACGTCGATGGGCTCGCCGATGGTGATCAGCACAGCCTTCCCTCGCGAGAAGTCGCGGGGACGTCCCTTCGTCATGAACCGCTGTGTGCCCCACACCACCGTCGGCAAAATCGGAACTCCGGAGTCTTGTGCGAGTCGTGCCACCCCGGACTTGAATTCCTTGAGTTCGAATGAGCGCGAGATGGTGGCCTCGGGAAATATCCCGACGATCTCCCCGCGTCGCAGGGCCTCTCGCGCGACGAGGAAGGAATCGGCGCCTGCGTCGCGATCGACCGGGATGTGCTTCATGCCCCGCATCAAAGGCCCCCCAACCGGGTGCTTCCAGATCGAGTCCTTGGCCATGAACCGGACGTGGCGCCCCGAAGGATCGGCTCCGAGCCCGGCGAAGATGAAATCGAGGTAGCCGACGTGGTTGCTTGCCAAGACCGCGCCGCCTTGCCGCGGTACGTATCCGGTGCCTTGCATCGTGACGTCGATGCCCAAACATGTGAACAACGTCTTGGCAGCGACGATCACGGGTCCGTAGACGGGTTCAGCCATGGCGCAGACGGTACGGCCCCTCACGTGTCCGTGTCACCATCGCAAGGGTCGGGCGCCGGTAGCCTGAGGAGCATGGCTGATCAGTTGCACGTCACCGTGTTCGCCGATGATCCCCGTATTGAGTCTTTGTCGAAGTATGCCGACGGTATCGAGGAGATCGTCTCGGTCTTCGCCGATGCGAACGACGGCGACGGCGAGCTTCTCGACCACCGCCCGGCACCGGGGGCTTGGTCTGTCGCTGAGATCCTGCACCACCTCGCGGACGCCGAGCTTCA
>WLRQ01000066.1 GCA_009697815.1 Actinomycetota bacterium
AGCGACGTCGTGGAAAAGATCTTCAACTCTCTGCCAGATGAGACGTGGGTTTATCCGGGCCATGGACGCTACACCACACTCGGCGCAGAACGGCCAGACCTAGCCGATTGGTGGGCCAGGCAATGGTGAATCCTTGCTAGATGCCACCGCGAGGGCCACGCCATCCTGCAGCGGTTCTCAAGGGATGCCGAGCTTGGTGCCGGTGCTGTCGCTCTTGTAGGCCACCCACATGTGGGTGCCGGGTTTGGTGGGGTCGAGGTCCAATCGCACGGTGGCGGGTCGGGCTGGGGAGATCGCCAGGCCGGACGTCACTCGACTCAGGGTGAGACCCTGGCGTGACTCCCGGAGAACCGGGACGCTCAGGCCTCGACTAGGTGGTGTTGCGGTTGGCCTTCACTATTTGTCGTCACCGCGGGATCCAGCGTGAGATTCGGGTCCGCCGAGTGTTGCGGCGGTTTGGGTGCGCTTGTTCGCCAGCGGTAGATGCCACGCCCAGCGGTGATCACCAGGAACATGTGTTCATCGGTCTCGGGGTCGATGCGGTGCAAGATCGGCAATCGGTACTTCTCGGCCACCGTGCGCAGTTGCACAGGGGATTGCACATCCGTGGGAACTTCGTGCACCGCTGGCATCTGGTCAACGAGTCGTAGCCTCCCCGACAGCGCCGCGGTAGATCTTGCAGGTTCAATCGCCCCGCGCCCGTCGAACACCCGGTAGGCGAAATAGACGGCCAGCCCGACGGACCAGGCGAAGGCCACCATCACGACGATGCCGCTGACGGAGGCCAATCTGTGACCGACCCCCATGAGCCCGGCTAGCCCGAGGCAGATGACTGCGGTGCACGAGGTCAGGGCGAGGACGGCGACTTCAGTGCCCGAGTGTCCTTGGCCGCGCCGCTCACGTGTGCTTCGGTCGAGAGCGGCTCGCAAGGCCGGAGTCAGTCGGCGCCTGTGGCGCGGAAGGTAAGGGACGAGCGCGAGCAACGCGGCAAGCCCAGCGAACAGGATCGGGTTGTGCAAGGTCCAGTTGAGGACGTGGCCGAATCCAGGGATGCCCGTCCAATACTTCCCGACGATCTGACGATTGGTGACGGTCCAGGCGTCGGGCTTGGGGTTGTTATCTCCCTGGGTCTTCCAGCCGGTGGCCTCGGAGCCGGAGCGGAGACGATGGATGACCTGGCTGGTTGACCCGCCAATCTTGACGCGCACGACGACGAGATCGCCTAGGTCGTAGTGCGCTTGCTCACGTGTGATCGCAAGATCGCCGCCGTACAGCAGTGGCTCCATACTGCGGCCTTCGACCATGATGTACGCCGTATTACCGCCGATGTTGGTGGGCGCCAGAAATGCCCACCAGGCAGCCACCACGCCGAGCGATACCACCACCTGCAGAATGCGCTGGATTCTGCGGGCACGCGATGTGGGTGCGTGGGCGCGCCGACCACGGCTGGCATGACGGGCCATGGGAGGGGACGACGTGAGCGGGATCAGGGGGCGGTGCCGAGGTAGAGCTCGCCACTGAGGACTTGGTCGGCACCCGTGAGGTCCTCAGGGAAGCCTAGCTTGAGAGGGTCGATGGCGTTACCCGTGAAATCGAATGTCCACGACTGAGTGGCAGCAGTCCACGTGCCCTCAGGGGGCGATGACAGATGATCGGAGAAGGTCCAGGTGGCGTATGTGGCGCAGAGAGCTGGGACTTCATACGTCTCATCTGCGACGAAGGCCGTCGACTGGGCGGTGACGCCGACGATCTTCGTCTTGTCGGTCGAGAGCGTGTAAGAGACATTCCATGCCTCGACACACTGGGTCTGCGTGATGTTGATGGAGCCCGAGTTGGGCACCGCCAGGCTCGACCCGAGGCCACCGTTGAGCTCGAGGCCGGTGGTGGCGCCCGCAGCGGTGAGGGCGAAGACCGAGCTTGCCGCGGCAAAGGCCAGGACTGACTTGCGCACGAAAGGCTCCTGCCCGATGGTTCGCGGTCGAGTGACGCTCGATGATCTCAGAATGTACCTACCTCACGGCCTGATAGGAAGGCGTTCGGTCCGCGGTTTTCGGGGTTGTGCGCTGTGGTGTCAGGGGCGAGTGACGATCACAGCACGTGGGGGCTACACCTGAGAGCCCCGGCGGGCTAGGCTGCGCCCCGAAGACATTGGTGTGAGCACGAGCCGAGGACGGTAGGCATGACCGCGTGGCAGGCCACGGACCCTTGGTCCGGTTCTGATGAGCCCGGGATCATCGAGCAGCAGGCGGCCCACATCGCGAGCCTGGCTGCAGATATCGAAGCGTGGATCGATCAGGTCGCAAGCCGTGACGCGCTGATCGAGGCCAAGGACGAACGATTGAACTCCTGGACGGAGCAGGCATCGCGCTGGAGCGCAGAGGTCTCCTCCCTCGGAACCCAGATCGCAGAGCAGTCCGATCAGATCGCGCGCCTCTCCGCCGCCGTCGCTGCTCAGGATCTGGTCATCATCGAGCAGGCCCAACGGATCGCTGGTCTCTAGCCCGGTGGAGTTCTGTCCGCGAGCTATCTCAACCGCTCTCCACTGACGCGCCGCCGTCGGCCTTCCCGCGCATGATGCTGGCCACGGTCGTGACGGCAAGCACCGCGACGATCACGGCGAGGCTCAGCCCCGTAGAGGGCACGGGCACTTCCACCGGAGTCCCCCCGTTGATGAATGGCACGCTGTTGGTGTGGAGCGCTGACAACACGAGTTTCACCCCGATGAATCCGAGCACCACCGCGAGGCCGACGCTGAGGTAGACCAGGCGCGCGAGGAGGTCTCCGAGAAGGAAGTAGAGCTGGCGAAGGCCCAGAAGCGCGAAAACATTGGCAGCGAAGACGATGTAGGCCTCCTGCGTGAGGCCGAATATTGCGGGGATCGAATCAAGGGCAAACAGCAGATCTGTGGTTCCCAAGGAGATCAACACGACGAGAAGTGGTGTCCAGAGGCGGCGTCCGCCGACACGCGTGCGCAGCCGGCTGCCATCAAACTCTGGTGTGGAGGGCAGTACGCGGCTTACCCACCGCACTATCGCATTCTCGTGATACTCCTCGTCGTCTGTTTCGCCTTCACGGGCCAGGTGCACCGCGGTGAACACCAGGAAGATTCCGAAGAGGTAGAACACCCAGCTGTACCGGGCGATCACAGCGGCGCCGACGACGATGAAGAACGCGCGCAGAACGAGAGCGATCAGGATCCCCCACATGAGGGCGGCCTGCTGCAACTGCCTCGGCACATAGAACCGGGCCATGATCAGGAGGAACACGAACAGGTTGTCGACCGACAGGCTGTACTCGGTGACCCAGCCCGCGAAGAACTGGACTGAGTAGTCCCGGCCAGCCCAGGCGCCCAGACCCAGGCCGAATGCGACGGCGAGCCCGACATACAGGCCGAGCCAGCGTAGGCACTCAGCGGTGGTGGGTATGTGCGGGCGTCGGCCGACTACAACAAGATCAAGCACGAACAGTGCGGCGTACAGGGCCAAGGTGGCGAGCCAGATATACCCAGGAATGAGCACGGGCGGAGAAGTCCTGACTTTGATTGAGTGTGCGCCGATTCTTCCACATGATGAGGTTCCTCAGATGGTCAGGCGTGGTGACGTGGTGCCCAGTTGTCACGGCAACGTGAACTGGGCCGAGTGCGCAATGGATGCTTGCGCGGTTCGGGTTTGCTGGCGATCATGGTGTGAACCCCACTCCTCACACCCCACTAATGGGAGCCGCAATGAATGGCAAGAAATTGACCGCCGTCGTTGCATTGGCATTGGCTGCCGGCACTCTCGCGGCCTGCGACCCGACCAGCGGCCCAAGTTGGAGAGCACTCGGTTTCGAGAGCAGGGCGTCTGCGAGCGGCCAGGTCAGCCTGAAGAGTTCTACGGTCTTCAACATCGCGGGCTTGACGGACGTCCGGCGCACGTCGGCCCCAGGAATGAGCGACACCACCGCGCGCATCGAGACATCCGCGAACTACTCCCATGGAAGTTGGCAGATCAAGGGCAGCTGGCGTGACGGGCTCGTGAGGTTCACCTTCGAGGGATGGGCTCTTGATTCGCTGAACAATCAGATAAACAACCACGGTCACATCCCGCTCGCCCCCGCACATTCGCAGGACTCAGCCCCACGGCCAAGTGACCATGACGGGTCGTGGACCAAGGGCGGGTGCACGACGTTCACCACCTACTACAGGAGCACCAACCCATCCCATCCCGGAACTGGGATCGCCACCGTTACGCTGTGCGATCACGGCCGCGGCCCCAGTGGATTCGGGTCGTGGGCGGGGCCCGACACCGTCGCGGTATCGGTGTGGGATACGAGAACTCCCCTGGGCGCCAACACCTACCCCTACGACGACGCCAGTCCGTACGTGGGCTACAGCGCCGGAGGCACCATGGCCAACGACAAGGTCTCAGTGCGCTCCGCCGACCGAGGCATCGCGCCCACCGTTACGCCCTCTCCCATCGGTTTCACCGAGGTGCCTCAGTAGTTGGGTGCCTCAGCCGTGTCCCGCCGCCTGCATGGCGCGCAGTTCCTTCTTCAGGTCGCCGACTTCGTCGCGCAGTCGCGCGGCAACCTCGAACTGCAGCTCGGCGGCGGCGGCGTGCATCTGGTCCGAGAGTTGGGCGATCAGATCGGCGAGGTCACGTGCGGGCATACCCGAGACATCGAGTGGCCCGGAGCCCCCCGACGAGCGTCCGGGCACAGGCCCTCGGCCACGTGAGCGATTCGCGCCCGAGAGCAACTCGTCGGTGTCGGCATCCTCGCGGGTGATGAGGTCGGTGATATCCGCGATCTTCTTGCGCAAGGGTGTGGGGTCGACTCCCATCGCGAGGTTGTAGGCGACCTGCTTGGCGCGACGCCTGTTGGTCTCGTCGATCGCCTTGGCCATCGACGGGGTGATGGTGTCGGCATACATGTGGACCTGTCCGCTGACATTGCGGGCCGCCCGTCCAATCGTCTGGATCAGCGCCGTGCCCGAGCGCAGGAAGCCCTCCTTATCGGCGTCGAGGATTGCGACCAGCGAAACCTCGGGCAGGTCGAGCCCTTCACGCAGCAAGTTGATGCCGACGAGCACGTCGAACACTCCGAGGCGAAGTTCGCGAAGGAGTTCTATGCGCCGCAGGGTGTCGACCTCCGAGTGCAGGTAGCGCACCCGGATCCCCTGGTCGAGAAGGTAGTCGGTGAGGTCCTCTGACATCTTCTTGGTCAGCGTGGTCACGAGTACGCGCTCGTCGCGCTCGGTGCGGGCCTTGATCTCGCCGATGAGATCGTCGATCTGGCCCTTGGTTGGTTTGACGATCACCTCGGGATCGATCAGCCCGGTGGGCCTGATGACTTGCTCGACGACGTCTCCCCCGACCTTGCCTAGTTCATAGGGGCCGGGGGTGGCGGAGAGGTAGACGGTCTGGCCCACGCGCTCGACGAACTCAGCCCAGCGCAGTGGGCGGTTGTCCATCGCGCTCGGGAGGCGGAAACCGTGCTCGACCAGGTTGCGCTTGCGACTCATGTCGCCTTCGAACATCGCGCCGATCTGGGGCACGGTCACGTGCGATTCGTCGATGACGAGAAGGAAGTCCTCGGGGAAGTAGTCGAGCAGGGTGTTGGGCGCGCTGCCGGCCTCGCGTCCGTCAATGTGGCGCGAGTAGTTCTCGATGCCCGAGCAGAATCCGACCTGGCGCATCATCTCGAGGTCGTACGTGGTGCGCATCCGAAGGCGCTGGGCCTCGAGTAGCTTGCCCTGGCGCTCCATCTCCTCGAGACGCTCGCCCAGTTCGGCCTCGATCGCGATGATCGCGCGCTCCATTCGCTCGGGGCCCGCGACGTAGTGGGTGGCGGGGAAGATGTAGAGCTCGGGGTCCTCCGTCAAGATCTCGCCGGTGACGGGATGCAAGGTCATGAGTCGCTCGACCTCGTCGCCGAACATCTCGATGCGCACGGGGTGCTCTTCGTAGACGGGGAACACCTCGATGGTGTCGCCTCGAACACGGAAAGTTCCACGGGTGAAGGCGATGTCGTTACGGGTGTATTGGATCGACACGAGCCGGCGCAGAAGGTCGTCGCGGTCCCACTCGAGGCCCACGCGAAGCCGGACCATGCGATCGACGTACTCCTGGGGGGTGCCCAGGCCGTAGATGCATGACACGCTGGCTACGACGATGACGTCGCGTCGGGTGAGCAGTGAGTTGGTTGCCGAGTGGCGTAGCCGCTCGACCTCCTCGTTCACCGACGAGTCCTTCTCGATGTAGGTATCGCTCTGGGGGATGTAGGCCTCGGGCTGGTAATAGTCGTAGTAGCTGACGAAGTACTCGACGGCATTGTTGGGGAGTAGTTCGCGGAATTCGTTTGCGAGCTGCGCGGCCAAGGTCTTATTGGGGGCCATCACGAGTGTGGGTCGCTGCAGCTTCTCGATAAGCCATGCGGTGGTTGCAGATTTCCCGGTGCCGGTGGCCCCGAGCAGCACGATGTCTTGCTCACCGGCCTCGATACGTCGCGCGAGGTCGGCGATCGCCGTTGGCTGGTCGCCCGAGGGGATGTAGTCGCTGATCACCTCGAAGGGCGCCACGGTGCGCTGGAGATCGGTGACGGGCCTCGTCATGCTGGTACGTCACCCGTGCTGACCAGGGTGTTCCAGAGTGCGTCGACCTCGGCGTCGAGGTCGTCGAGGTTGCCGGCGTTGGAAATGAGGTAGTCGGCGATCGCCCGGCGCTGCTCGTCCGTAACCTGCGCGGCCATTCGGGCCTCGGAATCGGCCTCGGTGAGACCCCGGGCCACGAGGCGTCGCAGTCGATCTGCACGTGGTGCCTGCACCACGATGATCGTGTCGAAGTTGAAATCTCGCGCGGGGTCCTTGGCCATGGTCTCGGCCAGCAAAGGCACGTCATAAACAACCACCGCGTCCGCAGGAGCGGCGGCGAGCAACTCGGAGGATCGACGGTTCACCAGGGGATGGACTATCGACTCCAGCGCGGCGAGCTTCGCGCTGTCGTGGAAGACGAGGGCAGCGACCGCAGCACGGTCCAATGAACCGTCAGCGGAAAGTACGTCGGGGCCGAATACGTCGACAACCGAGGCAAGTCCGGGCGTTCCGGGTTCGACGACCTCGCGGGCGATGCGATCGGCATCGATCACGATGGCGCCTCGGGCAGCCAAGCGCGCGGCGACCGCGCTCTTGCCCGCACCGATCCCGCCCGTGAGTCCGATGCGCATGGGAGCGAATCTACTGCCCACACAGCAGCACCCCCGGACCAGTAGGTCCGGGGGTGCTGAGACGTACGGGGTCGTGCCGGGTCGATCAGGCGCCGGTGAGCTTGTCGCGCAACGCCTGCAGGGCTTCGTCGGTCGCGAGGGTGCCCGCAGCCTCCGGAGCCGGTGAGGCGTAGGACTGGCCACCGGTGGCTGCGTCAGCGGTCACACCGGCCTCGGCGTCAGCCTTGCGCTGCTCCTCGACCTGGGACTTGTGGAGTTCCCAGCGGGCGTGAGCCTCGGCGTACTGACGCTCCCATTCGGCCTGCGCGGTTTCGTGGCCCGGGAGCCACTCGCCCGTCGCGGGGTCGAAGCCGTCGGGGTAGACGTAGCCGCCGGCCTCGTCGTACGTGGCGGCCATTCCGTAGAGCGCCGGGTCGAAGTGCTCTTCGTCCGAGCCCGTGATGCCCTCACTCGCCTGCTTCAGCGAGAGCGAGATGCGACGACGCTCGAGGTCGATGTCGATGACCTTGACGAAGATGTCGCTGCCCACGGTGACGACCTGCTCCGGCAACTCCACGTGGCGCTCGGCCAGCTCGGAGATGTGGACCAGGCCCTCGATGCCCTCATCGACGCGCACGAACGCACCGAACGGAACCAGCTTGGTGACCTTGCCGGGAACGACCTGGCCGATCTGGTGCGTACGGGCGAACTGCTGCCAGGGGTCTTCCTGCGTGGCCTTGAGTGACAGGGAAACGCGCTCGCGATCCATGTCGACATCGAGCACCTCGACGGTGACCTCGGTGCCAACCTCGACGACCTCGGACGGGTGGTCGATGTGCTTCCAGGACAGCTCGGAGACGTGGACGAGACCGTCAACGCCGCCCAGGTCGACGAAAGCACCGAAGTTGACGATGGACGAGACGACGCCGGAGCGGATCTGGCCCTTCTGCAGGTGCGTGAGGAAGGTCTGACGGACCTCGCTCTGAGTCTGCTCGAGCCAGGCGCGGCGCGAGAGCACAACGTTGTTGCGGTTCTTGTCGAGTTCGATGATCTTCGCTTCGAGCTCTTTGCCGACATACGGCAGGAGATCGCGGACGCGACGCATCTCGACAAGGGAGGCGGGCAGGAAGCCGCGAAGACCGATGTCGATGATCAGGCCGCCCTTGACGACCTCGATGACGGTGCCGGTGACGACGCCATCCTCTTCCTTGATCTTCTCGATCGTGCCCCATGCGCGCTCGTACTGTGCGCGCTTCTTGGACAGGATCAGACGACCTTCCTTGTCCTCCTTCTGGAGGACGAGGGCCTCGACGACATCGCCGAGCTTGACGACCTCATTGGGGTCGACGTCGTGCTTGATGGAGAGTTCACGTGAGGGGATGACGCCCTCGGTCTTGTAGCCGATGTCGAGCAGAACCTCGTCGCGGTCGACCTTGACGATGATGCCCTCGACGATGTCACCGTCGTTGAAGTACTTGATCGTCGCGTCGACGGCGGCCGCGAAGGCCTCTGCGTCGCCGATGTCGTTCACGGCGATCTGGCTGACCCTGGGGGTCTCGATGATGGAAGTCATGGAGTGGAAGGCTCCGGCGGATTGGTGTGGTGACGGATGCGACGGCGGGCCCTGATCATGCGGCGCTTCCGTGCGGCTCCCGCGAGGGGTGCAACCTGGGATCACGACGTACGACATGCACGTGCCTGCTCGGTATGAGGTGCGCGCAGGCCCGCGACGCACCCGTCAGACTACGGAGGTGGCAGATCAAGGGTCAAACCGTGTCGGAAGATCGGGGCTGTCTTCGGACGCCAGTCTGAGGGCCTCGCGGACGTGGTGGGACGCCGAGGCTGTGGCTTATGCCGCAGAGCACGGTCGTTTCCTCGGCGACGAGACCCCCCGGGGCGCCCTGGTGTGGGGGCCGGAGGGATGGACGGAGGCCCAACTCACACTGCTGGGCCCGATAACCGGACGGCGGATCCTCGAGATCGGGGCCGGCGGTGCCCAAGGGGCGCGTTGGCTGGCATCGCAGGGTGCCGAGGTGGTGGCGCTCGACATCTCCCATTCGATGCTCCGCCACGCACGCGCACACTCCCCCGTGGTGCCGCTGGTGCAGGCGGACGCGGCGCGCCTGCCTTTTGCGAACGCCAGTTTCGATCTCGCGTGCTCGGCCTACGGGGCAATCCCGTTCGTGGCCGATGCCGGCGCGGTGTTTTCGGAGGTCGCTCGGGTGCTGCGTCGCGGTGGGCGATGGGTGTTCTCCGTGACCCACCCAATCCGATGGGCCTTCCCCGACGCGCCCGGTCCGGCGGGGCTCGTGGCCGATCGGCCGTATTTCGATCGAACCCCCTATGTCGAGCGCGACGAGGATGGCACGCCCAGCTACGTCGAGCACCACCGCACACTCGGAGACACACTGCGAGCGCTCGTGGACTCGGGCTTTCGAGTCGTGGATCTAGTGGAGCCCGAGTGGCCCGAGGCGAACGAGGAGATTTGGGGCGGATGGTCACCCACGCGCGGGCGACTCATCCCCGGTACCGCGATCTGGGTGTGCGAACTGCTGTGAGTCGTGAGCGGGCTCGGGCTGGGGATCGCCGTCAGCGGTCTGCGGGCCACGGGGGTGCCACAGCCGCGGGGTCGAAGCCGGAAGCGGGGCCCAGCGCGGCTACTAACGCCGCCGACGAGGGGTCTGGTTCCGCTGCGTTGCGGATCCAGTCGTCGAGCAGTGTGATGAGCCCGAGTCGACTGGCGGGCGTGAGATTGCAGTGGCCAGCGCCGTAGGGCGCCCCTGGCTGCTGCGGGTAGGTGGCGGGGGGCACGGTGATCAACTGCACGAGTTGAGAGGCGCCGCTGTCCGCTTGATCCGAGCGTGCCTGGTACCAGGACTCGTTCGCGGAGATCACCAGTGGATCGGAGATCGTGTGCAAGGTGATCATGGGAGTGGATGCGGTGCCCTGAGGATCACCGAGTGCTGTCGCGCTGGACCGCGCGTTGACATCGGCTGAGGTTCGTTGGCCAGCGGCAAGAGCAGCGGAATACTTTGCCGTCGCGCCAGGTGCTAGCGCGTCGATAGCCTGACGCTCGCGGGCGTCGGCACGGTACGAGTAGTCGGTGTCGATGTTCGTGCTCGGATTGCCGTCAACGCGCTGCTCGATGTCGTAACGCCCGTAGGTGCCCATCCCGAGTGCTGTGATCACGCCCTCGGCCGCGGCATTCAGGCGAGAGGTCTGCGTGGATCCATCGAAGCGCTGTGTGGCTAGAGGCGCCCCACCGACCGCGGCGATGTAGAGCACCTTCGCCGCACCGCCGTTCCGCGTGTCGGCGGCAGCCGCGAGTACGCGCTTCGCGGCGGTCTCGAGGTTGGTGAGGGCGTCCTCGTAGCTGGTGAAGCCGGTGATGCGGAACTGCGGCCAGAGCAATTCGCGGACGGCGTACTCGACATCGAGAGAGAGATCGAACGACGGTATGGCTCCCGCGAGGACGCCGCACACCGGCGCGGACCCGCTGACCCAGTCTGGATGGCGCTCGGCGAGTTCGGCTGTGATGAGCCCACCGAGTGAGTCACCCCAGGCGTAGACGCGCTGCGGCACCGCGAGGTTCTCGCGGAAGTAGGCGAAAAGATCCTCTCCCGCCGCGATGCCCTCGGGCACGGCCCATCCGTTCGCCGCGTAAGACGAGCCGGCGAGCGCGAAGCCACGCTGGAGTAGGGCGTTGCCGATGGCCTTGGAGCCGCTGGCCCAGCCCGGTGCAGGCTCCGCGGTGGTGTCGACCGGATCGAATCCGGGAGGCACGGGTTGCGAGGGCCGGTACCCGTGCGAATACAGCAACAGGGTGCCGTTCCACTGGGCCGGCATGACGATCTCGTAGTGCGCCCCGTTCAGGGTGCCCGCGCAGGCGATCTTGTCGCAGGGGGTGAAGGCAACATCGGTCGCGGAGCCCTGGCCGATCACCCCCGTGGTCGCGCACGCAGTCAGCATGGTCGCGGACGCGACGACGGCAACGAGCGAGACGCGGAGTGACCCCATATCGCGAGTCTGGCACGCGACGAACGGCAACGCCGGATGTCGGCGAGCCTTGACGATCTCCCGCCTAGTGCCCGGCGTCTTCCCAGGTGCGGCCGATGCCGACCGAGACGTCGAGCGGCACCGTGAGCGGCACTGCGCCGCCCATACCTTCACGGACAAGAGCCTCGACCTGCTCGAGTTCCCCGGGCGCAACCTCGAGGACGAGTTCGTCATGGACCTGCAACAGCATTCTGGATCGCAATGATGCGGCCCGTAGGGCCGCATCGACACGCAGCATCGCGATCTTCACGATGTCGGCCGCCGAGCCCTGGATGGGTGCGTTGAGCGCCATGCGCTCGGCCATCTCGCGCCGCTGCCTGACATCCGAGGTGAGATCGGGCAAGTACCGCCGCCTGCCCAACATGGTTTCGGTGTAGCCAGTGCCACGAGCACGGTCGACGACATCGCGCAGATAGTCGCGGATGCCCCCGAACCGCTGGAAATACTCATCGATCAGCCGACTGGCCTCGTGCGGCTCGATCCCGAGCTGTTGGGCGAGCCCATACGAGGACAGGCCGTAGGCAAGGCCATAGGACATGGCCTTGATGCGTCGTCGCATCTCGGGGTCGACGGCCTCGGGAGCGACGTCGAACACACGAGCCGCCACCGTGGTGTGGAGATCCTCGCCGGAATTGAAGGCGTCGATGAGCCCGGCATCCTCCGAGAGGTGGGCCATGAGGCGCATTTCGATCTGGCTGTAGTCGGCCGTGAGCAAGCACTCGTAGCCCGCGCCCACCACGAAGCCACTGCGGATGCGGCGCCCAGCGTCGGTACGGATCGGGATGTTCTGCAGGTTGGGGTCCTGCGAGGAGAGTCGACCAGTGGCGGCCACGATCTGGTTGAAGGTGGTGTGGATGCGACCGTCGTCCGCGATGGCGGCCAGAAGACCGGTCACGGTCTGGCGGAGTTTGGACACGTCTCGCCAGCGGAGCAGTTGTTCGAGCAATGGATCGCCGGTGCGCGCGAACAGGCTCTGCAGTGCCTCAGCATCAGTCGTGTATCCAGTTTTGATCTTTTTGGTGGTCGGAAGACCGCGCTCGCCGAACAGGATCTCCTGCAGTTGCTTGGGGGACCCGATATTGAAGGGACGGCCAGCGAGGGTGTGCGCGGAGGTCTCGGCGATGCGCATACTCTCGGCGAACTCGGAGTCCAGGAGTTCGAGGTGCGTGGGATCGGCGGCGATACCGACCTGCTCGAGATCGGCGAGCACATGGAGCAGGGGCAGTTCGACCTCGCGCATGAGGGATGTGCCGCCGCGTTCGTCGAGCTCCTTCTCGAGGGCATCGGCAAGCTCGAGAGTGGAGCGGGCGTGCAGGCCGAGTCTCTCGAGGCGAATGCTGTCGGGCTCGGTGTCGAAACTCAGTTGGGCGGCCGCACCGTGATCGATTGCGCTGAGCTCGCGGCCCAGGAACCGCGGGGTGAGGTTGCTGAGGTCGAACGAGCGCTGACCAGGCAACACAAGATAGGCCGCAAGTGCGGTGTCGCACGTGAGACCGCCGAGGTGCCAACCCCGTGCGCGGATCGCGAGCTCGGGGCCTTTCGCGTCATGGAGTGCCTTGGGCCGTGAGTTGTCCGACAGCCATGCGGCGATGGCAGATTCGTCTTCGGGGCTCATGTTCTCGATCGCGGCGTAGGCGACTGAGCCATCTGCGGACGCGATCGCGATGCCGTCGACGTCGCCTGTTCCTTGAGCCCATAGGCCGTCGACCGCCATGCCGGTACGAGCCCCTGCGGGCGCGTGCTCGGCAAGCCAGGCCGAGACGGAACCGAATGCGAGTACCTCGAGGTCGACGACGGCCTCAGCCGCCATC
>WLRQ01000067.1 GCA_009697815.1 Actinomycetota bacterium
GACTCGACCGTGGCTGAGTGCTCCGTCCCGCCCGCGCAGCAGCGGGTCAGGATGTCGAGATCACCGCGGATCTCCACATACCGAGATATTCCCTCGACCCCGCCCCGCTCGGAGGTCAAGGTGGTCATGGCGACCTTCCAGCCCTGGCCCTCCTCCCCCACCCGATCGTCGTCGGAGATGAAGACGTCGTCGAAGAAGACCTCGGCGAAGTGCGAGGCTCCGGAGATCTGGCGGATGGTGCTGAAGGTGATACCCGGCTGCTTCATATCGAGCAGGAAGAAGGTGAGGTTCTTGTAGCGAGGATCCTCATTGCTCGTCTTAGCCAGCAGGATCGCGCGGTCGGAGTACTGCGCGAAACTCGTCCAGATCTTCTGTCCGTTGACGAGCCAGCCGCCCTCAGTGCGTCGGGCGAAGGTAGCCACTGACGCAAGGTCGGAGCCGGCGCCGGGCTCGGAGAAGCCCTGGCACCAGATCGACTCACCGCTGAGGATCGCTGGAATGTACCGCGCGCGTTGGTCATCCGTGCCATGTGTCAACAGGGTGGGGATGGTGAGGATGGTGCCGATACGCCCCAGGGCGTCCGGGGCGTTCGCGCGGGCGGCCAATTCGTGGAAGAGGACTTCTTCGCGAAGCCCGAGCCCTTGTCCGCCCACCTCGCGCGGCAGTGCAAGGCCGGCGTATCCGCCGGCGTGGAGCTGACGGCCCCACTCCTTGCGGATCTCGATCGTCTCTTCTTCGCTCAAGGCGCCGCGCTCATCGATCCAGCGCTGGGAGACGTTCTCACTGAGCCATTGACGTGCGCCTTCAACGAAGGACCCTCGATCCGAACCCATGGTCACCGAGCCTCCGATTCACCAACCGTTCGTTTGGTATGAACGAACAATACCGGTCGTGATGAACCTGTCAACCGCAAGTAAGCGAACCCTAAGGCTTCGGGAGGACGCCACGTGCCGACCCGGCTTCGCGCACGGATGCGAGGTAGGCCAGGTGTTCCTGCGAGGTGCTCGCCAGAAGCTGGGAGAGACGTTCGCTGTCCATGGCAGCACCAAAGTCGGTTTCGAAGGTGACGTTGAGCATGCGCTTGGTCAAGCCCATCGCGAAGGTGGGTGCCGTGGCGAGCGAGGCGACGAAGGCATCAGCCTGCTCGCGGAACTCCGCTGCATTCCACAGCCGGGCCGCGATACCGAGGTCGAAGGCCTCCTGGGCCATCACCGAGCGGCCGGTGAGGATGATCTCCTTGGCCCTGTGCAGGCCGACCTGGCGAGCCAACCAGTAGGTCGTGCCGAAGTCCGGCACAAGGCCGCGGGCGATGAACACCGACTGGAAGATGGCCGTGTCGTCGATGAGCACGAAATCGCACGCCATCGCCAAGCCGAAGCCTGCGCCACTGGCATAGCCGCGAACCTCGGCCACGACGGGCTTCTCCATCTCGGCGATGAGCTGGCCAAGATCCTTGGCCATCGTGAGCTTCGCCGCGGTGTCGGTCGTGCCGTTGCCCATCTCCTTGACATCGCCACCCGAGCAGAAGGCGCGATCGTCCCCGGCGAGAACGACTGCGCGAACAGCGACGTCGCGGGCAGCATCATCGAGGATCGTGCGCAGGCCTCGCCGCACTTCCCAGTTGATGGCATTGCGCGCCTTAGGGCGATTGAACTGCACGCGCAGCACCCCCGCATCCAACGTGGTGAGGATCGGCGGCTCGTCGTGCGACGTGGCTGACATGGGATCACGTGTCCTTCGGGGCTGGTTCGCGAATGCGTTCAGGGGGCGATGGACCGGCCACCGCAGACGGTGAGCACCTGCCCGGTGATGTAGGACGCGGCGTCGGAGACCAGGAACACCACCGCATCGGCCACATCGTCAGCCGTACCGATGCGACCGGCGGGGACCTTGTCGACCAGGCCGCTGAGGACCTCGGCCGGCATGGCCTGGGTCATCGGCGAGTCGATGAGGCCGGGCGCCACGGCGTTGGCACGCACCCGCGGCGCCCACTGCTGAGCCAGCGCCCGAGTGAAGCCGATGAGGGCCGACTTGGAGGTCACGTAGTTCGACTGCCCGAAGTTGCCCAGAGCTGCACGCGAACTCATCGACACCACCGAGGAACCCTCGGCAAAGAGTTCGCGCAGACCGAGTGTGAGCCTCATCGCGACGAGCAGGTTGACTTCAATGACCTGTTCGAACTGCTCGGTCGTCATGTTCTGCATCCGGGCATCACGGGTGATTCCGGCGTTGTTGACCAGCGCCATGAGTGGGATTCCCGTGGCCCGCACCGCATCTGCGACCGCGGCAACCCCTTCGTCGGTCGAGAGGTCGGCCACTGAGTGTTCGGCGAGCAAGCCCGCCGACCTGATGTCATCGGCCACCTGCGCCACGGCCGGGCTGCGATCGACCAGCAGTACATGGAATCCGGCTTCGGCCATACGACGAGAGATCGGGATCCCGAGCCCACCCGCGGCTCCGGTGATAACCGCACATCCGCGCATCACGGCACTACCTTCCCGATCATTCCCTTAGCCACATGAAGTACTTGACCCATGAGGCCCGGGGTCGTCATGGCTGACTCGAGGACCTCAACGGGCGGGTCGGCATCGCGATCGACCGCGACGACATTCACCCGCCACCCCTTGCTCGCGCCCTCGAAGGTGATCGCGCGCATCAGCCCGAGTAGGCCAGTCGCGACGGCCGCATCCTCGAGCGTGCCCTGACCGATGAGGTCGGGTGCGTTCACCACGATCACACTGGGCTCGCCCTCGGTGACGGCGCCCCGGACCGACTCGAATGCCTCAAGCAGTTGGGCGCCGACGTCCTCAAGTGAGGTCGCCGAGCGCTGACGGATGAGCGCGCTCATCGCGGCCTCGTCGCGATCAGCGTGACGAAGACACCCGTCTGGACTATCTCGCCGTCCTGATTCACGACATCAACACGCTGCTCGACCACGCCCTGCGTGTCCTTCGAAGTGGGGCGCGATTCGATGACCGTGGTGACCGCGGTGATGGTGTCGCCGATGAACACCGGGCGCTTGAACACCCACGACTTCACCTCGGCGAATGCCTTCACCACACCGTAGAAAACGCCCATCTGCTGACGCAGGCCCGTGGCCATCGCGAGCACCAGCAGGCCGTGTACGACACGACGGCCGAACGGGCCAGCGGCCGCATAGACATCGTCGACGTGCAGGGGGTTGAAGTCGCCCGAGAGCCCAGCGAAGGCCGAGACGTCAGCCTCGGTGATGGTGCGGCGCTGGGAGATCCAGCGCGTACCCAACGGCATGTCCTCCCAGTAGCAGCGGGACAGGGCGTCGGGGATCAGCGGATCGGGCAGGGGTTCGTCGGGGTTCACAGAATCGCCATCGCATTCACAGGTGAGCTGAGTCCGCCCGGAACCGCAAGCGGAGCCGCGACGAACAGGAAGGTATAGCGCCCGAGCTCCGCACATCGCAGCGCGAGCGCGTCGAAGTCGAGGATCTCCCCGAACACAAAGCCGAGCATGGGGATGAGTCGTCGGTGGAGGGAGCCGTCAGCGACGTTGCCCGGTGCACTCTCGATCGCGACGTTGTCACTGCACACGGCGGCGACGTGGTTGTCCCAGAGGTAGCGCGCGGTGTCCTCGTTGGCACGCAGTCCCGAGAACCGGGCCGACACCTCGGACGAAGCTCGTCCCTCTGGTGAGAGCGCACGGTAGGCCGCGACCCAGCCCATGCGGATGCACAGGATGTCGCCGGGGGCCAGGGTGACACCTTCGTCACGGGCCACCGCCTCGAGAGTGGAGACCTCGATGAGCTCTTCGCCCATGGCGTCGTAAGCGATTCCCTGACGTTCGAACCAGCCGGCCACGTCGAGAAGAACGCCGCGGCCGGTGACACCGTGACGGGCGAAGTGCTCAATGCTCAATGTGTCGGTGTCATCGGGCGCAAGCTCGGTCACGCCGCCGTAGAAGCCGAACTCGCGGGCGCGCACGTGCCGGAAGCCGTCCCACTGTGAGGACGACTGTGGGTTGTAGGAATTGAGGACGTCCTCGAAGTTGTTGCGGTCGCCTCCGGAGTACACGGAGTGGACAAGCACCTCGCGACCAAACAGGGGCGGGTCGATGAGACCGAGGGAAAGGCCGAGTGCGATCGCCTCACCCTCGGTGACACCTGCGGCGGCGGCCGCGATATCCGAGGGCTGCGTGATTGACAGCGTGCCGAGGTTAGGGTCGAGGATCCCCCAGGAGTGAGGCAGCCCAAGCTTGGGATGGACCGGCAGCTCGTCGTAGGAGGGGATCACGTGGTGGTCCTCGACTGTGAGGCTTCGCGGTCCCATGCGCCCAGGACACCATCCGCGCGCAGCGCGAACTTCTGCACTCTCCCGGTCTCGGTACGGGGGAAGGACTCGCGGAACACGATGTAGCGCGGGCGCATGAAGTCGCCCAACTTGGTGCCGCACCAGTCGCTGAGTTCCGACTCGGTGAGGGTGGCACCGGGCTGCAGCACACAGAAGATCGCGACGTCATCCTCGCTCAGTTCAGAAGGCACGCCGACGGCGGCGACTTCCTGCACCTGCGCGTGATCACCGACGACCTTCTCGATGAAGAAGGAGCTGATGTTCTCGCCGCGACGACGGATGGTGTCCTTGATGCGGTCGAGGAAGACGAAGTAGCCGTCGGGACGGCGATACCCCGCATCGCCGGTGTGGAACCAGCCACCCGCCATGGCCTCGGCGGTCTTCTCAGGCTCCTTGTAGTAGCCCGACATATAGGCATTGGCCAAGTGGGTCCTGGTGATGATCTGGCCCGGGGTGCCGTCGGGGACGTCCTCGTCGTTCTCGTCGACGATACGCAACTCGTTGTGGGTCAACGGAAGGCCGAAGGTGCCAGGCTCGGTGGCATCGGGCGGATTGATGCACGCCATCGTGCCCGTCTCGGTGAGGCCGTAGCCCTCGACAAGCCGGACCCCGTAGCGCTTCTCGAGCGGGCGGTGCAGGGCCTCGGGGATCGGGGCGCACACGATGTAGCGCAGCGGATTGTTGGCCTCTCCCTCATTTTCAGGAAGCTTGGCCAGCAGCACGAGCATCGCCCCGAGCAGGTTGGTAACCGTGGCCTCGCTCTCCTCGATCCACCGCCAGAAGTTGCTGAGGGAGAACTTGCCGTTGAGCACGACCTTCGCGCCAAGGTGGAGACCAGACATCAGCGTGGTCTGCTGGGCATTGCAGTGGAACAGGGGCAGGCACGTGTGCAGGATGTCCTCAGACGTGAGCCCGAGGTGCTCGGCGAAGTAGGCGCCGGTGTTGACGTAGCTGAAGTGACTGAGGATGACGCCCTTGGGCATCCCCGTGGTGCCGGAGGTGTAGATGATGTTCATCGGGTCGGCAGCCTCGAGGGCGACGAACTCTGACGCCGGGGCAGCTGAGAGCAACTCGGCGAACGGGACAGTGTCGGGGTGGTCACCGCCGAAGGAGACCCGCCAGGTGAGCGCCTCGACCGGATCGGCCTCGTCGACGGTCACGAGCAGGTCGCGATCGGCGATGATGCCGCAGGAGTCGGAGTGCCAGAGCGTGTAGCGCAGCCCCTCCCCCATCGACGAGGTGTTGACAGGCACCCCGACGGCACCGGCGCGGGCGACACCGAGCCAGGCGTAGAGGAACTCCAGGGAGTTGACCATAAAGATGGCGACCTTGTCGCCCTTGCCCACACCGCGCTCCTGGAGCCAGGTCTGCACCGATGCCGAGCGGGACTCGAGCTCGGCATACGTGACGGATGCGCCCTCGAAGGTGACGGCGACGGAGTCGCCTTGAGCCTGGGCTCGCAGCCGGAGAAGTTCAGGGACGGACACGGGGGTGCTCACGGTCATGCGCTCCTTATTAGCGTGCGAGTGGGAATGACTCTATCCACCGGGCGTCTACGTCTGGACACAGCGCCCTCGCCTGCAAACGGCACGCGAAACGTGGTCACGAGGCACCGTCGGCGGGCACTACCGGCGGCGCTCCTAGGTCCTCATCGGGTATCCCGGTGAAGCGCAACAATGAGCGCTGACTCACCGAGGCGGCGAGGTCCCCGTCGCGGGAATAGATTTCGCCAAGAGAGAGCGCCCTGGCATCGTCGTATGCGGGGCTCGTCTGTCGATGGAGCCACCAGCGCGTCATATCGATGGGCTGATGGAAGTAGATGACGTGGTCCAGGCTTGTGGCCTGACGTCCATGGAATCCTTCCCGATAGGGAAGATCAGCCGTCCAGGTGAGTTCGAGATCACTGGCCCAGGCGAGCACGGCCGCATGGGTGATGGGGTCATCGGGGATCTCGTCGACACATCGGAACCACATGTTCTGGTAAGGCGGTGCAGGCGCCTCATCGGCTTGCCAGGTGAGCCCGCGTCGAATGTCGAACCCAGTCCTGACCACGCTCCGGAGCCCGAGTCGCTGAAAGGAGATCTCGACCGGAAGCTCATCGGGGTCACTGTCGTCCGGATTGTGCGTGGTGTGGCTCGGGCTCGGTTCTGGACGGTGCAGAACCACCACAGCACTGGCGATAACGGCCTCGCCCTGCGAGGCCACCACCTGCCAGTGCTCGAAGGACCGACCCGAGCGGATCGCGGTGACCACGTAGCGAACGCGCACGGCGCAGTCGCCCGCCTGCAAGAAGTGCAGGTGGAGCGAGAGCGGCGAGAGCCCCCGATCGGACTCTGATGTGGCCGCGACGAGCGCATGTGCCACCACATGGCCGCCGTAAATACGTCCAAGCCGCCCCGGCAGGCAACTACCTTCGTATATCCCGCCTTCGACCTTGTCGAGATGGAGGTGGTGGACGAACCCACGCCATGAAGCGTCGTCGGTCACACCCGAACCCTGACCCATCGATGCCGCCTAGGAGGCCGAGGCGACGACGAGCTGGGGGTCGATGACAAGTCGCGCCCCTGTCGCGGCGACAACCTCGTCGACACTGACCCCAGGTGCGGTCTCGCGCAGCACGAGACCGGAGTCGGTGACGTCGATGACCGCGAGGTCGGTGATGATCCGATGGACGACACCTTTACCGGTCAACGGAAGGTTGCACTCTTCGACGATCTTGTGGGTGCCGTCCTTCGCGACGTGCTCCATCATGACGATCACCCGCTTCGCGCCATGGACGAGATCCATCGCGCCACCCATCCCCTTGACCATCTTGCCGGGGATCATCCAGTTCGCTAGATCGCCGGTGGCGCTGACCTGCATGGCCCCCAGGATCGCGTCATCGATGTGGCCACCGCGGATCATCCCGAACGAGGTCGCGGAATCGAAGAAGCTCGCGCCGGGGAGAACCGTGACGGTCTCCTTGCCCGCATTGATCAGATCGGGGTCGACGTCCCCGTCGAGAGGGTATGGCCCTGTGCCCAGGATGCCGTTCTCGGACTGGAGCACCACGGTGATCCCCGCCGGCAGGTAGTTGGGCACCAGGGTGGGCAGGCCGATCCCGAGGTTGACGTAGGCGCCATCCTCGAGCTCGCGGGCCACACGTGCGGCGAGCTCGTCGCGGGTCAGGGTCATCTCAGGCTCCGTTCGAGGGCGGCGTGGAGACGGTACGGCGCTCGATGCGCTTGTCGGCCGCCTGCTCCGGGGTGAGGACAACGACGCGTTGGACGAACACACCCGGGGTATGAACCTTGTCCGGATCGATCTCGCCCGGTTCGACGAGCCGCTCAACCTCGGCGATCGTGATGCGACCTGCCGCCGCGGCGAGCGGGTTGAAGTTGCGCGTCGACTTGTCGAAGACCAAGTTGCCGTGACGGTCGCCTACAGTCGCCCGAACCAGCGCGAAGTCGGTGACGATTCCGCGCTCGAGCACGTACTCGCGTCCGTCGAACTCCTGGACCTGCTTGGCAGGTGATGCCAAGGCGATCGAGCCATCGGGGGCATAGCGCCACGGCATCCCACCATCGGCAACCTGCGTGCCCACACCTGCCGGGGTGAAGAACGCCGGAATGCCCGCACCGCCGGCCCGCAACCGCTCGGCCAGGCTCCCCTGCGGAACAAGCTCCACCTCGAGCTCGCCGGAGAGGAACTGACGCTCGAACTCCTTGTTCTCACCGACATAGGAGGAGATGGTGCGCGCGATCCGGTGAGCGGAGAGAAGTACTCCCAGACCCCACTGGTCGATCCCGCAGTTGTTCGAGACCACCGAAAGCCCGGTGGAGCCACGCTCGTACAGGGCGCGGATCAACTCGCTCGGGATTCCGCACAATCCGAAACCTCCGACGGCGATCGAGGCGCCGTCGCCGATGTCGGCCACCGCCTGTGCCGCAGAACCAACCACTTTATCGAGTGCCATGACCAGGAATCCGTTCGAGAAGAGTGCCGGGCAACGCGTCGTCGACGCACCGCTAAGGGGAAAGGAAACGTGCTAGGAGGTGGAGTAGGGCGAGCCGCTCGAGTAGCGTCCGGCAGCCCGCAGGGCCAGATCGACATAGATCGAGGCGACGTCCTCGGCCTTGTGCCGGCCACTGGGCCGGAACCAGTCGGGAAGTCCGGTGTAGGCAGCCCAGATGAAAGCGGACGCACGGCGGGGGTCGACCTGCGGGTCGAGAGCGCCCTCGGCCTGTCCGGCCACGATGAGATCCCGCAAATGTGTGTCGTAGTAGGTCTGCTGCTCAGTCAACGTGGCCTTGAGAGTGGGGCCGGCATAACGCCACTCGCGGGAATACAGGCCCGCGCGCTCGAGGTGGGTGAGGGTCCACATCGCATAGTCGCGCAAGAAGCGCTCGAGCCGCTCCATGGCAGAGCCATCCACCTCAGTGACGAACTCGGTGAGGGCAACGATCTCACTGTGGGAGTCCTCGAAGATCTTCCGGAGCAGGCTCTCCTTGGAGTCGATGTAGTAGTAAAGACTCCCCTTGAGCATCCCGAGGGCATCAGCGACGTCCTGGACGGACGCACTGGCATAGCCCTTCTCCCAGAAGATCTGGACGGCGGTCTCGATCACCTCGCGGTCGCGGGCGCGCTCGCCGTTGAGCGACGTGCCATTGCCCCGCTTGGCCCGCTTGGCCGGTGCCGCCTTCGCGCCCGCCGCACGCTTCGCCGGTGTCGAGCTCTCGGGCGCAGCAGTGCCAGTGTCGGTCGCAGATCCGCGCGTGGACACCATCGCTTGACCCTCGCTACTTAGTGGACGCCGACACGTCGGTCGGCTGACGGCTGACGGCTGACACTGACGGACACTAGCGGGGACGAGACCGAGACCGACGTCAATCTAGGCCGCGTCGCGGCGAGCTCGTCGATATGGCGCAGGATCTGCGCACTTGAGGTTTCCCGGCTAGTGCGGATCGGACCGGCCGCGAGCATGGCATCGACCTCCACGTCGGAGGTCATGAATCGCAGGAGCAGCTCTTCGTCCGACATCCCCGAGGAGTAGATCGCACGGATCTCGGCCAGGGTGGGCCGCGGCCGCTCCCAACGCCCAATCTCTGCAGCGCGCGGGCTGGTCAGGACCATGTCGGCAACCGCAGGGTCGACAGCCCGACGAAGCGGTCCGTAGTGACCGAGGGTGTAGTGGATGACCTCGTCCGGGACCATGCTGTAGCGCTTGCCGGTGACGACGTTGAGCAAGGCCTGGATACCGACGAACTGCGAGAAGGGCGTCGCCATGATCGGCTGACCGAGCTCTTCACGCACTCGCGGGATCTCCTCGAGCACCGCGGGTAGCCGATCGGCCATGCCGTGCTGCGCGAGCTGGTTCTTCAAGGTGCCCGTCATACCACCGGGCAGTTGGTGATCGTAGATGCGCGGGTCGTACTCGGCGGGACGGCCGACCTCGAACCCGGCGTCCTGCGCTGCCCACATGAAGTTCTCGGCGACGGGCTCGAACTGGGAGACATCGAGGCCATGCGTGTGGCCGAGGTTGGCGACGATCGGCACCATGCTCTCGGTGGAGGGCAGGGACGGGCCGTTCGCCATCGGCCGCGATGCCGTGTGCAGGATGGTGAATCCGGCCTTGATGCCCTCGATGTAGTTGTGCTGGGCGAGGTTGGTCGTGTTGTGGCAATGCAGCTCGAGTGGAATCGTGCCCGTCGCCGCCCTGATAGCGGGAAGCAGGGTTCGCGCGCGCTCGGGGGTGAGCACCCCAGCCGCATCCTCGACGTAGATCGACTCGACGCCCTTCCAGCTCGCCATCTGACGGGCTTGCTCGGCGAAGAAGGCGTCGTCGTGGAGGTCCGTGAGGCCGTACATGATGGCCGGCACGGGCTGGCCACCGTTCTCGTACGTGACCTTCACCAGCCGTTCCATGGTCGGCATGTCGTAGAGGCAGTCATAGAGCCAGACACTCTTGATGCCGTGCTTGATCATCGTCTTGATCCACAGATCGATGATGGGTTCGGGGGTGAAGCCGAACCCGATCACGCTGATCGTGCGCATGGCCGAACGCATGGTGCTGTTCGGGAGGTTCTTGACCAGGAAGTCGGTCGAGGCCCAAGGATCATCGCGGAACTGGCGGAGAAGAACCGTGAACATTCCTGCGCCCGTGAGGTCGACCACGCGGAACCCGGTGCGGTCGATGTGAGGCAAGGCATTGGCCGCCTGGTAGGCGCGCATGCGAATGCCCCACAGGCTCTGCTGACCATCACGAAGGGTCTGATCGACGAACTCGATCTGGGCCATCAGGTGGTCTCCCATCCGGGAAGGAATCGTTCTTCGAGCCAGCGTGTGGTGATCGGCTCGTCGACGAACTCCGGATTGGTGACGATCGCCTGATGCAGTGGGGTGGTGGTGGTGATCCCGCCCACCCGCAGCTTGGCCAGGGCACGTCCCATGAGTTCGAGGGCAGAACGACGATCGGGGCCGTGGACGATGATCTTGGCCACCATCGAGTCGTAGAACGGCGGGATGACGGTGCCGGGCTGCACGTAGGTGTCGACCCGAATACCGGCGCCCTGCGGAACCACCCACTCCTCGATGCGGCCAGGGTTCGGGAGGAATCCAGCGCGGGGGTCCTCGGCGTTGATCCGGCACTCGATGCTGTGGCCGGTGAGGACGACATCGGCTTGGGTGAACGGCAACGGCTCGCCCTGCGCGATGCGCAGTTGGGTTCGCACTATGTCGATTCCCGTGACCATCTCAGTGACCGGGTGCTCGACCTGCACACGCGCATTGAGCTCGAGGAACAGGAAGTCACCCCGCACGACGTCCACGAGGAACTCAACAGTGCCAGCACCGACGTACTCGAGCTCAGTCGTCAACGCCACGGCCGCCGCACGAACACCCTCACTGAGCGCTTCCGGCAGGCCGATCGCGGGTGCCTCTTCGATGAGCTTCTGGTGACGGCGCTGCGCACTGCAGTCGCGGTCACCGAGGTGAACGACGTTACCGTGCATGTCGGCCAGGATCTGAACCTCAACGTGGCGCGCATTCTCGACGTAGCGCTCGAGATAGACGGTGCCATCCCCGAACGCAACCTCAGCCTCGTGCCGGGACGTCTCGAACGAACGCTCGAGGTCGGCAACACCGCGGATGATGGTCATACCGCGCCCGCCGCCACCAGCAGATGCCTTGAGGATCAAGGGGAATGCATCCAGAGCGGTTGCGGCCTCGATCGCTTCGGCGAGGCTACCTAGTGCGGGAGTGCCTCCGCCCGTGGGGATTCCGAGCGAATGAGCAACTTCACGCGAGCGCAGTTTGTCGCCCGATCGTCGCATCACCGCCGCCGGGGGCCCGACGAACGTGATGCCGTTCTCCTCGCACGCCGCCGCGAGCTCGGGCCGTTCGGAGAGGAAGCCGTAGCCCGGGTGAATGGCGTCGCACCCAGTGGTCAAGGCTGCCGTGACGATCCGCTCGACCGAGAGATAACTCTCTCGCGCGATAGAGGGACCGATCACCACAACCTCGTCGGCCATGCGCGCGCCCAGGGACTCCTTGTCGGCAACCGACACCGCGAGAACGCTCTCAAGCCCCTCGTCGAAACAGGCGCGAATCACACGAACTGCGATCTCGCCACGATTGGCCACTAGAACTTTGCGCATGGGTTACCGCTACTCCGGTGCGATCGTGAACAAGGACGTACCGAACTCGACGGCATCACCGTTGCCGACGTGCACGGCAGCAATGGTGCCTGACACCGGCGCGGTGACTCGGTTCATCAACTTCATGACCTCGACGATGCACAACTCGGTGCCCGCCTCGACTCGTTGACCCACCTCGACGAACGGGGCGGCACCGGGCTCGGGAGCCCGCCAGAAAACGCCCACGCTCGGTGCTGTGACCGGTGTGCCGGCCACTGCCGCGGGAGCGACGACTGCTGCTGCGGCCGCCGGGGCTGCTGCCACTGGTGCAACCGCCGGAGCTGCCGCGACCGGTGCAGCCGCCACGGCCGCTGGTGCGGGTGCAGCCGGCGCAGCCGTGGGCAGGTGTGCCCCATTGCGGGCCACA
>WLRQ01000068.1 GCA_009697815.1 Actinomycetota bacterium
CACCCGGATCACCCGGCGACCCCGAACCGGAGCGGGAGAAGGAGGAGGACATGAGACAACCCTAAACACCACCACTGACAGTGCCCCCACCAAACAGGCCCCCGAAACCCGTTGATACACAAGAACATTTACGCCCACAGCGATCACAAGAGAGCACCCGAACGACTCAACGAAACCACGTCTTCCCCCACCCGGCGAACAGGGCGGAAGGAGCTAGGATCGGCCCTCGACCTCTTGCGCGTCGAACAGGCTCTGTTGCTCGGCCAGGCGAGCAATCGTCATCCATGTGGCGTGAACGACCGGCCATCCTGCGAGACGCAGAGCGTCGACCACGGCGAGATCATCATCGACGATCGTCACCACGGAGCCGTCCTGTGCGATGCGCTGCAACGCCTGGGGTTTGAACAGTCTGGCCGGGCGGCGGTCATGGTCTGGGCGCATCACGAGCCGGCCTGTCGGCAGGCCGTTGCGCGCGAGCCATTGAGTCGTGAGCGCGCGGTAGCTCTCATTGCGGCCCGTGAGGTACACGATCGAACACCCACTCTGCGCGAGGTCCGAGGCCATGGTGATGCCGGCGGAGAGTGGCCCGTCTTCGTCCATGGCGGCGAAGAAGCCCTCCCAGTTCTTGGGCTTGCGCTCGACGAAGTGAAGCCGATGCCGCACATCGGCGAGCACCCCGTCGACATCGAACACCGCGATCTGTGCAGGTGAATCAGGCATGAGTCGCACTAGGGCTTCGCCCGGCGGACGAGGCCCTCGAGTGAGAGTCGCGCCACGGGTGCATACGTCAGCACGGCCACGACCGGCCCGTCGACGACGAGGGTCGTGCTCGCACCGCCGCCGATACGCGACTCGCTGCGGTGGTCGATGTGCATGCGGACTGGCCCAGCCACCACATCCCACGCCCATCGATGCTCCGACTCGGAGAACTCGACGACCTCGAAACGAGCCGCGAGGTTCGGCACTACGCCGTAGACCTCACCCGTGACGCCCACGGCGAGACGGTCTGCTGAACAGACAACGCGACGGATTTGCGGTGCCCAGGTCGACCAGAGTTGCGGGTCGGCGTAGCGCTCCCAGACCACGTCGAGGTCGGCCGTGCCGTCTGCTCGCAGGGTGAGGCGCATATGTCCAATCCTCCCGTGCCGCCCGCGGGCGGCTCATGCAGGGGGTCGCACTCCGCGACACTCCGCGCGCACATGCGACAAGTCGAGCCAAGTGATCGGGGATATCGGCCGCGCCAACCGCGCCACGGAGCGGTCGCCGCGTACCGTGGCCCCGTGAGTGAGATGACGGACGAACGTACAGGGTGGCTCTCGCGCGACGACCTCGAGTTGGCGCGCGAACGCCTCCCGATGGTCTACGTCGATGCGATCCCCGTGCGGGTCGACGCGCGCGGTGAGGTGATCTCCCTGGGTCTGCTTCTGCGCGCCATGCCCGACGGCAGCATCTCCCGAGCACCGGTGTCGGGACGTGTCCTCTACGGCGAGCGGATCCGGGATGCCCTCATGCGGCATCTGGAAAAGGATCTCGGGTCGATGGCCCTTCCTCAAGTGCCGGCGTCTCCCCAGCCATTCACGGTGGTCGAGTACTTCCCCGACCCCGAGGTGTCCGGGTTCTTCGATCCGCGTCAGCATGCGGTGTCGCTGGCCTTCGTCGTGCCCGTCCATGGCGACTGCATGCCCTCGACGTCCGCTCTCGACCTCGTCTGGATGACCCCTGACGAAGTGGCGAGCGACGACGTCGCCCTTGAAATGACCGGTGGGCAAGACCGACTGCTGCGGCTCGCGCTCGCACATGTCGGCGTCCTGCCGTGACACGGATTCTCACCGAACGGCTCATTCTCGAGACCCTGTCTCGCGACGAGGCTGCGGCCATTCGTGATCGCGACCGTTCGGGGCGCGCGTGGGCATACGACTATCCGTCCGAGAGTGATCGGGTCGTGGCCGCGATCGTGGGTGAGGCGGGTGACTATTACAGCGAAGCCGACACCTGGGGTCCGTTGCAGATCAGGCTGGCGCAGTCCGGTCTCGCGATCGGGGGAGTGGGCATGCTGTCGGCCCCTGACGGCGACGGAAGTGCCGAGATCGGCTACGGACTCGTGGAATCGGCGCGGGGGCAGGGACATGGTGGTGAAGCCGTAGTGGCCGTGATTCGCTGGGCAGGGTCGCAGGGACTGCGTTCGATAGTGGCGATGACCTCGCCGGACAATGTGGCGTCACAGCGACTCCTGATCCGGAACGGCTTCGCGAGAGCGGGTGTCATCGATGGTGGCGACGACGGCACCTTGGTGCGATGGGTGCTCACTCTCGAACAGTGAGGTCCGTGATCTGAACACGCGACCCCCGGCGCCTCAGACGGTTCGTCGTCTGAGGGTGGCGGCCCCTGCCGCCAGCAGGGCGATCCCCATCGCGGCAACCGCGGCCACGTCGATCCAGAATCGCGGATCCGTGGAGGTCTGCGTCGCCACATGCGACATCGCGTCGATGGCGTACGTCAGCGGGAGTGCCCACGAGAGCCATTCGAGTGCAGTCGGGAGCATCGCCGTCGGAACGATGAGACCGCAGATCAACAACTGGGGAAGCAGCGCCAGGGGCATGAACTGAACCGCCTGGAACTCGGTCTTGGCGAATGCGCTGACGAAGAGTCCGAGCGCGGTCCCCATAAGACCGTCGACCATGGCGACGAACACCACCAGCCACCCCGAGCCACGTACCTCAAGACCGAGTAGGCCGAAGCATGTGCCCGCTACGAAACATCACATCGACTGAGCGGGGTAAGAACAATCCGCTCGCGCCACCGTGGGGCACGGTCAGTCGGCGGCGATCTCGATCACGCCGCCGTCCTCGACATGCCAACGACGGGTGAGCTGCACGGTGTCGAGCATGCGACGGTCGTGCGTGACGAGCAGAACAGTGCCGTCAAAGCTCTCGAGCGCTTCCTCGAGTTGTTCGATCGCGGGCAGATCGAGGTGGTTGGTCGGCTCATCGAGCACGAGCAGGTTCACGCCGCTGGCCTGGAGGAGTGCCAAGGCAGCGCGGGTGCGTTCGCCGGGTGAGAGTGATGAGGCTGGGCGACCTACGTGATGGACGCCGAGGCCGAACTTGGCGAGCAGGGTGCGGACGTCTGCCGTGGGCCATTCGGGCACTTGTCGGGAGAAGGCATCGGCCAGTGGCTCGTCACCCTCGAACGCGGCCCGCGCTTGGTCAACCTCACCGACAACGACGCCGGAGCCCAGGCTTACGGCGCCAGAGCCGGGCACGATGCGTCCGAGCAGAAGTGCGAGCAGGGTTGATTTTCCGGCGCCGTTAGGGCCGGTGACCGCGACCCGGTCGCGCAGGTTCAACTGAACGTCGACGGGTCCAAGTGAGAAGGTGCCGCGCTCGACGGTTGCCGCGCGCGCCACAGCGACAACGTCGCCAGAGCGAGGGGCGGCGGCGATCTCGAACTGCAACTGCCATTCCTTGCGCGGCTCGTTCACGACGTCGAGGCGCTCGATGAGCCGATCGGTCTGTCGAGCCTTTGCCGCTTGCTTTTCGGTTGCCTCGGCGCGGAACTTGCGCCCGACCTTGTCGTTGTCCTTGTTCTTGCGTCGGGCGTTCTTGACGCCCTTCTCCATCCAAGCCCGCTGCGTGCGCGCGCGGGTCTCGAGCTCGGAACGTCGATTCGCATACTCGTCGTAGGCCAGACGAGCTTGTCTTCGGGCGACCGATCGCTCGTCGAGGTAGGCCTCGTAGCCACCTCCGTAGGTCGTGATCCGCTGCAGGCTGCGATCGATCTCGACCACCGTGGTGACGGTGCGTGAGAGGAACTCGCGATCGTGGCTGACAACCACGACGGGCGCGTCGAGCCCGTGCACGAAGTCTTCGAGAAGGTCCAGGCCCTCGGTATCGAGATCGTTGGTCGGCTCGTCGAGTAGGTAAATGTCATAGCGCGAGAGCACAAGTGCGGCCAGCCCAACTCGAGCCGCCTGCCCCCCCGAGAGGGAGGTCATCTCGGCGTCGAGATCGACCCCCAGACCGATGTCGTGCACCACGATCGCCAGCCGCTCGTCGAAGTCGGCGGCACCGAGTGCGAGCCAGGCCTCGAGTGCCTCGGAGTAGGTGTCGTCCGAGCCCGGCACTGCGTCGGCCAGCGCCTGCGACTGGATGTCGAGGTCGCGATTGGCTGCGTCGACGCCGGTGCGCCGCGCGAGGTGTTCGCGTATGGTCTCGCCTTCGCGTCGGTCGGGTTCCTGGGTCAGGTAACCGATGTGTGCGGCAGTCGGCGAGACCGTCACCGACCCCGCATCGGGGACCCGTGCGCCGGCCAGGATTCGCAGCAGCGTGGTCTTTCCGGCGCCGTTGGGCCCGACGAGGCCGATGACATCGCCGGGTGCCACCACGAGGTCGAGACCGGTGAACAGGTCGCGATCACCGTGGCCAGCGGCAACTCCTTTGGCCTGCAGTGTCGCGCTCATAGAGCACATCTTCTCGTGGCGCCCGGGTTGCGCTGTGACCTGGTCGCGCTGTGGCCGGTTCCGATGCCGATCGTTAGACCACGGCGGAGTGTGGATCGGGCACTGCACCGGGGTGGGGTCGCGTTGTCAGGTATGAGCCCAGGATGACGAGGGGAAATCCGATGATGGTGCCCAGCGTCAGCGGTTCGGAGAGGACGATGATCCCGAGGATCACGGCCACACCCGGATTCACGAAGGTCACGACCGTGGCTCGTACCGGACCCGCCTTGGCGATCAATGTGAGGAACAGGGTCAAGGCCACCGTGCTGATCAGTGCCAGCACCGCGATGGCGACCAGAACTTTGCCCGAGGGCAGACCAAGCCTTAGCCCCGCCACGGTCCAGGGCATTGTGAGGATCGAGACGAAGACGAACGTCAGCGTGATGACCCCGAGCGGTCGGATCCCGTGCAGTTTGCGATCGGCCATCATCGGCCCCACCGCAGAACACACCGCAATGATCACCAGTTCGAGGAGGCTGATCAGGTCGATGTGACCGGCGAGCGAGTCGATGCCCACCAGGATCGCCACACCGACCACCCCTGTCACGAGACCCACGACGCGCACACGTGTCAGTGCGTGTCGATCGCCTTCAATCCAGGAGATCAGGCTCCCCACGATCGGCACGGTGGCGATCATCACGGCGGCGAATCCACTGGAAATTCGTTCCTCGGAGTGGGCCAGCAGAGCCCACGGCAGAGCAATCTCGATAAGGGCGAAGGCGACCACCCAGGGCCAGGCGCGAAGTGCCGCACGCAACGAGCCGGAGCGCAGGGCGAACGGCAGAAGGATGAGTGCTGCCATGAGGGTTCGGATCCCAGTGAGGGGCATGGGTTCGACCTCGGTGACCGCGATCTTGATGAACAGGTACGGCACACCCCAGACCAGCGAGAGCGCAACGAAGATCAACCACGCTTGCGTTGACATGTGAGTTGTCGCCCGGAGGCGCTGGGAAAGTGCTCCGGTCACGAGGGTGAGCGTAGAGCGTCGCTACGTGGGTGATGAACCAGGGGAAATCGGCCGCGTGTCGGGGCAGGCCGTCGCTACACTCACCGGGTCAGCCCGGACCACAGCATGGCGGCGATCGCGAGCCACCAACCCGCCCAGAAGATCAGATCGACACCCGTACGCACGGCGGTGCGGAGCGAGCGCCCCGCCAGGGTGTCGTCGAGTGCGCCCTCACGCGCGACTATCCGTGTCGTGGATGCACAGATCACGACAATCGAAGTGGTGATCCCCGTGCACCACAGGCAGAGCCTTCCGATGTCGAACGCCGTCTCGTACATGAACCACGTGGCGAAGAGTAGGAAGAAGAGTGCGAGGCCCCAGATCGTGAGCAGGTACCCGCGGGTGGGGCGAGTCCGGAGCACGCCTGCCAAGGCGGCCGAGCCCAGAACCGCGAACATGACGGCTCCGATCAGGGCATTGGGCGGGCCGAGCACCGATGACTGCCATGCGGTGAGAACTTCAGAGCACGACATCGTGGCATTCACGTCGCAGATGAGGACAGTGCCCGGGTTCTTCACGATCGCGAGCTTCTCGAGGATCTGGATCGTGGTGAGAACAATCCCTGCCGAGGCGGCTGTCAGGACGATCGCCCACAAGCCTCGCGGGCACCCAAAGGTGTCGGGCCGACTACCCCGCGGTGGCATGCCCTGGATCGATGTCTCCATGGAAAACAAGTCTTGCGCAATTCCGAGTTTCCCTCCCGTTCTTGCAATATCCCTTGCATTCCGCAGGTGAACCTGTTGCACTCATAACTGCACCCTCGGCCAGCGATTCCGGTCGGTCCCGGGGTGCACCTGATCCTCAGATAGATCTTGTAGCCCGGGGGGGCGCGAGGCACTGAATGGAATTCTCGGAGCAAGTCGAGATGTGGTGGGGGCCATTGACATGACGGCAGATCAAGCACGACGCACACGTAATGAACTGGCGCTGCTGACCGATCGCCTGGTCAAGGAGTTCGGCGACTCGCCCCCGGGGCGGGTGATGGCCGCAGTCGCTCTGTGTCGTTACCAGTTGGCACATGCCGGTGTGCAAGGTGAAGGTCTCCTGCTGGCTACGGAAGCCATGGCGCGGGCCCGGATGAGCTTGGCGATGGCATGTTGAGGAATCCGGCGGAGCGCACGCGCCTCGACGACTCAACGGTTCCCTATCTCGAGTTCGAACATGAGCACGGATTCTTCGCACACGAGGACCCGCGATGGCTCGTGTGCGTATGCGGCCAATACGCCGTCAGATCCCGTACTCCCCACGGCCAGTTCATGGTTCGGCTGATTGACCGTCCACTGCCTGCCTTCGCCCGAACGAACCGAGCGGCGCTTACCGCCTCCGACGCTGCTCAGGAACGCATCGACCTGACGCAGCGCGCACGGGGCTGATGTCCACGGAGCCGATGCCGAGCAGGTCGCGTGTGTATGCGCCTCGAGACTACGGTGGCGCACATGACGACGGCAGCACAGCGGTGGCGGGAGGACCTCGCGGCCTGGGCGATTCCGCCCGAGATCCTGGCCCAGGCGCCTGAATCCCCGTGGATCCATCCGGTCGCGATGTTCACGGTCGATAGGGCCATCTCGGACTCTCCGTCACATATGCGCGCGCGAGAATGTCTGCGCGCGGGCGAGAGCGTCCTCGACATCGGGTGCGGGGGAGGGCGAGCTGCGATGGCCCTCGTGCCACCCGCTGCGCACGTCATCGGTGTGGATCATCAGGCGGGGATGCTTGAACACTTCGCCGCTGCTGCAGTTGACCGCGGCGCTTCCCATGAGGAAGTGCTGGGAGACTGGCCTGAATCTTCGCCGCGGACGCCCATGGCCGACGTCGTCGTGTGCCATCACGTCGCCTACAACGTTGCCGATGTCGTTCCCTTCCTTGCAGCGCTCACCGCTCATGCGAGACGACGCGTCGTGGTGGAGATCCCCACGACCCATCCGCTGTCGTCCATGGCGCCTCTGTGGCGTCAGTTCTGGGATCTGCAGCGGCCAGTTGGCCCCACTGCCGAGGACCTGCTCCACGTTGCGCGCGAGGCGGGCATTGACGCCTCGATGCACACCTGGATCGACGAGTCGTTCAGCGCCACGTCGAAGACGTCGGCCGAGGAGCAGGCGAGGTTCATGCGGATTCGGCTGTGCCTTGAGCCAGGGCGTGAGCCGGAAATCGCTGCCGCGATGGCGGCGGCCGGCCCACCTCCGGCTCGCGAGACCGCGACGCTCTGGTGGGACGTCTGAGCGCACGGCGCCTCACCGAAGCGGAGAAACAACCTACCGGAAGGTTGACACCCGCAATATTGTGACCACTGGTGTCATATCGATCATGTGTGAGCAACGGGAGCCCCGATGAAGTTCGCGTACAGCCCGGATACCCACTTCGGCGTCTACGACCAAGCAGCGCCGAGCCCAGATGAGGCAGCGGACGCATTTGAGCAGGTAGTCAACGAGGCAGTGCTCGCCGAGGAACTCGGTTTCGACGCGATCTTCCTTCCCGAGCGTCACGGGCGGGGCGAGACCTTCGTGCCGTCGCCACTGATCGCGGCCGCCGCGATTGCTGCGCGAACGAGCCGTATCGAGATCTGCACGACGATCCTGATGCCCACGCTGTACAACCCGATGCACCTCGCCGAGCAGGTCGCGATGGTCGACAACCTCTCGCGCGGACGTTTCCGATTCGGGGTCGGTGTCGGCTACCACGCGGGCTACCACCAAACCTTTGGTGTGCCGTGGGAGCGTCGTGGTAAGCGCTTCGAAGAGGCGATGGCGGTGCTGCTCAAGGCTTTCAGCGGAGAGACCTTCTCCTACCACGGTGAGTTCTACGACTTCGACGAGGTTCATCTCACCCCGCGCACCTACCAGCGCCCGCGGCCCCCGATCTGGATCGGTTCACACAGCCCGGGAGTGCCGTTGGACCGTGCGCTCGACTACGAGGGCTGGGTTCTGTGGACCCAGCCCGACTGGGATGAGGGCGGCCCGTGGATCACCTCGATGCGCGAGCGCGCAGCAGCGCTGAACAAGCCTGACTGGACAGTCATCATCGACCAGGACGGCTGGATCGGCGATGACCCGGTCGAGATGCGTGCTCGTCATGCCACCCGCTGGCTGCGAGAGGCGCGGTTCTACGGCGATCACGGTTTCGAAGCCGAGATCGATCCCGAGGGTGATATCGCCCGGGCCGACGAGGCCGAGCGCGCCATCAGCGATTTCGAGACACGCCAGTGGCACTTCGGCACGCCTGAGTCGTGGATCGACCGCATTGGTCAGATCCAGACCAAGTTGGCCCCCGACTACCTCAACTTCCGACTTCGCACGCCGGACGCGGGGTATGGCCCGGCCTATGTGTCGAACGAGGAGACACTGACCGCGATTCGGCGCTTTGGCCTCGAGGTCATCACCGCATTCCGCTGATCGGGGAGGTTGGCCGGTTATCCCCCGTGCCCCTCGAGTGGAAGGCCACCTCATGACCGAGCGCGATCGCAAGGCCCACGTGCTGGTCGGCACTGAACTCGAGTTCTCCTCGCAGGCCGGTTTGGCTTCGGCCGTGACGATCAGGGGTGAGCGACTCGTTGGCACCGGTGATCGCGGTGAGATCCTGCTGATGCACGGCGGTGGCCAGACCCGTCACGCGTGGGGCGCTGGTGCGCACGCCTTGGCGGAGGCCGGCTGGACGTGCACGAGTATCGACCTCCGTGGGCACGGCGACAGCGACTGGAGCCCCGACGGCAGCTACGACATCGCCTCCTATGTGGCGGATGTCCGCGGAATCTGCGCGGAGCTCGGTGGGGACGTGGTGCTCGTCGGGGCCTCTCTGGGCGGGATCACCGCACTCATGCTGTCCGGTGAGAGCGATGCGCCCGTGAGGGCACTTGTGCTCGTCGACATCGTGCCTCGTCCCGAGCCCGAGGGCGTCGACCGGATCCGTACCTTCATGCAGAAGCACCCGGGAGGCTTCGCCTCGCTCGAGGAGGTGGGTGATGCCATCGCCGAGTACAAGGGGCGCGAGCGAACCCGCAATATCGAGGGGCTGAAGAAGAACGTGCGCCGTCGCGAGGACGGTCGCTGGCACTGGCACTGGGATCCCAAGATCCTCTGGCATCCCACGAAGGAGGAGCCAAGGCCCGGGGTGAGCGGCGATGAGCTGGTGGCGTGCGCCCGACGGGTGAAGGTTCCCGTTCTGCTGCTGCGCGGCGCGGCGTCCGATGTGGTCGGCGATGCGGGGGCCGACGAACTCGCCGAGGCCGTGGCCGATGTGGAGATCGCGATGGTTGCCGGTGCCGGGCACATGGTGGCCGGCGACGACAACGACGCCTTCATTTCGGCGCTGCTGTCGTTCCTGGACGCGAGGACCTGAGAGCGCTCAACACGCCACAAGACCCAACCGCGATTGCCCCCGTCCATCGACAGCGAGGAACCCGCAGTGACCGAGATCGAATTCACGCCCCTGTTCGTGGTCGAGTTCCAGACCTCCCCGCAAGTGGTCGGTGATGTGCCCATGGGGTACTTCCGTCGCGCGGGGATCATCGCCTCCGGCACATTCACCGGTGAGCGGCTCTCCGGCACGGTTATGCCCGGTGGGGGGGATTGGCTCAGGAAGGGTCCGGATGGGGTCACCCACCTCGACGTGCGGGCGATCCTGCGCACCGAATCGGGCGACGGCATCTACATGACCTACACCGGGCGCCTTAAGACGTCTTCGGAGGTTGCCGAGAGGCTGCTACGTCGTGAGGCCGTCTCGACCAATGAGATGTACTTCCGAACCGCCGTCGCATTCGAGACAGCGGCCCCGGATCTGCTGTGGCTCAACGACATCGTGGCCTTCGGGATGGGTCATTCGACCCCCACCGGGCCTCGGTACGAGATCTTCGAGCTGCTCTGAGCCGAGGGTGCTCGCATCGCCGGCCGGAGCCCGCAACGGCAACAGCCCCCCACCCGGGAAATCCCAGGTGGGGGGCTGTTGCGATGGTGTCCGAGAAGGGAGTTGAACCCTCAAGCCCTTTCGGGCACTAGCACCTCAAGCTAGCGCGTCTGCCAATTCCGCCACTCGGACACGTGCCGCACACCAACTAGTTCGGCGCGTTGCAACCCGTGGAGCATACAGCGAGTCGTGGCTCACCACGAAACCGGTCGTAGTGGACGATGGCGAGGTGACCCCGACCACCTCCTCCGTGTTCCTCGAGCCGCTCCCCGACGCCGAGGCCGAAGTCGTCGAGCTCGCCTCTGACCTCATCCGGATCGACACCAGCAACTACGGCGACGGCACCGGGCCCGGCGAGGCCGAGGCCGCGGAGTACGTCGAGGGGCGCCTGCGTGAGGTGGGCCTCGATCCGGAGCGGTTCACCTGTGGCCAGGCGCGTCGTGAGGGTGTGGTCGTGCGCATCCCCGGTCGGGATCGGACGCGCGGCGCTCTACTCGTGCACGGCCACCTCGATGCCGTGCCGGTCAGAGCATCCGACTGGACCCACCCCCCATTCGCCGCGGAGATCGACGACGACCTCGGTATGCCCATGCTCTGGGGCCGCGGTGCGGTCGATATGAAGGACATGGACGCCATGACTCTGGCGACCGTTCGCTCGTGGGCCCGCGCCGGTGTGCAGCCCGATCGCGACATCGTCGTGATGTACCTGCCCGACGAGGAGGCCGGCGGCCACGTGGGTGCGCGGTGGCTCGTCCAGAACCGGCTCGACCTCTTCGAGGGGGTCACGGAGGCCGTGGGCGAGGTCGGCGGGTTCTCGATGACAATCCACGACGATTTGCGCCTCTATCTGATCCAGACGGCCGAGAAGGGCATCGCGTGGATGCGCTTGACGGCGAACGGCATGGCTGGCCACGGCTCCATGCTCAATGACGACAATGCCGTCACCGTGCTCTGTGATGCGGTGGCTCGCCTGGGCCAGATGAAGTTCCCCGTGCGCATGACCTCGGCTGTGCGCGAGTATCTTGACGTGCTCTCCGAGGCCACGGGCGCGGAGTTCGACCCGCACGATATCGAGGGCACTTTGACCAAGCTCGGTTCGCTGGCCCGCATAGTGGGCGCTACTCTCACCAATACCGTCAATCCGACGATGCTCTCCGCGGGCTACAAGGTCAATGTCATCCCGGGCGAGGCCCACGCGCACGTTGACGCCCGGTTCTTGCCCGGTCATGAGGAAGAGATGTTCGCAGCGATCGACGAGATCCTTGGCGACAAGGTCACTCGTGAGTTCATCAACCACGACGTCGCGGTCGAAACCACGTTCGACGGCCCCTCGATCGACCTCATGGCGGCCGCCCTTCGCTGCGAGGACCCGCAGGCGGTCACCGTTCCCTACATGCTCTCTGGCGGAACCGATGCGAAGTCCTTCAGCACGTTGGGGATCCGATGCTATGGGTTCGCCCCGCTCCGGCTGCCGCCGGCACTCGACTTCGGGTCGCTGTTCCATGGGGTCGACGAGCGAGTGCCCGTCGATGCCCTCACATTCGGCACCCGGGTGCTTGGTCGATTCCTGAGGTCGGCGTGACCGCCCG
>WLRQ01000069.1 GCA_009697815.1 Actinomycetota bacterium
CAGCGACCCCCGGCTCGCCCGCCGATCCAGGCGCCCGACGAGGCCCCGGCCCGACCCGCCGCTCCGGTCAGGGACGCCGCTGTCGTGAAGGAGGCGCGTCCCACCAAGCAGCCGGCCCCCGACTCGGCCCCCGGCTCGGCCCCCGGCCGTGGTACCGGTGTGGGCGAGAAGATCGGTGTAGCGGGCGAGAAGGCTGTTCGGCGGCCGCAGCCGGATTCTCCGAACGAGATGGATGACTGGCCCACTGTTCGCCCACCAGCCCCCGACCCACGGGTCGCAGCCGTTGCGGCACAGCCGAAAGCGACCGCAATAACGCGCTCCACTGGGCCGCGGCGGGCTCGACTCATGGTCACCCGGCTCGACCCCTGGTCGGTGATGAAGACCTCGTTCATGCTCTCTCTCTCGGTGGCGATCGTCTCGCTGATCGCGCTCGCTCTCTTGTGGTGGACCCTCGATGTCACCGGCGTGTTTGCCGCGATCGGACGAACCGTCGACGATGTCGCCGGTTCGGCGACCACCTCGTTCGACTTCCTCGCCCTCGTGGGTTTCAGCCGCGTCATGGGGGTTTCCCTCGTGTTGGCCGCGGTCGAGATCGTGCTCGCCTCCGCGCTCTCCACCTTGTTTGCGTTCCTCTACAACCTCTCGGTCGGATTGACCGGGGGTCTCGAGGTCACGTTGTCTGAGGACTCCTGAACCGACGGCGCGGTGATCGCGATGCCCGAGGTTTGGCCCGCAGTTTGGGTGGCCTGCCACGCCTGGGGTAGCCTTCTGCGGCAGCACATGAGGGCCTATAGCTCAGACGGTTAGAGCGCTTCCCTGATAAGGAAGAGGTCGGAGGTTCAAGTCCTCCTAGGCCCACCACCGCCACACCCCCGGGAGGCAGAGACCATGAAGAAGTTGCTGTTGCTCGCCGCGCTCGCCGCGACCGGGTACTTCATCTATCGACAAGTGGCGGCCACCACGGCCGAACAAGACCTCTGGACCGAGGCCACGTCGGCGCCCGATCTCAGATAGCCGCGTGACCGGCCCTTCGGGGCCACCACCGGGGGCTTAGCTCAGCTGGTAGAGCGCTGCCTTTGCAAGGCAGAAGTCAGGGGTTCGAGTCCCCTAGCCTCCACAGACTGTCCGACCACGCCGAGCCTGCCTCGCCGAGTCCATGTGGAAGACTTTCGTCCATGGACAGCATCCGCTTCTCACGCGGCGTTCTGCGTCGTGTCGCCGTGGTCGTGGCTCTCGTGGGCACACTGGCTCTGGGATCGGCGGCCTGCTCAGCGAGTTCCACGACCGGCAGCAGGAGTTCGGCTCCCCAGCTTGCCGACCCGAGCCGCGAGGCCACGGCGCTCGTGACTGCGTGGCTCACCGCCCTTCAGCGCGGCGACAAGGCCGAGATCGCCGGTTTCCTTGCGCCGAATTTCCTGATCCAGCGTGCAGACGGTTCCACGAGCAACCGTGATCAGTACCTCCTGAATCCGCCCAAGGTGGGCACCTTCACTTTGGGGCCGGAGATGGTCGGGATTCAGGACGGTGACAGCTTGACCGTTCGCTGGTCGGTGGAGGTCGACGAGATCATCAACGGCAAGCCCTTCCACAAGGGAGAGGCCGCTCGGCTCACGGGATTCCACTGGACCGGTGCGCGCTGGCAGATTGCGACGTACGCGAACTTCAACGTACCCACCTGATCGACACCGGGCGGGCGCCGCGGTGGACGGCGTGGGAGGATGCCCGCGTGACGACATACGCGACTCTCCACACCAACCACGGCGACATCCGCATCGAGCTCTTCGCCGACCAGTCTCCCAAGACCGTGACGAACTTCGTCACCCTTGCTGACGGGTCACGCGAATGGACCGATCCCCGGACCCGCGCGGTCAAGAACACGCCCCTGTACGACGGCACCGTGTTCCACCGCATCATTTCCGGCTTCATGATTCAGGGCGGAGATCCGCTCGGCACCGGTACCGGTGGCCCGGGCTACAAGTTCGCCGACGAGTTCCACCCCGAGCTCACCTTCGACCGTCCCTACCTGCTCGCCATGGCGAACTCGGGCCCGGCCACGAACGGTTCGCAGTTCTTCATCACTCTCGCTCCGACGACCTGGCTGAACTTCAAGCACACGATCTTCGGTGAGGTCGCTGACGCGGAGAGCCGCGCGGTGGTCGACGCGATCGGCGCGGTGCCCACAGGCGCGCAGGACAGGCCCAAGGCCGACGTCGTCATCGAACGAGTCTCGGTCGAGAGTGTCGACGCCTGACACCTCCGGTGTAGTGGGACGCGGGGTGCCGGTCTGTTATCGGCACCCCGACCGAGAGACCTACATCGCCTGCAATCGCTGTGTCAGGCCGATCTGCCCTGACTGCATGACCAACGCCTCGGTGGGCTTCCAGTGCCCCGAATGTGTGGCCGAGGGCCGTGCGTCCGTCCGCCCCAAGCGGAGCAGGCTCGGGGCTCGTGTGCCGACTCGGCCCTACGTCACTTTCGTACTCGTGGGGCTCTGCGTGGTCGCGTTCGCCTGGGAATTCATGGCGGGCACCCAGCCAGTCGTGGAGGACTGGGGGCTGTGGCCGGTGGGGGTGGCCGGCTTGGATGAGTACTACCGGTTGGTCACCGCGATGTTCTTGCACGTCAGCCTGCTTCATATCGGGTTCAACATGTTGGTGCTGTGGATGCTCGGCCCCCAATTGGAGAACATCCTGGGGCACGTGAGGTTTGCCGCCCTGTACCTCGTCGCCGGTCTCGGCGGATCCGTTGCCTCGTTCTGGTTCAGCTCCCCCAACGGGGTGTCCGTGGGTGCGAGCGGAGCAGTCTTTGGGCTCATGGGCGCCTACGTCGTGGTGGGCAAGGCGCTGCGTACGGACATCTCGCAGGTCGTAGGGCTGATTGCGATCAACGTGGTGCTGGGATTCGTGATCCCGAGCACGGACTGGCGGGCCCACCTCGGCGGTCTCCTCACCGGAGCGGTCGTGGGCGCGATCATGGCGTACGCACCGGCCCGCGGTCGGATACCGCTGCAGGTCCTCGGGACTGTGGTTGTCCTTGTCGTCTTGGTCGTTCTGATCGTGACCAGAGATGCGGCAGTGACGCGCGACCTGGTCTCCGTGGGCGTGGATACGGGTCAATATGCCTGATCCTCGGGCCGCAGGGGCGCGATAGACAACGGGGCAGGCTCTCGTTCGGCTCTCGTTACCCACAGGGTGATCATGGGGGCGGAAGGCGCTTATCCACAGACCCGTCCACACCTGGGGATGAATCACAACCGTGTAACTAGTCAGCCGGATGTCCCCAGGCTGGCTGTGGACACTGTGGACGCCCCTATGAGGTGTGTCACTTGAGTAACACTGACCACAGGAATGCCCAGGTGGGCCAGGTGGGCCAGGTGGGAGGTCAGCGCCAGCGCGTCGACATCCCGAAGCCAACCCCGATCAGACCGAAGCCGACCACGACATTCCACCAGCCGAGGGTCTTCATCACGGGAAGGTCCGCGCCGGCGATGTAGTACACGACGATCCAGAGCAGGCCCAGGACGAAGAAGGCGACCATCGCCGGGGCCCACCAGGAAGCCGACCCGAAGACGGCTGCCTTCGGTGCGGTCGGGGGCGGTGTGAAGCTCTTCTTACGGCGAACCGGGGACTCGGGCATGGTGGTCTCCCTCGGGGCACTCGCGGTGTGAGCACCGCGTGGATGTTCGGTGACTGATCACCGGGTGACTGCTGCCGGAATCGCCCGACTGCCCTAGCGTACCGAGCATGGACAACATGGGGGCAGCGCAGGAGGCGATCGGCCCGTCGGCGCTTCCCCCGCCGGGGCCCGCTGCGCCCTCGCGACGCCCCCGTGGGCTCCATCGCCGCGGCGCATCCCTGGTGGCGGCACTTGTCTTCATGCTTGCGGGGGTGCTCTTCGCGGCCAGTTCGCACACCGCGCAGGGCACGGACCTCCGAGGGGGCCGTGCGGTCCAGACACGTGATCTTGCGGCAAGGGCCGCCCAACGTGTGGCCGAGCAGGAGGCGGTCGTGGAGGCGCTCCAACGAGAGGTGGCTGACCTGATCGCGGTGGGTGGAACCGGAACTGCTCTGGCCGCATCCCAGCGACTCAGTGGAGAGTTGGTGATGCCGGCTGGGCTCGGGGCGGTGGCTGGTCCGGGGTTACGTGTTGTGCTCGACGATGCCCCTAAGAGTGCACGGGGCGGCCCGGGAAATCCCACGGTAGATGATCTTGTCGTTCACCAGCAGGATGTGCAGGCCGTGGTGAATGCCCTGTGGAGGGGAGGGGCAACGGCGGTGCAGGTCATGGACCAAAGGATCGTCGCCACCTCGGCGGTTCGTTGTGTCGGTAACACGCTGCTCTTGCAGGGCCGGGTCTATTCGCCGCCGTTCACCGTCATCGCCGTGGGCGACTCGGAGAAATTGACCCGTTCGCTTGATGACGATCCGCAGGTGACCATCTACCGTGAGTACGTGAACGTCTTTGGACTCGGCTACCTCGTTCGCGTTGAGAAGTCTGTGATGATCCCGGCTTACACTGGGTCACTGGCACCGGTTCACGCGCGCCCGGTGAGCCCATCATGATGAACAGGGAGCATGTCGACGTGAGCGGCAAGTCCGACCCCTCGAGCGCGGTGCCCGACCAGGAGTACCCCGGGGACGTGTTGCGCCTGATCGCGCGGGGCTTTGGCCAGTTGCTCATGACCTTGGGTGTTCTCCTGCTGCTGCTGTGCGTCTACGACTTGTGGTGGACGAACGTTGAGAGTGCTCGCACCATCGCTACGGTTCGCTCGCAGATCCTGGCTGATTGGGCACGGCCAATTCCTGGCCCAGATCCCGCGAACACGTCGGACCCGGGGTCCGAGCCTCAGGGGTTTGCCCAGCCTGACTACGGCTCAGGGTTCGCGCTGCTCTACATCCCGCGTATGCGCGACAAGGTGTGGGGGCTCCCCATCCTCGAGGGCACCAGCAAGGCGATCCTGGCCCAGGGCGCCGGGCACTACCGCACCACGGCCATGGTCGGAGCGATCGGCAATTTCGCGATCGCCGCGCACCGCTCCACGCACAACGAACCGTTCGCCCATATCGACGATCTGCGGGTGGGCGACAAGGTCTTCGTCCAGACCCGCGACACCTGGTACGTCTACACGCTGCGCGAGGACAATCCCAATCTGAGTCCACTGGATGTCTGGGTCATCGATCCGGTACCGGGTCAGGTGGGGGCCGTTCCCAAGAAGCGCCTGCTCACCATGACCACCTGCACCCCCCGATACGGCTCTACCGGACGCTGGGCGTGGTGGGGCGAGCTCGTTGCCACAAGATCAGCGTCACAGGGTCCGCCCCCCGGGGTTAGCGTGACCACCTGAGTGCGCCTGCTAGCTCGACGCTCGACCCTTCAGTACGTGCTCAGCTCCCGCCCCTCGTCCGCAACCGACTGTGAGGACATCGCGTGTACGCCTGGTTCTGGCGCACCCTCCCCGGCCGTTGGCCGGGGAAGCTTCTCGCTACTCTCGCCGCGCTGGGGGTCGTGATCGCCATTCTGTTCGTCGTCGTCTTCCCCTGGCTCGAACCCAAGTTGCCGTTCAACGATGTGACGGTGGATGAGCCCATCTACGTGGTGACGCCGACGCCAGCTCCGAGCCTGAGCTGAGACGCAGTCGCCAGTTGGCCGTGTGTGGCCGGGAGGGTGCTCATGGCCAGCAGCCCACGTGCCGTAGGCGATGATGTGGTCGTGACCACGCGGATTCTCGTTGTCGATAACTACGACTCCTTTGTCTTCAATCTCGTCCAGTACCTCGCCCAGCTAGGCGCCGAGGTCGATGTGCGGCGCAATGACGAGGTCGCTCCCCACGACGCCAAGGGCTATGCGGGTGTGCTGCTCTCCCCGGGTCCGGGAACCCCGGCCAACGCGGGAGTCTGCATGCAGATGGTGCATGAGCTCGCGGGAGTGATCCCCATTTTTGGTGTGTGCCTAGGCCACCAGGTGATCGGCGAGGCGTTCGGTGCGACGGTTGGTCGCGCACCCGAACTGCTCCACGGCAAGACCAGCCTGGTTGAGCACGATGGCCGCGGAGTGTTCACCGGACTGGCCAACCCGCTGACGGCGACGCGATACCACTCACTTGCCATCGATCCAGCGACCGTCCCGCCTGAGTTGGAGGTCAGCGCGCAGACCGCCTCAGGAGTGATCATGGCCGTACGGCATAGGTCACTTGCCGTCGAGGGCGTTCAGTTCCACCCCGAAAGTGTCCTCACCCAGGGAGGTCACCACATGCTCGCGAACTGGCTCACCGCATGCGGAGACCCCGATGCCCTCGCTCGCAGTGAGGGACTCGCCCCCGTCGTGGGACGCTGACCACCCGCCCGGACCGGGCGGCGGGCGGACCTCAATGCCCGACCGCCGCGCCCCGCGCATTGCCGGTCAGGTCGGTGTGGGTGTCGGTGTCGGTGTCGGCTTGGGTGTCGGTGTCGGTGTGGGTGTCGGTGTGGGCGTGGGTGTGGGTGTGGGTGTCGGTGTGGGTGTCGGAGGCGCACTCGCCACCGTGATGGTCACGAGCGTTCCCTTCACCGCACTTATCCCGGCCTTCGGCGACTGTGCGAGGACCTGCCCCACCGGCACGGTGATGTCCTCCTGCCGGACCACATTGGGCTCGAACCCTGCATTGATCAGGTCACTCCGGGCCTGCGCTTCACTCTCACCCACCACGCTGGGAACGGGGCCTCGGCCGCTCGACACCGAGATGTCGATCGGAGTCGAGGCGTCCACTGTTGTGTTCGGCGGGGTTCCCTGATCCACCACGGCCCCCGAGGGCTGGTCGGAGTCGACGGTGGAGACCTTGCCGAGCGTCAGATTGGCCGCGACCAGGGCTGCCCTCGCTGCGTCCGACGATGTCAGGCCCACGAGTGAGGGTACGAGCGCCTGGTCCTTACCGAGCGAGACCGTGACGTCGACCTTCTGCCCCTTTTCGATCTGCTCACCCGGCTGTGGCAACTGACCGATGATCGTGTCCTTCGGGCGATCCGCCGATGACTGCGGGGTCTGCTGGCCCAAGACGAGGCCTTGGTTGCCCAGTGCCAGCTGGGCTTCGGAGACCGTCAAACCCGAGAGGTTCGGGGTCACGACCCGCTCCACGGCGGGCGATCCGAAGATCACCCGCCCGACCAGCAGGGTGCCGACGCCCACGATGACTACTCCGAGAGTCAGAAGTACCCAGAAGGCAGGGCTGCGGGGGGTCGAGCGGATTGAGGGTTGCCGGTAGGAAGCTGGGTCGATGCCTGCCCCGACAGGTGCGAGCACCTCGGTGTCGCGACCGACGGCGGGTGCGGTGGCTCTGATCGGGTTGCCCGCGATCGCGCGTTCGACATCGGCCCGCATCTCGATCGCGCTCTGGTAGCGATCTTCAGGATTCTTGGCCAGAGCGGTGAGCACGATGGTGTCGATCTCACTGCTGATCGATGGGTTGAGCTGCGACGGCGGAACGGGTGGCTCGCTGACGTGCTGGTAGGCGATCGACACCGGGGACTCGCCGGTGAAGGGGGGTCTTCCGGTGAGCAGTTCGTAGACGAGGCAGCCGGTTGAGTAGATGTCGCTGCGCGAGTCGACGATCTCGCCACGTGCCTGCTCAGGTGAGAGGTAGTGCGCGGTGCCCAGCACCGCGGACTGCTGGGTCATCGTCTGGCCCGAATCGGCGAGGGCCCGCGCAATACCGAAGTCCATGACCTTGACGTCGCCACCGCGCGTCAACATCACGTTGGCAGGCTTGATGTCGCGGTGGACGATCCCATGCCGGTGGCTGTAGTCCAGCGCAGCGAGGGTGCCGTTGGTGATCTCGAGGGCCCGCTCGGGGAGCAGCCGGCGGCCGCTCGCGAGAAGCTGTCGGAGAGTCATGCCGTCGACGTACTCCATGACGATGTACGGCACGACGGTGCCCGGCCCGCCGCCATGACCATCGCCCAGGATGTCCTGGCCAGTGTCATAGATTGCCACCACATTGGGGTGGTTGAGGGATGCGGCACTTTGGGCCTCGCGTCGGAAACGCGCCTGGAAGCTGGGATCGCGTGCCAGATCAGGACGCAGGATCTTCACCGCGACGCGACGGCCCAACCTGAGGTCACGGCCCTCGAACACCTCAGCCATACCTCCGCGGCCGATGACCTCGCCGAGCTCGTAGCGCTCGCCAAGGCGACGGATGTCCTCGCTCACCGTTCCTCCTCCTGCGTCGGGCAACTGCCCGACGTTGCGTGCTTCGGCATCCTCACCGCAGCACCGCTTCCATCACTGCTCTCGCGATAGGTGCCGCGAGCTTGTTACCGCTGACTTCGGCGGCGCCCCCGCCGTTCTGCAGGACCACGGCGACAGCGATCTGCGCGCCGCCCGCGCGGTCGGCGGGTGCGACTCCGACGAACCAGGCGTGCGGAGGTTGGCCGGGCGCAGTCTGTGCAGTTCCTGTTTTACCACCGACCCGGACCCCAGGAATTCGTGCGTTCGACCCGGTGCCCTGTTCGACGACAGTGACCATCATGCCCAGAAGGATGGCGGCGTTGGCGGGCGACATGGCTTGGGAGAAGGCAGACGGTTCTGCCGTCTGGAGAACTCCCAGGCCGGGGGAGAGGGTCTGGGCAATGAGATAGGGCCACATCACCTCCCCATTGTTGGCGATCGCGGCCGCAACCATCGCCATCTGGAGCGCGGTGGCGCTCACGTCAAACTGGCCGATGGCACTCATCGCGGTTTGCGGCAGATCCAGATTCGAGGGAAACCTGCTCGCGGCCGCATGCAACGGGACGTCGAAGGAGGTGTTGAATCCGAACTTCTCCGCCTGGGCTCGCAGGGCATCGGCGCCAAGGTCTAGACCGATTGAGGCGAATGCGGTGTTGCACGAGATCGCGAGAGCGTTCTCGAAGGTGGTCTTGCCGTCGGGCCCGCACGCTGCACCCGACCAGTTGTTGAGCACGCGCGAACTTGTGGGCAGATCCAGTGATGCAGGGCCGGGGACGATCGTGAAGGGGGTGTAGCGCCCGGACTCCAGGGCGGCTGCGGCAGTGACGAGTTTGAATGTCGATCCGGGCGGCAGCGTCATGGCGAGTGGCCGATTGAGCATGGGCTGATCTGGATCTGCGAGGTAGGAGTCGTACGTCGAGCGAATCAGCCCCGGGTCATGACTGCTGAGCAGGTTCGGATCGAACGACGGCGAGGACACCATTGCCAGGATCGCCCCTGTCGAAGGATCGATGGCCACGACGGCGCCGGTTCGGCCGGCGAGGGCGTCGTAAGCAGCCTTCTGTGCCGCTGGGTTGAGGGTGAGCCGCACCGCACCGCCAGAAATCCCGCGGTTGGCGAACAGCTGTTGCACTCGGTCGACGAAGAACCGATCGTCTGAGCCGGAGAGCACCGCATTCTCGGCCCGCTCGATGCCGGTGGCCCCGTACACCACCGAGTAGAAACCGGTGGCGGGTGCGTACATCGGGCCGCGCGCATATTGCCGCAGGTACTTCAGCTGATCGGCCGTGGAGATCGAGGATGCAATGGGGGTCGAGGCCAGCAGGATCGGCCCACGTGCTCTGGAGTACTCCTCGAGCAACGTGCGGCTATTGCCCGCCTGTCCCCGGAGTTGTGTTGCGGCGAAGAACTGGAGGTAAGTGAGGTTGGCGAGCAGGGCGATCATCAGGGCTGCCATCACGAAGGAGAGCCGCCGCAGTGACCGCGTCACCGTCGCGTCACCGTGGTGGGTGCGTCCTCGAGTCTGACTGCCTCGCTGTCCGGCTTTCGTGCCGTATCACTGATGCGGATCAGCAGCCCGATGGCGATCCAGTTGGCGACGAGTGACGATCCACCCTGGGCGAGGAAGGGAGTGGTGAGTCCGGTCAGCGGGATCAGCCGGGTCACCCCTCCGACGACGACGAACACCTGGAGTGCCAGCACGATCGACAGACCAGCCGCGAGGAGCGAGCCGAAGACGTCCCGACATGCCAGCGCGGTGCGAAGGCCCCGCTGAATCACGATCATGTAGAGCGTGAGCATGGCGAATAGGCCGATCAGGCCGAGTTCCTCGCCGAAGGCGGCGATGATGAAATCGCTCTTGGCGTAGGGGACGAGTTGTGGGTAGCCCTGGCCGAGGCCGGACCCGAACATTCCGCCGCTCGCGAATCCGTAGAGCGATTGCGCAATCTGGTAACTCGTGTCGGCCTCGTCTGCGAAGGGGTGCAGCCACACGTCGACTCGCAGGCGAACGTGGCCGAAGGCGAGGAATGCGAGCACCGCCCCAGAGCCGAACAGGACGGCGCCGAGGACGAGCCAACTGCGGCGCTGTGTGGCGACATAGAGAAGGGTGACGAACAGGCCAAAGAACAGCAGTGACGTGCCGAGGTCGCGCTCAAAGACGAGGACGGCCAGAGAGACGAGCCATGCCACGAGCAGTGGGCCGAGGTCGCGTCCGCGGGGAAACTCGACGCCGAGGACTTTCGTGCGCACGAGGGCGAGGGAGTCGCGTGTCACCGTGAGGTAGCCGGCAAAGAAGATAGTCAGGAGGATCTTTGCGAGCTCGCCGGGCTGGAACGACAGCGTGCCCAGTCGCACCCACAGGGTGGCGCCGTTGACGGTCGCGCCGAGGAGCGGGGCCAGCGGAAGGAGGAGCAACGCGAGGCCCGCCAGCATCGCGGTGTAGGTGTAGCGCTGGAGCATGCGGTGGTCGCGAACCACGAAGAGGACGGCCACGAACAGGACGATTCCGAACGCGGTCCAGGTGAGCTGGCTATACACGTCGGGCGGGGGGGCGGTGCCGCCAATGCGTGCTGCGCGTTGGAGTTCGGCGAGATCGAGCCGGTGGATCATGGCCAGACCGAGGACATTGAGCGCGACCACGGTGGGCACCAGGATCGCGTCGGCGAAAGGCGCCAGAATACGTATGGAGATGTGAGCGATGAGAACGAGCGCGGCGATCGCACAGAGCACCGGCACAGTGTCCGGGGCGATGTGTCCGAGCACCGCGAGATCGACCTGGACGTACGCCGCGGAGCCTGCCAGGAACGCGAATGCCAGTAGGCCGGCTTCCGTCCAACGCCGGGAGGGCTGGCGATAACGCGAAACCGCCCCCGCGGTTGCCGCACCCCATGATGAGCTCACGGTGAGCTCGAGGGGCTCTGTGTCACAGGCTCAGGTGACGCGGAGACTAGTGGGTCGGCAGGGTCGGGGCAGCCGGGAGTGCTCGGCGTCGTCATGCACTGCGCCGCACGCTCACCGAGCCGTTGCACGACCTGCTGCGCGGCCGCGAGCGATTCGGTGGCAACACCCGCCTCGACCTGCATCGCCTCGAAGTCGGGCAGGGAGTCGACGGTCACGGCGGTGTGCTCGGCGAGACCATGGAGTGAGATGACGCCGAGATTGCCTGGCACGCCTTGGAAGATGACGACGTAGCCGCCCTCGGCGCCCACGAAATACTGCTGACGCGTCCACGCGTAGGTGCCGCCAGCGATCGCTCCCACGACGAGGACCACGGCCACGATCGCGCTGATCGTGCGGATCCGGATCCGGGGCCGTTGACGTCTCGACCTCTGCTCCTCGTGGTAGACCCGAGCGATGGCATCGACGGCGTTGTCACCTGTGCTCGAGTTCGTGGAGACCTTCACGACCGTCGCCGCACGGGTGTCGGGCTGACGGTCGGCCGGGAACAACAGTGTGGGCAACCGATCGCGGTTGCGGGCCTCACCCGCTGCCCCGACGACCACGGGCCTGTCGCCCTCGCGCGCCTCATCGGCCGCGACGACGTCCGCCACCACGCAGGTGACATTGTCTGGTGCGCCAGCTTCCAGCGCCGCGTCGACCAAGCCCGTGACCGCGGCGGTGGGATCGGTGAGAAGCAGGAGTTCATGGATGCGGTCATCGGATACGAAGCCGCACAGGCCATCGCTGCAGACGAGGTAGCGATCACCGTCACGTGCTTCGCGCACGG
>WLRQ01000007.1 GCA_009697815.1 Actinomycetota bacterium
CGGCATGGGTTTCGCCGGCCCCGACCCTTCATCGGTACGTGCCGCCGTGGCAGCTGTTATTTCCCGGTCCGGCATGGAAGCGAGCCGGGCGCGGTTGCGTGTCACGGTCACCTCGGGCAGCGGCCCCCTGGGCAGCGAGCGGGGCGACGGTCCGCCGACTCTGATCGTCACTCTGACGCCTACCCAGAGGTGGCCGCAGAGCACAGCAGTGGCGACCGTGCCGTGGGTGCGCAATGAACGCTCTGCACTGGTGGGGCTCAAGTCGACCTCCTACGCCGAGAACGCCATCGCCCTCGCATCGGCGCAGCGCCGCGGGGCGTCTGAGGCGTTGCTGGCGGACACACGCGGTCGTCTCAGCGAGGGAACCGGCAGCAACATCTTCGTGGTGGTCGCGGGGGAGGTCCTCACCCCGTCACTCGATTCTGGCTGCCTCGCAGGCGTCACACGCGAATTGCTGATCGAGTGGTCGCGAGACTTCGGGGGGATCTCCGAGACCGACCTGCCCTATGAGGTGCTCTTCAGCGCCGATGAGGTGTTCTTATCTTCCTCGACCCGAGATGTTCACCCCGTTCACAAGGTGGATTCGCGTGAGTTGCCAGTCGGACCGGTCGCAACCGACCTCGCGGCGATGTTCCTGGCCCGCGCCGCGGACGATCCTGACCCGTGACGCTGTCAGCTGACTTCCCAGGTGCGCGTGCTCAGCCCCGAGAGTTCAGTAAGGCCCCGACCAGGCTGAACGCGGTGCGGGTGATGCGGACAGGCTCGCATTTGGTAGGGTTCACCAGCACCGGGCGATTGGCGCAGGGGTAGCGCGCTTCGTTCACACCGAAGAGGTCACTGGTTCGAAACCAGTATCGCCCACAAGCGAAAGCCCCTGTATCACAGGGGCTTTCGGCGTTTCTTGTCTACTTTCCCGGTGTCGCCCCCGTCAGATGTGTTCGTCGCGGTGTGGGATCAGGCCGCTCATCGTCTTCCACGACGTGCCTCACGGGCTTGCCCCGAGGGCGTGTATCGCCTCGCCGCCACATCAGTCCTTGGGTGACCTTGGGCATCCCGCTCCTCGATCGCTGCCAGGCGGCGACCGTGGTGTGCCCAGATGCCAGATCGGCTCCCGCACCTCGCGATGGCGCGGCGCGGGTAGGCTCGGACCTCCAGAGCCCGGCGCTTCGTACCCGCCGGTCCCCATCAGGGCCGACCCCTCGTGACGGTCGTTCCATCGAGCACCAGGAGAACGCCGTGCCTCAGATCACCGTCCGTGACCAAGACGGGAACCTCGAGGAGAGGTCGGTTCCAGACGGCTCCACGGCAGCCGAACTCTTCCCGGATCGCAGCGTCGTGGTGGCCCGTGTCTCTGGCGAACTCAAGGACCTCTCGTACGTGGTGGCCCAGGGTGACACCCTCGAGCCCGTTGCCGTTGACTCAGAAGACGGGCGCTCAGTGCTGCGGCACTCGACAGCACACGTCCTAGCCCAGGCCGTGCAGCAGCTCTTCCCGGAGGCAAAGCTCGGAATCGGCCCGCCCATTCGCGATGGTTTCTACTACGACTTCGATGTGGCCCGCCCATTCACCCCTGACGATCTCGCATCCATCGAGAAGCGCATGCAGGAAATCGTCAAATCAGGGCAGCGCTTCTCCCGTCGTGTTGTGAGCGAGGACGAGGCGCGCGCCGAGCTCGCCGACCAGCCTTACAAGCTCGAACTCATCGGCCTCAAGGGCGGGGCATCGGCCGACGAACTTGGCGACATCATGGAAGTGGGTGGCGCCGAGCTCACGATCTACGACAACCTCGATAGCAAGACGGGTGAGCGTTCCTGGTGCGATCTCTGCCGGGGTCCGCATGTGCCAACGACCAGGGTGATCCCCGCATTCAAGTTGATGAGATCCGCGGCGGCCTACTGGCGCGGAAGCGAGAAGAACCCGATGTTGCAGCGGATCTACGGCACCGCCTGGGAGAGCCGGGATGCGCTCAAGGCGCACCTTGCATTCCTCGAAGAGGCCGAGAAGCGCGACCATCGTCGCCTCGGCACCGAGCTCGACCTGTTCAGTTTCCCCGACGAGATCGGCTCAGGGCTCGCGGTGTTTCACCCGAAGGGTGGGGTGGTCCGTCGCGCCATGGAGGACTACTCCCGTCAACAGCATGAGCGGGCGGGATATGAATTCGTCAACACACCACATCTGACCAAGGGCACGCTCTACGAGATTTCCGGTCACCTCGACTGGTACTCCGAGGGTATGTATCCGCCCATGGAGCTCGACGCGGAGTACGACGCGACGGGTGCACTGAAGCGGGCCGGCCAGAAGTACTACATGAAGCCCATGAACTGCCCCATGCACAACCTCATCTTCTCGGCGCGAGGTCGCTCCTACCGTGAGTTGCCATTGCGCCTGTTCGAGTTCGGAACGGTCTACCGCTATGAGAAGTCAGGCGTCGTGCACGGCCTCACACGGGCGCGAGGCTTCACCCAAGACGATGCTCACATCTATTGCACCGTCGATCAGATGCCTGGTGAACTCGATTCACTGTTGACCTTCGTGCTCGATCTGCTGCGCGATTACGGCCTCGACGACTTCTATCTCGAGCTTTCGACTAAGGATCCAGTCAAGTTCGTCGGTTCTGACGACGACTGGGATCGCGCGACCGAGACGCTACGGGCGGCTGCCGAACGTCAGGGTCTAGGGCTGGTGATGGACCCAGGAGGCGCAGCCTTCTACGGCCCCAAGATCTCCGTCCAGGCGAAGGACGCCATCGGGCGCACTTGGCAGATGTCGACTATCCAGGTCGACTTCAACCTGCCCGAGAGATTCGAGCTTGAGTACACCGCGGCAGACGGCACCCGACAGCGGCCCGTCATGATCCACCGCGCTCTCTTTGGATCAATCGAGCGGTTCTTCGCCGTCCTGCTGGAGCACTACGCAGGCGCGTTCCCGACCTGGCTGGCGCCGGTGCAGGTGGTGGGTATCCCGATCACGGATGGCCACGTTGACTACCTGCAGGATGTGGCTCGCGAGTTGCGCGCAGCGGGTATTCGGATCGAGGTCGATTCGTCCGACGATCGCATGCAGAAGAAGATCCGCAACGCCCAGAAACAGAAGGTGCCCTACATGCTGATCGCGGGAGACGAAGACGTCGCGAACGGGGCAGTGTCCTTCCGCTATCGAGACGGTACTCAGAAGAACGGCGTACCCATCGCTGAGGCGATCGCTGAGGTTGTCGACTCGGTGGTGCGTCGTGTCCAAGTCTGAGTTCGCGCCGTCCGGATCAGATGCATGGGACCGTCTCTGGACCCCACATCGCATGGCCTATATCCGCGGCGAGAACAAGCCAACCCATGAACGTCCCGGTGACGAGTGTCCGTTCTGTCGGGCACCCACGCTTGCAGGCGCTGACAGCCTCGTGGTGGCACGAGGTGAGTCCGTGTACGTCGTGCTGAACCTCTACCCCTACAACGCCGGCCACCTGATGGTGTGTCCGTTCCGGCATGTCCCCGACTACACCGATCTCACTGAGGAGGAGGTCGCCGAGTTGGGTGCGTACACCCAACGCTCCATGGCGGCACTTCGCGACGTGTCTGGTGCTCAGGGATTCAACATTGGGCTGAACCAGGGCGCGATCGCTGGCGCCGGCATTGCCGGGCACCTCCATCAGCACATCGTTCCCCGCTGGTCTGGAGACACCAACTTCATGCCCGTGATCGGGGGTACGCGCACGATGCCCCAGTTGCTCGAGTCCACGCGCGATCTTCTGGTGTCTGCCTGGCCCGAAGGGGCGTGATCCCCCCTGCGCTGTGTCACTAGGAGGGGTTCTCGCTGCTTGATGAGCTATGAATGGAAGGGAGAGGCAGGGTGATGGCCAGCGGACCACTCCTGCTCTTCGATGGCGATTGCGCGTTCTGCACGTCGAGCGTGGGTTGGTTCGTGCGGGCGTTCCCCCACGCCTTTGTTGCCCTGCCCTACCAGCGCGCCAAACTCGAACTCCTGGGATTGACGGAATCCGAATGCCATTCCCGCCTCCAATGGATTTCGGACACCTCCATGGCAGCGACCTCGCGCGAGTCGGGCGCGCGGGCCGTCGGTTCGATGATGCGCTCAGGCGGGCGGTCACTCCGGGCGAGCGCGGTCGATCGCGACTCAACTCCTCCTGCCGACGCACACCCCAGGGCCGCGACCCGATCTCGGCTGCGCCTGAGAGCATCCGGGGCGCTCTGGATCGTGTGCGGCGTCCTGGCACTTGTGCCGCCTACCTCGTGGATTGCCGCAGGCATTTATTGGGCAGTGGCCGCCAACCGCCACGCCCTCCCCGGCGGCACCCCCGCCTGCCACCTCTAACCCCCCCATTTTGTGGTCAATGTGCCCTGGGCGGCCCTAGAGGCCCTTGAACTTCCCCATTGAACAAGCCTGGCAAGAGTTCAGCAGTGGAACCTTCCTGGCCCTCAGCCTCTCGACAGCGCAGCCCCCGAGGCCACTATCCGAGGCCGAATTCGTCCCCAATGGGGAAACTCAGCGGCCTCTAAGGCCGCTCAGGGCACATTCACCACGAGATTGGGGGGTTAGCGGCCGTGGGGGGTGGCGGCGAGTTTCTTGGCTACTTGGGGGGGCATCGGTTCGTGGCCGGTGTAGCTACGGGTGAAGGTGGCGGTGCCATGGGATAACGAGCGCAATTCGACGGCGTAGCGGGTGAGCTCCAACTGGGGGACATCCGCCTTGATCTGCGTGCGGCCTGTGCCAACGGGTTCACTGCCTAAGACGCGCCCTCGACGGATCGAGAGATCGCCCATCACCGCGCCCACGTATTCGTCCGCGACCAGGACAAGGATCTGATCGACGGGTTCGAGCAACGCGATGGAGCCGGAGGCTGCCGCGTCCTTGAGTGCCAGCCCGCCAGCGGTCGCGAACGCCATGTCTGAGGAGTCAACAGAGTGCGACTTGCCATCGACAAGCGTGACGCGGATGTCGACCAACGGATACCCGAGAGCGACTCCGTGGTCCATCTGGCCACGCACACCCTTCTCGATACTTGCGACGAACTGGCGCGGGACCGACCCGCCCACCACCTTGTCCACGAACTCGAATCCAGTTCCGGCCGGCAGCGGCTCGACCTCGATATCGCAGACTGCGAACTGGCCGTGGCCACCTGACTGCTTGACCAGGCGCCCATGGCCTTTGCTGACGACTGTGAAGGTCTCGCGCAACGAAACGCGGAGCGGGACGGAGTCCACAGCGACGCCGTACCTGTTGCGGAGACGGTCCAGGACGACGTCGACATGCGCCTCGCCCATGCACCACAGCACGAGCTGGTTCGTCTCGGGATTGCGTTCGAGACGCATGGTCGGGTCTTCCGCGACCAGACGGCCCAATCCCTGTGCGAGTTTGTCCTCGTCTGGCTTGGAGTGCGCGACGATCGCGACGGGAAGCAGCGGATCGGGCATCAGCCACGGCTCGATCAGCAGAGGGTGTGATTTGTCGGAGATCGTGTCACCGGTCTCGGCCCGGCCAAGTCTTGCGACCGCCACGATGTCGCCTGCGATTCCCGCAGTGACGAGGCGCTGCGTTTTCCCCAGCGGGGATGACAGAGTTCCCACGCGTTCATCGACATCGTGGTCCTCGTGCCCTCGATCGACGGCGAAGTGTCCCGAGACGTGGACGATCACGTCCGGGCGCAAGGTACCGCTGAAGACGCGCACAAGGGACACGCGACCGACGTACGGGTCGGACGTGGTCTTGATCACCTCAGCGCAGAGCGGCCCATCGATGTCGCAGACCAGGGGATTGGTTGGTGTGCCATCGGGCGCAGTCACCATCGGCAAGGCATGCTCGTTCGGTGACGGAAATCCACTAATGATGAGTTCGAGAACCTCATACATGCCCGTCGCGATTGGGGTCGTGGCGGTTCCGACGACGGGGTAGAAGGAACCTCGCGCTACTGCGGTCTCGAGATCGGCCAGCAGCACAGTGAGGTCGATCTCCTCTCCCGCGAGATAGCGTTCCATGAGGGTCTCGTCCTCGCTCTCGGCGATGATTCCCTCGATGAGGTAGCCGCGGGCAGTGTCGATCAGCGGCACGTGTTCGACGTCGGGCGCCTTGGTTACACGCTCGCCCGAGGTGTAGTCGACTACCTGCTGGGATAGCAGTCCGATCAGACCCCCGACCGAGCCGTTATCGCGGTGCATCGGAAGGTGCAGGGGTAGCACGCCCTCGCCGAACACGCGCTGACAGATCGCGACAACGTCGTCGAAGTCGGCCCGTTCCTTGTCCAGCTTGGTGATCACGACGGCCCGAGGCATCCCGACTGCAGCGCACTCCTCCCAGAGCAGTTGCGTGGCCACGTCAACACCCTCGACCGCCGAGATCACGAACAGTGCAGCGTCCGCGGCACGCAAACCTGCGCGTAGGTCTCCCACGAAGTCGGCGTAGCCCGGGGTATCGATGAGGTTGACCTTGACCCCAGCAAACTCGAGTGGCGCGAGCGTGAGTCCGACGGATCTGTGCTGCCGCACCTCTGCCTCGTCGAAATCAGAGATCGTCGTGCCCTCCTCGACGTGGCCCGCCCGGGCCACGGTTCCGGCTTGGACGAGAAGGTGTTCAACCAGCGTGGTCTTCCCCGACCCCGACGGCCCTACCAGGACGACATTGCGGATCTTGTCGGGGCTGACAGGCGCGGGCCCGCCTACCCCGGCGCCCGGGCTGTTCTTCTCGGCCATCTCGGTCGCCTCCTGCAGTACTCATGGATCGTGTTGTTCACCTTTCACCCGCGGATCCCGCGAGGCAACCGCTTCCGTGAAGCAGCCGCCGTTAGGCTCGTGCCGTCATGCTGAACAACACCTCCGTGCGCCGTGCCGTGTCCGTGGTCGTCGAGCCGGTCGCGCGTGGGTTGCTGCGGTTGCACATATCGCCGGACGCCGTGACTTTCGTCGGCACGCTCGGTACCTGTGCTGCTGCTCTCGTGTTCTTCCCGCGCGAGTCGTGGTTCATGGGTGCGCTGGTGATCACGATCTTCGTCGTGAGTGACCTTATCGACGGAACGATGGCCAGGCTGTCTGGACGCTCCGGTCCGTGGGGCGCATTCCTCGACTCCACCCTCGATCGCGTCGCCGATGGGGCCATCTTCGGTGCGATGATCCTTGGTTTGACGCACGCGGGCGATATTCGAACCGCCTGGGTTGCGCTCGCCTGTCTGGTCGGTGGGGGGGTGGTCTCCTACGCAAAGGCACGCGCCGGAAGTCTCGGGGTCGAGTGCAATGTCGGGGTCGCAGAGCGACCGGAGCGGATCCTGATCGCCCTGGTGGCCGCCGGGCTTTATGGTCTCGGAATTCCCTACCTCTTGCCGGCGGCTCTCTGGGTCCTTGCGGTGCTCACCTGGTTCACGGTCTTTCAACGCGTGATGCATGTCCGACGCCAGATGCGACCGGGCCTCGGCACGGATCCGACGTGAGCACGATCGGCGAGGTGCTCTCCAATGTCGGTTTCGGCATCGGCTGGGCGGCCGTCCGACGGATGCCAGAGCGTGCCGCATACGGGCTCTTCGATCGTGTCGCTGACGCCATGCTCGCGCGTCGCGGCGGGCAGGTACTTCGTCTGGAGTCCAACCTACGACGCGTCGTAGGGCCGGATCTGAGCGAGGCTGATCTGCGACTTCTGGTGCGTGCCGGGATGCGTTCTTACTTTCGCTATTGGTGTGAGGCCTTCCGGCTCCCTGGGTGGAGCCGGGCACGAATAGTCGAGTCAATTCGGGTTATCGACGACCACAATCTCGCGGACGCTCTCGCGACCGGACGAGGAGTCGTGGTCGTGCTGCCCCACATGGGCAACTGGGACCACGCGGGTGCGTGGGCCACACTCAAGCATTCGCCGGTGGTCACTGTGGCCGAGCGGTTGGAGCCAGAGGACCTTTACGAGAAGTTTCTGGCTTTCCGTCGTGGTCTGGGGATGGACGTGATCCCACTCACGGGAGGCGATCCACCGTTCCCATACTTGGCCGACCGGCTACGCGAGGGTGCTCTCGTGGCACTTCTCGGCGATCGCGACCTCGGTAATTCGGGGGTGCCCGTTGATTTCTTCGGGTCGCGGGCGAAGTTCCCGGCTGGCCCTTCGGCTCTGGCGGTCGATACAGGCGCGGTGCTGCTGCCCGCGACGCTTTTTCTACGCGAGGGGGTCAATTGGGTGCGTTTTCACGCGCCCATCGAGATTCCCGTGGCAGGGGAGCGTTCACGTCGCATCTTCCGCTCCACTCAACTTGTGGCAGATGTCTTCGCAGCTGGGATCGCGGAACATCCCTCGGATTGGCACATGCTTCAGCGGCTCTGGGTGCAGGACCTCGATCCAGTCAGGACGGCGACACGATGACCGTGAGCCGTGTGCCCTCGCAGGTGGCCGTCCCATGAAGATTGGGATCGTGTGCCCCTACGACTGGTCGGCACCGGGCGGCGTCCAGGTTCACGTGCGGGATCTCGCCGTGGCGCTCGAACGGCTCGGACACCAGGTGAGCGTCCTTGCCCCGTGCGACGACGAGGCAGATCTCCAGCACTTCGTGGTGTCATCTGGTCGTCCAGTATCGGTCTCGTACAACGGCTCGAAGGCGAAGGTGACCTTTGGCCCGGTGTCGACTAGGCGCGTGCGCCGGTGGCTGCGAGAGGGTGACTTCGACGTGCTCCACGTACACGAGCCGGCATCCCCGAGCGTCTCCATTTTGTCGTGCTGGTCCGCGCGTGGACCGATTGTGGCGACGTGGCATTCGTCCATGGAGAGGTCTCGCGCGCTCGCAGCGATGTACTCCATCGTGCAGACGGCACTCGAGAAGGTGTCCGCGCGCATCGCGGTAAGCGAGGCGGCGCGCCAAACCCTCGTCGAACACATGGGCGGCGACGCCGTATTGATCCCGAATGGGGTCGACTGCTCGGCTTTCGGCGGTGTGGAACCGTTGCCTGGTTGGCCGGGGGAGGGCGGCGCACTGTTCTTCATCGGTCGCATCGACGAGTCGCGCAAGGGCTTATCGGTTCTCCTCGAAGCCCTTCCCACCATCGCCAAGGCCCATCCTGGCGTCCGTCTCCTTGTGGCCGGTCCGGGTGACATCGAGGAGTTCCGCTCAAGCCTTCCTGCCGACATTGTCGCCCGAGTGGATTTCCTGGGGCTGGTGAGCGAGGAGGTGAAGCGGCGAGCGTTTGTTTCCGCCGACATCTACGTGGCGCCCAACACTGGCGGCGAGAGTTTCGGGATCGTGCTCCTCGAGGCGATGGCGAGCGGAACACCGGTGCTGGCAAGTGATATCGAGGCTTTCCGTAGTGTCCTCGACGATGGTCGCGTGGGTGCTTTGTTCTCGAATGAGGACCCTCAGGATCTCGCCCGTGCGGCGATCGCCCTGCTCGATGACACCTCCGAAAGGGCCCGACTCTCGCGAGACGGGGTTTCTCGTGCGCGCGAGTTCGACTGGGAGATCGTCGCCCGGCATGTCCTCGAGGTTTACGAGGCGGTCACCGTAAGCGGTGAGAAGGTATCGGAGGACTTCCGCGGGCAGTTGGTCGGCCGGCTCTCCCGTGGTGATCGAGATGACAGGAACGATTAGCGATGGATTGGTTCACCCAAGTTCTCGTCGTCGCCGTCCTTGTGGGCGGCATCGGCGTCTACCTGTCCTCGACGGCGGGCCGTCTCGACCGACTTCACCATCGGCTCGAGACCACGTTCGCGGCACTGGACGCGCAGCTGCTGCGCCGCGGGGCTGCCGCTCAGGAGCTGGCTTCATCCGGGCTCCTCGATCCGGCCGCTTCCCTGGTCCTTGCTGAGGCGGCACAAGGTGCGCTCGCGGCTGATCCCGACGACGAATCACGCCGATCCGTCGTCGAGAGCGAATTGACCCGCGCCATCGGGGCGGTTCTGGCAACCCGTGAGGATGCCGATGAGGTGCGAGCGAGCGCCGGACCTGACCTCGCGCTGGCCAACCAATTGCTCGACGAACTCGCTGTGGGCTGTCGTCGTGTAGGGCTGGCCAGAAGGTTTCACAACGACGTGGTGCGCAGCACCTTGCAGCTGCGCCGCAAGCGGGTCGTGAGGTGGTTCCGCCTCGCTGGTCACACACCGATTCCCACCACGTCAGATTTCGACGACACGCCTCCCGCGGGCTTGTCCACGATCTGACCTCGACGCGTTTACCCTGAGGCTGGCCCTCACGACGGGGGCCTCGAGGCGAGGAATCTTCGTGCAAAATCAGTACCACCGTGTCGGTAACGCGACTGTCATCTCGCTCGCGGCCCTCGCCGCCGCGGGTCTGTTGGCCGGCTGCGCTCAGGGAGATCCGGTCTCCACGCAAACGTCGGCGACAGTGTCCACGAGCGCCTCAGTCGCCGCCCCGACCCCGTCGCCCAGCAACACTGCAGCGGGCGCCTCGCCGTTCTCGGGACGCGCGGGCGGCGCTGGAAAGCCCGTGCTCGTGGTCAAGTTCGACAACACGCCCAATGCCCAGCCTCATGTGGGCTTGCAGGCGGCCGACATCGTGTTCGTGGAGGAAGTCGAATTTGGCCTCACTCGACTCGCGGCCGTCTTCTCCACCGAGATTCCGAAGGTTGTCGGTCCGATCCGCAGCGCCCGCATCTCCGACATCGACCTGCTCGGTCAGTTCGGTCGTCCCGCGTTTTCGTACTCCGGCGCACAGGCCAAACTGCGCCCGGTTCTCGCCTCTGCATCTCTCTTCGATGTGTCAGGTGACCAAGGGCCTCAGGGCTATTTCCGCGATAAGGCGCGTCGGGCTCCCTACAACTTCATGGGATACGCGACCAACCTGCTCGCACGTGCCCCCGACGCGTCACCGGCGCGTGACATCGGCTACCTGTTCTCGGTTCAGGCACCGTTGGGTGGCAAGAAGATCACCACCGCGACCGTGAAGTACCCCTCGTCCTTGGTGCAGTTCCTCTGGAATGCCGCGGGTACCAACTATGACGTCTGGCTCAACGGCAAGCGTGCGCGCGCGGCCGAGGGAGGCACACAACACGCCGCTACCGTCGTGATCGAGTATGTCGACCAGCATGCGTCGGGCTACGGCGACAAGTTCGGCGGTCTGACTCCGAAAGAGGAAACCATCGGCAAGGGCACAGGCTGGATTCTGCGCGATGGGCAGGCCTGGCCGGTCACGTGGAATCGGCCCACGCTCACCGTGGGCACCACGTACACCGGGGCGGATGGAAAGATCGTGAACTTCGCGCCGGGCCAGATCTGGGTGGTGCTGATCAACAAGACCACGCCGGCCAAACTGGTCTGAGGTTCCCAGGCCGCGTGCCCCTCAAGGCCGAGGCCTTCCCCGGGGGTCAATGCGCTCTGCTACCGGTATCGTGGTCTCGTTCGGTCGTTCGAGGCCGGATCGTTCCCACTCCCGCTTCTGCCCTGAGGTCGTCGATGCCTTCCACGCCCGAGTCCAGCCGTTCCGGCTCGCCTTCTACCCTCGCTCCTGCGGTCGGCACCGCGCGCGTCAAGCGCGGTATGGCCGAGATGCTCAAGGGCGGCGTGATCATGGACGTCGTCAACTCCGACCAGGCCAGGATCGCCGAGGACGCGGGAGCTGTCGCTGTCATGGCGCTCGAGCGGGTACCGGCTGATATCCGAGCCCAGGGTGGGGTGTCGCGCATGAGCGACCCCGACATGATCGACAAGATCATCGAGGCCGTGTCGATCCCCGTCATGGCGAAGGCTCGCATCGGGCACTTCGTCGAGGCGCAAATCCTGCAGAGCCTCGGAGTCGACTACATCGACGAGTCAGAGGTATTGACACCCGCCGACTACGTCAATCACATCGACAAGTGGCAGTTCACCGTTCCCTTCGTGTGCGGCGCCACCAATCTCGGTGAGGCCCTTCGTCGACTGTCCGAGGGTGCGGCGATGATCCGCTCCAAGGGTGAGGCTGGCACTGGCGACGTCTCCAATGCCACCAAGCACATGCGGACTATCTCCGGTGAGATCCGCCGACTCAGCTCTCTCTCGCGTGACGAGCTGTACGTCGCGGCCAAGGAGCTCCAGGCACCGTTCGAGCTTGTGTCCGAGGTCGCCGCTGCCGGGCGACTTCCCGTCGTTCTCTTCACGGCCGGCGGCATTGCCACCCCCGCCGACGCGGCGATGATGATGCAGCTCGGTGCTGATGGTGTCTTCGTCGGCTCCGGCATCTTCAAGTCGGGCAATCCGCAGGAGCGGGCACATGCGATCGTCCAGGCGACGACCCACTTCCAGGACGCGGACATTCTGGCGAAGGTCTCTCGTGGCCTTGGTGAGGCGATGGTCGGCATCAACGTCGCCGACATCCCGGTGCACCACCGACTGGAAGACCGCGGCTGGTGACGGGGGCCCCGCTCATCGGGGTCCTGGCACTTCAGGGCGATGTGCGCGAGCACGAGAATGCCCTCGCCAGTTGCGGTGTGGCCACCCGTCGCATTCGCTTACCGGCTGATCTTGACGGAATTGACGCCCTCGTCGTTCCCGGCGGGGAGTCCACGACGATGAGCAACCTGGCGCTGCGCTGGGGCCTGATGGAACCGCTGCGCGCTCGTGTTGGTGAGGGGATGCCGGCCTACGGGTCCTGCGCCGGGATGATCATGCTGGCGGACCGACTCGAGGGCGGCCGCCCTGACCAGCAGACGATCGGCGGTCTCGACGTCACGGTCCGTCGAAACGCGTTCGGTCGACAGGTTGACTCATTCGAGGCGGATGTCCAGATCCTCGCCTTGGGGCCCACGCCAATCCATGCAGTGTTCATCCGAGCTCCGTGGGTCGAGCAGGCGGGCGAATCCGTCCAGGTGCTAGGAACCATCGCAAGCGGCGACGCCGCCAGTAGGATCGTGGCCGTCCGACAGGGTCACCTGCTCGCGACGTCGTTCCACCCCGAGCTCACCGGGGACACCCGGGTGCATCAGTACTTCGTCGAGATGGTGAGAGAGCAGGCATGAGCGGCCACTCCAAGTGGGCGACCACGAAGCACAAGAAGGCCGTGGTCGACGCCAAGCGCAGCAAGTTGTTCGCGAAACTGATCAAGAACATCGAGGTCGCCGCCCGCACGGGGGGCAATGATCTGGACGCGAACCCGACTCTCTATGACGCCGTCTACAAGGCGAAGAAGAACTCGGTTCCCAACGACAATATCGATCGTGCACTCAAGCGGGGTTCCGGCGCTGAGGCGGGCGGCGCCGACTACCTCACGATCATGTACGAGGGCTACGGCCCGAGCGGGGTGGCGGTGCTGATCGAGTGCCTCACCGACAACCGCAACCGCGCGGCGTCCGACGTGAGGGTGGCCATGACCCGCAACGGCGGCTCGATGGCCGACCCTGGGTCGGTGTCCTACCTGTTCACCCGCAAGGGCGTCGTCATCGTGCCCAAGGGTGGCCGCACCGAGGACGATGTTCTCGACGCCGTTCTCGACGCCGGTGCTGAGGAGGTAAACGATCTCGGGGAGTCTTTCGAGGTCGTATGCGCCGCATCGGACCTCGTGACCGTGAGAACAGCCCTGCAAGACGCCGGCATTGACTACGAGTCGGCCGATTCCTCGTTCCTACCCAGTGTCCAAGTCGACCTCGACGAGGAGGGGGCTCGCAAGGTCTTCAAGCTTATCGACGCCCTTGAGGACAGCGATGACGTGCAGAACGTCTACGCCAATTTCGACGTCTCGGACGAGGTGCTCGAGGCCCTCGACGCCTGATCGGTGCGGTGTGGGTGCCCGGCGTGGCGCCGTTCACACTCCCGACGACTGGGTTAACATCCGTACACGTGTTCGGCACAACGGAGGGCGGCCCTGCTCATGCGCGTGCTCGGCGTCGATCCCGGCCTCACACGTTGCGGTATTGGTGTCGTCGACGGCGCCCCGGGCAGGCGCCTCACGCTGATCCATGTTGACGTGGTGCGCACCCCAGCCGAACTCGATTTGTCGCAGAGACTGCTGGCGATCGAGCAAGCGATCGAGGCCGCGATCGAGACAACGGCTCCTGATTGCATGGCGGTCGAGCGCGTGTTCAGCCAACACAACCTCCGCACGGTGATGGGTACCGCACAGGCGGGAGCGATCGCCCTGGTGGCGGCGGCCAGAAGGGGCATTCCGGTCACCCTGCACACCCCCAGCGAGGTGAAGGCCTCGGTCACCGGACACGGCCGCGCCGATAAGGATCAAGTCGCCACCATGGTTACCCGGCTCTTGGGTCTGACACACACACCACGTCCCGCCGATGCCACCGATGCCCTGGCGCTCGCGATCTGCCATCTCTGGCGCGGTGAGATCTCCACGCGTCTGGCCGATGCCGCGGCCGCGTCCCCCCGCCCGCGCATCCCCCGCACCGCGGCACAGGCTCGCCCCGCCCCTGGACGCCGCGTCGCGGTGGGCGGTCCCAGGTGATCTCCTATGTGCGCGGGTCAGTGGCAGCGGTGGGTGCGGGTTCGGCGGTCATCGATGTCGGAGGCATCGGCTTCGAACTCCAGTGCTCCTCGTCCACACTCGCCGAGCTGCGCGTCGGACATGCGGCCACACTCTCGGCGGCACTGATCGTCCGTGCCGACTCGCTCACCCTTTTCGGCTTCGCAGACGACGATGAGCGCTCCACCTTTGACATCCTCCAGAGCGTCACGGGTGTCGGACCCCGGGTGGCTCAGGCTCTCCTGGCGGTGCACCGTCCCGACGCTTTGCGACGCGCCGTGGCCAGTGAGGACGTCGCAGCCCTGATCCGCGTGCCCGGCATCGGCCGCAAGGGCGCTCAGCGCCTCGTACTCGAGCTCAAGGACCGTCTCGGGGCACCGGTGGGCTCGGTCGTAGACCTCGCCTCGGCCCCTTCGTCCGGTAACCGCTGGGAGGGGCAGGTCCATGCTGGGCTCGTCGGTCTGGGCTGGTCTACCCGCGAGGCGGATGCCGCCATCTCAGCTGTCGCGACACAGTTCGAGCCAGATACGGATGTCGCAACCGTGCTCCGCGCCGCCCTTCGCTCCCTGGACCGCGCATGACAGGGGCCCCTCGCGACGAGCAGGACTCGGAGGAACTCTCCTACGATGACGGCTCCCGAGTGATCATCGGCGAGGCTGTGGGCGACGACATCGTCGTCGAGGGCGCGCTGCGCCCACGCACCCTCGAGTCATTCATTGGTCAGCAACGCGTCAAGGATCAACTCGGTCTTGTCCTCGAGGCTGCCTCGGCGCGCGGCAGCTCCGCTGACCACGTGCTGCTCGCTGGACCCCCCGGACTCGGCAAGACCACCCTGTCGATGATCATCGCTGCCGAGTTGGGGATGCCGCTGCGGGTTACGAGCGGGCCAGCGTTGCAGCATGCGGGTGATCTCGCGGCAGTCCTGTCGAGCCTGGTCCCGGGAGAGGTTCTGTTCCTCGACGAGATCCACCGTATGTCGCGCGCTGCCGAAGAGATGCTCTACCTGGCGATGGAGGACTTCCGGGTCGACATCATCGTGGGCAAGGGTCCCGGGGCCACGGCGATCCCGCTCGAGCTGCCGGCATTCACCCTCGTGGGGGCCACCACGCGCGCAGGGCTCCTCCCGGGGCCACTGCGCGATCGGTTTGGATTCACCGCGCACATGGACTTCTACGACACCGCGGATCTGCTGGCGATCGCGGTTCGAAGCGCACGGTTGCTCGAGGTGTCCTTGACCGCTGACGCGGCTGCGGAGATTGCCTCGCGAAGTCGGGGTACACCGCGTGTGGCAAACCGGCTCCTGCGCCGCGTTCGCGACTTCGCCCAGGTCAGGGCCGATGGCAATATCGATCTCGCGATCACCCGAGCCGCGCTTGCCCTTTATGAGGTCGACGACATCGGCCTCGACAGGCTTGATCGGGCCGTCCTCGACTCCCTGTTGCGCCGGTTCGGGGGAGGCCCAGTCGGGCTATCCACTCTGGCAGTTTCCGTTGGCGAGGAGCCCGAGACTGTCGAGACCGTCTGCGAGCCATTCCTGGTCCGGGCCGGGCTGCTGGCACGCACACCCCGAGGTCGCGTCGCCACCCCGGCTGCGTGGCGCCACCTGGGCCTCCGACCGCCCGCCCACAGTGCCGGACTCACTCTTTTCGCAGGAGCTCCCGAGCAGGGGGACACGTTCGCGCTCGATAACTCGCCCTGGGCGGACTTAGACAACCCACCCGAGGTCGTGGGCGAGGCGGGGCACGGGGCTGAGGTGCGGGCCCTCTAGACTCCCGGCATCGCCGAGCCAGTCGGCCCCAGCCCTAGGACAGCTCGTGACACTTGGTCAGATCCTTCCGATCCTCCTGCTCGTCGTGATGTTCTACCTGCTCGTTCTGCGTCCCTCGCGGGCTCGTCAGGCCAAGCAGCGAGCCACGATGGCTCAGTTGGCCCCCGGCTCGCGCATCGTCACCACCTCGGGCCTGCTCGGGACCGTCACTGCGGTCGACGGCGATGAGATCGAACTTGAGATCTCTGTCGGCGTCCGCGTGCGTTTCGTCCTGGCCGCGGTGGGTCGCGTACTCGATCCGGAAACCGCGTCGGACGCCTCGGACGAGCTGACCTCGTCCGTCTGATCCTCTCGCTCGCACCAGGCTCAGCCGTGGTGCGAGTGTCGTCAGGGCGCGCGCGTCATTCATAATGCTCACGCACGGCTTCTGGACTTTCGGAAGTCGCGCGCGGGCGAACGCGGCTCGCTCACGTCAACGACGGCCCTGCGGCCGTCATCGCAGGTCCCGCACACCGCGGGCACGAGGGTTCCTGGGTAAGACGCTCGCCGTCACGCCCCGGACGCACAGGAGACACCACGGTGGCAGCACCGACTCAGCGCCATGCCAGGTCAGGTCGCACTCTGGCGATCCTTGGTCTGATCATCGCCTCTCTCGCGGTCTGGACGTTCTGGCCGGGGGAGAGTCACGCCCCCAAGCTAGGGCTCGATCTCCGCGGCGGCACGGCCGTGATTTTGACTCCCACCGGGACTCAGACCGGCGGAGCGATCACCGATGACCAGCTCAAGCAGGCAGTGGAGATCATCCGCCAGCGAGTCGATGGCTTCGGTGTTGCCGAGTCCGAGGTCACTACCCAGGGCAGCGGGCAGAACGCCAGCATCATCGTGTCGATCCCCGGGGTCACCAACGAGGCGATTCTCGAATCGCTGGCCACCACCGCGAAACTCGATTTCCGACCCGTGCTCGCACAGGGCTTCGGTAGCTCGATGCCGACGCCTACCCCCACGCCGTCAGCGTCCTCCTCGGGAACGTCGTCCTCACCGTCACCGAGCCCGTCACCGTCCACGAGCGCAAACATCGTGCCGCCAGCCAGCCCTTCGGCGACGGGCAACGGGGCGGCGATCACTGGCGGCCTTCGTCCCAACGACACGACGACGCCCGCGAGTCCGTCTGCCACCGGGAGCCCAACCCCGACCGCAAGCGCTTCCGTCACGCCGAGTCCCACGTCCACTGCGAGCCCGTCCGCTACGGCGCCGACGAGTCCGGTCAGTTCCGTCAACGGACTGCCCCCGATCCAGTCGGCCGCCAACGATGGCGCTCTCCAGGCTGCTTACATCACCCTTGACTGCTCTAAGACCGGGGCGACGAAGGGTGGCCCGACCGACCCCAAGAAGTTCCTGGTCACGTGCTCGAAGGATGGCGCCTACAAGTACTTTCTCGAGCCAGCCGCAGTCGAGGGCACCGAGATTTCCAGCGCCGCCGCGGGGCTTTCGCAGAGCGGTGGGGGCTGGGAGGTCAACCTGACCTTCAGCGCTGATGGGTCGACCCAGTTCGCGACGGTCACCGGTGACCTGTCAAAGAAGTCCCCCCCGGCCAACCAGTTCGGCATCGTGCTGGACGGCCTCGTCGAATCGGCACCCAGTGTCAGCCAGGCGATCATCGGCGGTAGTGCCGTGATCACGGGGTCTTTCACCGCCGACGAGGCGAAGGCGCTGGCGAACGTACTCAAGTACGGCTCGCTCCCCGTCTCGCTCGAAGTCTCCTCGGTCGAGTCCATCTCGCCGACTCTCGGCCAAGACCAACTCACAGCCGGCCTTCTTGCGGGCGCCTTGGGTCTGCTCTTGGTAGTCGTGTACCTGGTGATCTACTACCGGGCGCTGGGCGTCGTGGCGGTGGCATCACTGCTGGTCGCTGCCGCGATCACGTTCGAATTGTTCGTCATCCTCGGCCGGCAACTCGGTTTCACCCTCTCGCTCGCAGGGGTGGCCGGAGCCATCGTGGCCATTGGGATTACCGCGGATTCCTTCGTCGTGTACTTCGAGCGGATTCGCGACGAGATCAGAGAAGGTCGAAATCTGCGGGCTGCGGGTGACGCGGGCTGGATCAGGGCTCGCAAGACCATCCTGGCCGCCGACTTCGTGTCATTCCTCGCCGCGGTGATCTTGTATTTCCTGTCTGTAGGCAGTGTTCGTGGTTTCGCGTTCACGCTGGGCCTCACCACGCTGGTCGACGTCGCGGTCGCGTTCGCGTTCACCAGGCCACTGGTGTCGTTGCTGATGCGCAACCCGAGGTTCTCCTCCGGTAAGGCCTGGACAGGCCTGTCACCCGATCGTCTCGGGGCGAAGTCCCCCTTGGGTACAGCCACCAGCACGCGAACGACATTGGCCGCATCTCGCGCCGCGAAGGAGTCCTGATGTCCCGGGTCAGTTCACTGGCACACCGGCTCTACAGCGGTGAAGTCTCGTTCGACTTCGTCGGTAAGCGCCGACGTTTCTACGCCGTGTCAGCCGTGTTCCTGCTGCTGGCACTCATCGGTCTCTTCGGTCGCGGCCTCAACCTCGGTATCGAGTTCAAGGGCGGGGCTGAGTTCACGGTGGTGTCCTCGACCGCAACGGTCGAACAGGCGCGGGCATCCGCGCAGAGCGCGGGGGTCTCGGCGCCGATCGTCACATCTGTCGGCTCCGACAAGATCCGCATTCAGACACCATCACTGACCCTTCAGCAGTCCGATGCCATCAAGACACAACTGGCCAGCGACCTCGGGGTTACCCAGTCCGACATCGGGGTTCAGCTCGTCGGGCCAAGTTGGGGTTCGGAGATCACCAAGCGCGCCCTGCAGGGCCTGATCGTGTTCCTGATAGCCGTGGTGCTCTTCCTCACCGTGTATTTCGAGTGGCGACTGGCCATGGCTGCGCTCGTCGCCCTCGTGCACGATCTGCTCATCACGATCGGCATCTACGCGCTCACCGGCTTCGAGGTCACTCCCGCCACCGTGATCGGAGTCCTGACGATCCTCGGGTTCTCTCTCTACGACACCGTGGTGGTTTTCGACAAGGTGAAGGAGAACACGCGCGGGATCACCTCAAGTAACCGCGCGACCTACAGCGAAGCAGCGAATCTCGCCCTCAACCAAACTGTGGTGCGTTCGATCAACACCTCGGTAGTGGCGCTACTCCCCGTGGCCGCGATTCTGCTCATTGGCGTGGGTCTACTTGGCGCCGGCACCCTCAAGGACCTCGCTCTCGCGCTGTTCATCGGCACAGCCGCAGGCACCTACTCGTCGATCTTCATCGCGACCCCCGTCGCCTGTCAGCTCCAGGAGCGTCGTCCCGACATGAAGGCCCTCGCGACACGAGTGGCTGCCCGCCGGAGCGGCAGCGATGCCAAGGGTGCGCGAAGCGGGAATGCCCGTGCGACATCACCCGGAGCAACTGACGAGTCAGGCGAGGATTCAACGTCCTCCCCACTCGCATCGGACCTGGGCGCACCCACGGTGGTCTCCACCGGGGCTCGGTCACAGACCCAGCGCAGTCGTCCACGAAGCCAGCGCAAGAAGCGATGATCGACGAATTCGGCGCACTTCTCGACCAACGGATCCGTTCCGTACCGGACTGGCCTGTGCCCGGGGTCATCTTCCGGGACATCGCACCTCTTCTGGCCGATCCCCGGGGGATCCCGGCGGTGGTGGCGGCGATCATCAGCGAGCTCGCCGTGCGCGGAATCTCCGATATCGATCTCGTAGCTGGGGTAGAAGCACGTGGGTTCGTTCTCGGAGCCCCGCTCGCGGTAGGGCTGGGTGTCGGTTTCGTTCCCGTCCGCAAACAGGGGAAGCTGCCCGGCGACCTCCACTCACAGTCCTACGATCTCGAGTACGGCACCGCCACCCTTGAGGTCCAGGTCGATGCGATAGGAGCCGGCCACAGGGTCCTGTTGATCGACGATGTCCTGGCCACAGGAGGCACGGCCGAGGCCGCGGTGAGCCTCCTGCGTGCGGCCGGCGGGCATGTGGTGGCGCTCACGGTGCTTCTCGAGCTTCCCGTTCTCCGGGGGCGCGACCGGTTCGCCGATCTCGAAGTCATCTCACTTCGATTGATCTGATCCGCCCCAGCGCCCGTCAGGGTCGCCAGGGTCCGTAGACTGAGCCGCCACTGCACCCGCGAGGAGAAGCGTGGCCGAGGACGTCGTAACCGGTACGGGCACCGAGGTGCCCCTCACCATCACGACCTCGCCTGCATTCGAGGCCACGAGCAAGCGTTCGCTCCTGCCGCGCATCAATCCACGTCGCGGCTCGAGCCGCCAGAGCATGCACCCCGAACTCGATCCGCTGTTGCGGACAGTTCGCCATTACCATCCCAAAACTGACGTCAAGATCATCGAACAGGCATACGAGCGCGCCGCATATCTGCACCGCGATCAGCGACGGCGTTCAGGCGAGCCGTACATCACTCATCCACTCGCTGTCGCGACAATCCTTGCCGACCTCGGCATGACGACGCCCACACTCGTCGCAGCACTCCTGCATGACACCGTCGAGGACACCGAGTACAGCCTCGATGCGCTGCGGGAGGACTTCGGCGACGAAGTCGCGGCACTGGTCGACGGAGTGACCAAGCTTGACAAGGTGAAGTACGGGCAGGCCACCGCCGCCGAGACGGTCCGCAAGATGGTCGTCGCGATGGCCCGGGACATCCGCGTGCTCATGATCAAGCTGGCCGATCGCCTGCACAACATGCGCACACTGCGGTGGATGCCGCCGGAGAAGCAGGACCAGAAGGCCCGCGAGACCCTCGAGATCTATGCACCCCTGGCCCACAGGCTCGGCATGAACACCATGAAGTGGGAACTCGAGGATCTCTCATTCGCCACGCTCTACCCGAAGATGTACGACGAGATCGTTCGACTCGTGGGCACGCGAGCACCAGAGCGTGATGAGTACCTCACCGCAGTCAAGGACGCCGTCGAGGCAGACCTGCGCGAGGCCAAGGTCAAGGCAACAGTGACCGGGCGGCCCAAGCATTACTACTCGGTGTACCAAAAGATGATCGTGCGCGGCCGCGACTTCGCCGACATTTACGACCTCGTCGGCATTCGGATCCTCGTTGAGTCAGTCCGCGACTGCTATGCGGTCCTCGGTGTGATCCACTCACGATGGAACCCCGTGCCGGGGCGTTTCAAGGACTTCATCGCGATGCCCAAGTTCAACATGTACCAGTCCCTGCACACCACGGTTATCGGTCCGACGGGAAAGCCCGTCGAACTCCAGATCCGCACGATGGACATGCACCGAGCCGCCGAGTTCGGTGTGGCCGCCCACTGGCGCTACAAGCAGGGAACCGTGGGGGGCAAGTCCGGACCAGACGACATGGGATGGCTGCGCCAGCTTCTGGAGTGGCAGCGCGAGACCGAGGATCCGGGCGACTTCCTCGACTCGTTGAGGTACGACCTTGGGTCCACCGAGGTCTTCGTGTTCACCCCGAAGGGGGATGTCGTCGCTCTGCCGGGCGGATCGACGCCGGTCGACTTTGCCTACGCCGTGCACACCGAAGTCGGGCACCGATGCGTGGGTGCGCGCGTCAACGGCAAACTCGTACCGCTGGAGTCCGCGCTGACCTCGGGCGATGTGATCGAGGTCTTCACCTCGAAGGCCGAAAGCGCCGCGCCGTCTCAGGACTGGCTCAAGTTCGTCCAGAGTCCACGAGCGCGTTCGAAGATCAAGGCCTGGTTCAGCAAGGAACGTCGCGAGGAGGCCGTGGAGAGCGGCAAGGACTCCATCACCCGGGCCATGCGCAAGGCCGGTCTACCACTGCACCGGTTGATGTCCGCCAATTCACTCCAGGGGATCCTCGCGGAGTTGCACTATCCCGACGCCACGGCGCTGTACATCGCGGTCGGCGAAGGTAAGGTGTCGGCGGTCAACATCGTGCATCGATTGATGCAGGCGCATGGGGGAGCCGACGGTGCCACCGAGGACATTTCCGAGGTCACCAACCCAAGCAAGATGGCAACGGGCAAGACCCGACCCCAGGGAGATCCCGGGATCGAGGTCGATGGCGACAGCGACGTGTGGGTCAAGCTCGCACGCTGTTGTACCCCTGTTCCGGGCGATCACGTCCTGGGTTTCGTCACGCGAGGACACGGAGTCTCGGTACACCGACTTGACTGCGTTAATACGGCATCGCTCCAGCGAGAGCCGGACCGCATCGTGCCGGTGACCTGGTCTCCGAAGGCCACGAGCGTGTTCCTCGTCAACATTCAGGTCGAGGCGCTCGATCGCTCTCGACTGTTGTCCGACGTCACGCGAACGCTCTCCGACCAACATGTCAACATTCTCTCGGCCGCCGTCAGCACGACGCGCGACCGCATCGCGATGTCACGTTTCACGTTCGAGATGGCAGACGCTGCCCACTTGGGCTCGGTGCTCAAGGCCGTTCGCAGCGTCGAAGGTGTCTACGACGTGTATCGCGTCTGACTGATCACCATGCCGCGGGAGGCGATTCACCAGCATCGCGTGCATACAGGAAGAATCAGGCGGAGAACTCCGCGGCCGCACGCTTTGCGGCATCGAGGAGTGTGTTGGCGGTGGCGATCCGAGCTTCGACTTCCGCTGCCTTGCGCGCGTTACCTGCAGCGTCAGCGGCCGCACGCTCCTTTTCCAGCTTGGCCAAGGATCCCTGGAACTGCTCGACTGTTGCATCGGCCCGGGCCTTCGCCTCGGGATTGGTCCGCCGCCACTGATCCTGCTCCCCGTCACGGACCGCATCCTCGATGCTCCTCAGGCGGCCGTCGATGCGGTCCTTGTCCCCGCGGGGCACGTGCCCGATTTGCTCCCACCGCTCCTGGATCGACCGCAACGCAGCCTTGGCGCCCTTGAGGTCAGAGGTGTTGATGGCCTCTGCCTCGACGAGGAGGGCCTCCTTGGCCGTGAGATTCTCTGCGAAACCTGCATCTCGCTGACCAAGGGCGGCGGTGCGCGCCGCGAAGAAGGCGTCCTGGGCCGCGCGGAAGCGGGCCCACAACGCGTCTTCCTCGGCCTTGCTCGCCCGACCGGAGGCCTTCCAGCGAGTCATGAGATCGCGATAGGCCCCTGCGGTTGCGCCCCAGTCGGTAGAGGTGATCAGGGCCTCTGCCTGGTCGACGAGATCGTCCTTGGCCTGGCGGGCCTCCGAGCGTTCACTGTCGAGTTTGGCGAAATACTGGCGACGGTGCTTGTCGAACTGTGAACGGGCATGGCTGAAGCGTTTCCACAGCGATTGTTCGCCGGAACGGTCCGCGCGTGGGGCGCCCTTCCAGTCGTCGAGCAGGGTCTTGAAGCGTTCACCGGCGGTCTTCCACTCTGTGGAGTCAGCGAGAGCTTCAGCCTCCGCGACGATGCTCTCGCGGGCGGCGAGTGCGGCGGCCTTCGCCTCGGCCCGCTGTGCGTTCGCGATCTCACGACGTTCAGCCGCGAGGAGGTCGAGTGATTCGACTCGATCGGCCATCGAGGCGAGATCTCCCACCATCGACAGTTCGGCGAGAGCCTCCCGAACACGCTTGACCACAGCTGCAGACTGCTCGGGGGATGATTTCCCATCGGCGAGGCGCCTGCTGGCGAGGTCAAGTTCGCCCGAGAGGTCGTCGTACTTGCGCGCGAAGAATGCCAAGCCTTCGGCCTCCGAGCCCGCGGCCCACTGGCCCACCGGCTGTTCGGTTCCGTCGGCGAGCGTGACAAACACGGTGCCGTCCTCGGCGATGCGTCCGAACCGTGCGGAGTCAGACGGCGTGGGCGGGTCCGCGGGTGCAGCCGATATCGGCGACGCAGCGTCGCCTGCGGTCGTACGAGGGGCGGGTGAACCCGCGACGGGGCGCGGCGGGGCTGGACGCATCCGGCCCGCGAGGGAGGCGGGGCTGGGCCGCGCCGGGGAGATCGCCACATGGACAGCCGGCGCCGAGAGCGCGGGGGGTTCCGCGGTCTCCGCCACCACGGCAACCTCCGGGATGGCAGGCGCGGTCGCGGCGTCGACGTCGGTCTCGGGAGCGCTGGGCTCGGGCAGGTCGATCTCTGGCATGGTGGGGTTGCTCTCGCTGCTCATATCTCGGTTCACTCCTCAGCCGACCCGCGGGATTTCGCTGGTCGTGGCCTTCGTGATGACGATCGGTTGCGTGGGTGCACCGTCGCTCGATCCATCCTTGACCCCGGCAGCCGCCACCTTCGTGACGACGTCGAGGCCCGACACCACCTTGCCCCAGATCGAGTAGTTTGCGGGCAACGTGGTGTCCTTGTACACGATGAAGAACTGACTTCCGCCTGTTCCCTTGCCAGCATTGGCCATCGCGACCGTGCCAGCAGGGTAGTTGGTGCCGTTGGACTTTGGCAGGTTCTCGTCAGGGACGGTGTACCCGGGATCACCCTTGCTGTCATTCGTCGGGCTGCCGCACTGCAGCACGAAGAACGCTGACACAGTGATCCGCGAGCAGTCCGCGTTCTCGTAGTAGCCCTGCGCTGCCAGGAAGATCTCGGACTGAGCCGTCTTGGGGGCCTTCGGATCGATCGCGATCTCGATCTTTCCGCAATTCGTTTCCAGGGTCAGGACATAGTCCGTCGCGGCCTTCAACGGTGTGCCACCGAACTTCTTCCAGGTTTGGGTCTTGGTCGTCGGGGTCGGCGCCGTGGTGCACCCCGCCACAGCCGTGGCGCTCGCCGTCGTCGAGGGGGTTGCGCTGGCGCTCAGAGTCGGATCGTTGCTGCTGCTGGAGACGACGATTCCGATGACGGCGCCCGACACGAGCACGAAGGCCGCGAGGACGGCCACAACCTGGTTCCGACGCTTGCGAGAGCCGGATTGGGTAACGCGGCGCGCTTGCTGCCGCTCGTACTTGAGCCGCGCGAGCTCACGCTCGCGCTTGTTGCTGCTCGACACGTCTGGCTCCCGTCACGTCGGCGGTGGTCGAACCCACCAGCGCAGGCTCACGAGTCTAGGGAGCAGCACGGGGGCGGCCAAGCGCGGGGCGGCAGGTAGGCTCCTGCCTGCAGATGGGCTCGCTCTGATCCCGTCGAGACGATCCGCCAGGAGGCCTCCGCCCGTGCTCGTCGTCGGCTTCCCCGCAGGCCCTTGGGGCACCAACTGCTATGTGCTCGCGCGAAGCGCGGGAGAGCAGTGCGTGATCGTCGATCCTGGGAAGGATTCTGCGTCCGGGATTGACGACATCATCCGCCAGCATGGGCTCGCTCCCGTAGCGGTGATCCTCACGCATGGGCACATCGACCACGTGTGGTCGGTGGTGCCGGTATGTGGCGCACGTGGGATCCCCGCCTACCTCCACCCATCTGACCGCGCCCTCCTCACAGACCCCGGGGCTGGACTCAGCGGTGAGTCCCGGCGGATGCTCGCCTCGATGACAGGTGGCACCCTTGAGGCCGCCGAGCCGGACGACCTCCGCGAACTCACCGACGGCCTCGTGCTTGAGATTGCCGGATTGGACCTCGTTGTCGACCATGCCCCTGGGCACACCGCAGGTTCAGTGATGTTCCGCACGGCCGGTGATGGCGATGTTCCCCCCGTCCTTCTCTCCGGCGATGTCCTGTTCGAGGGGTCGATCGGCAGGACAGACCTACCTGGCGGTGACCACGCCAGCATGCTCCGAAGCCTTCGGGTAAAGATCCTGCCTCTCGGGGACGAGACCGTGGTGTTGCCGGGCCACGGCAACTCGACCACCATCGGCCGCGAGCGCGCTAATAACCCCTACGTCACGGCTTTGCTGTCTCGGTCTGTCGACGCGGGCCCGGCCGCGCAAACGCGGGGGATGTGACCATGGCCCGTCCCGCTGCCCTCTCAGGGTTCCCTGAGTGGTTGCCACAAGATCGGATCGTCGAACTTAGGCTCCTCGATACCGTGCGATCGGTCTTCGAGTTGCACGGCTTCGCCTCGCTCGAGACACGGGCCGTCGAGCCGATCGAGCAGATGCTGCGCAAGGGCGAGATCGACAAGGAGGTCTACGTCCTGCGCCGACTTCACGCTGAAGATGGTGAGGCCGACGCCGGGCTAGGACTCCACTTCGACCTCACCGTCCCCTTGGCCCGCTACGTCGTGCAGAACGCAGGGCATCTCGAATTCCCATTCCGCCGATATCAGATCCAGAAGGTCTGGCGCGGTGAACGCCCACAAGAGGGCCGATTCCGGGAGTTCACCCAAGCCGATATCGACATCGTCGGACGCGACACCCTCGCCTTCCACCACGAGGTCGAGGTGGCTTTGGTCATGGCCGAAGTCTTCCGCGCACTGCCATGCCCGCCCGCGGTGATTTTGGTGAACAACCGCAAGCTTGCCGAGGGTTTCTTTCTCGGCCTCGGCGCTAGCGACACCGCAGCGGCCCTGCGGGCCATCGACAAACTCGACAAGATCGGCCCCGAGAAGGTCACCGGGCTCCTACGTCAGGACGCCGGGCTCTCCGAGGAGGCGGCACACAAGTGCCTCCAACTCGCCTCGATCCGAACCCCTGACACATCCTTCGTTGACCAGGTCCGGTCACTGGGTGTCGACCACCCCTTGCTCGATGAAGGGCTCGCAGAGCTTTCCGCAGTGGTCGGCGCCGCCGCCGCCCGCATGCCGGGTGCCGTCGTTGCAGACCTCAAGATCGCCCGCGGGCTCGACTACTACACCGGCACTGTGTACGAGACTCAACTCGTGGGTCACGAGTCTGTGGGGTCGATCTGCTCCGGTGGTCGATACGACCAGCTGGCGAGCGACGGCAAGTCGACCTACCCAGGGGTGGGAATCTCCCTAGGCCTGACCAGATTGCTTTCGGTGCTGATCGGCCGGGGGCTCGTCACGGCCTCCCGCTCGGTCCCCACCTGCGTCCTGGTGGCAGTGGTCGATGAGGAGAACCGACGGGCCTCCGACGAGGTTGCCTCGCAGTTGCGCTCTCGCGGAATCAGCACCGAGGTCGCGCCCAAGGCGGAGAAGTTCGGCAAGCAGATTCGATACGCCGATCGCCGCGGTATCCCGTTCGTCTGGTTTCCCGAGGGCGACGCAACACACTCGGTCAAGGACATCCGGACGGGTGATCAGGTTCTCGCAGATCCCGCCTTGTGGCGACCACCTGAGAGTGATCTTGCCCCCTCAGTCCGCGTCGTCGCATCCGAGCCCGCCAGTCCCGAGAACAAGGAGATCCACCCGTGATCCGCACGCACACCGCCGGCAGTCTGCGGTCGGCTCACGTCGGCGAGATCGTCACCCTGGCCGGTTGGGTCGCGCGTCGTCGCGATCACGGAGGCGTCGCCTTCCTCGACCTCAGAGATGCCTCGGGAATCGTTCAGGTGGTCGTGCGCGATCCTGAGGTGGCACACCCGCTCAGAAACGAGTTCTGTGTCCGCGTTGTCGGGGAGGTGTCCACGCGCCCCGAAGGCAATGCGAATGCCGATATTGCCACCGGGCAAATTGAGGTGGTGATCTCCGAACTCGAGGTTCTGAGCGTCAGCGCAGCCCTGCCGTTCCCCATTGACGATCACGTCGAGATTGGCGAAGAGGCGAGGCTCCGCCACCGCTACCTTGACTTGCGCCGCCCGGCCCCGGCGGCCGCGATGCGACTACGTAGCCAGGTCAATCGAGTGGCGCGCGAGGTGCTGTACGACCAGGGATTCGTGGAAATCGAGACACCCACGCTCACGCGCTCAACCCCTGAGGGCGCACGTGACTTCCTGGTGCCTGCTCGACTTGCCCCGGGCAGTTGGTACGCCCTGCCGCAGAGCCCACAACTGTTCAAGCAGTTGCTCATGGTCGCGGGGATGGAGCGCTACTTCCAGATCGCCCGCTGTTACCGCGACGAAGACTTCCGCGCCGACCGGCAGCCCGAGTTCACTCAGCTTGACATCGAGATGAGCTTCGTTGAGCAAGACGATGTGATCGCGATCGGTGAAGCCGTCGTGACCGCCGTGTGGGCGCAAATCGGAGTGCAGATTCCTACCCCCATACCCCGCATGACCTACGCCGATTCCATGGCCCGGTATGGCAATGACAAACCCGACCTCCGCTTCGGACTCGAACTCGTCGAGTGCACTGATTACTTCGCCGACACGCCTTTCCGAGTCTTCCAGGCTCCCTATGTCGGAGCAGTGGTGATGCCAGGTGGCGCATCGCAGCCGCGCAAGACGCTCGACGCCTGGCAGGACTGGGCCAAGCAACGCGGTGCTCGAGGGCTGGCCTATGTGCTGGTCGGCGATGACGGCGAACTCGGCGGTCCCGTAGCGAAGAACCTCAGTGACAGCGAGCGCGCGGGCCTGGCCGAACGCGTCGGTGCCTCACCAGGTGACTGTGTGTTCTTTGCCGCCGGCGAGACAACTCCGTCTCGCGCCCTCCTCGGCGCCGCCCGGCTCGAGGTCGGTCGCCGCAGTGCGTTGATCGACGAGTCATCGTGGTCCTTCGTGTGGATCGTCGATGCCCCTCTGTTCGAGGCCTCGTCATCAGCTACCGCCAGTGGTGATGTCGCGGTGGGCACTGGAGCATGGACGGCTGTCCACCACGCATTCACCTCACCCAAGCCCGAGTGGATCGACACCTTCGAGTCTGACCCTGCGCACGCACTCGCCTACGCCTACGACCTCGTCTGCAATGGCAACGAGATCGGGGGCGGCTCTATCCGTATCCACCGCCGTGACGTTCAGCAGCGCGTGTTCGCCATGATGGGACTCGGACAGGACGAGCAGGAAGAGAAGTTTGGCTTCCTTCTCGACGCTTTCGCCTATGGCCCGCCGCCTCATGGCGGAATCGCCTTCGGGTGGGACCGCATCTGCGCGCTGCTCTCGGGCATGGACTCCATCCGCGAAGTCATCGCCTTCCCGAAGACGGGTGGCGGACACGACCCGCTCACCGGCGCCCCCGCCGCAATCACGGCTGAGCAGCGCCGCGAAGCCGGCGTGGATCCCAAGGCCGTAGTCACCGCGGCAGCCCTAGAGGGCGATCGAGACACTCCGGCGACGGGGTGACGTGCTCGATCAGCTCACTGCCGGGCATCGCATACTGAACCCCCGGCATATCCGACTGCGAGCAGTGTGGGCGAGAGGAGACTGAGGACCGTGTCCAGGGCCCGTGCACTCTCGATCGTGGCAGTGGCAGCACTCGCCGTCGCCTGCCTCGCCTCATGTGCCAGCCCAGACTTCAAGTACGCGGCCCAGCGGCCCGGTAGCGTGCCCGCCGGCACGGTGTACTTCAAGGTCCCGTGGAGTTGGACGGAGTTCCCCGCCGAGCAGATCGTCAAGGCTCAGCAAGGCTGGTCGGCCGACTCCACGGCGAAGACGCTGCTCGATGCCACCACCTGGCAGTCGGCGTATGACGCCGCGCCCCAACCCTCACTCACGGATGTCTTCGGTACCGGAACTCCGGAAGCCCCGGTGGTCTACGCATCGCTGCGCAGCCTCTACTCGGCCGAGTCCGACGCCGCCACTTCAGCCGCGTTGCGAGACATGGTGGTTCCGCTGTCGACCCTCGGCACCGCAGTGAACGTCACCACGGACGACGTCATGACGCAGGGCAAGGTCACGGGCGTGCACGTGGTCTACTCCTATCTACCCCTTCCAGGGGCCGCTGAAATAACGATCGACCAGACTTCTTATCTCTCGGCTGAGAAGGATGCGGTCTACCTTCTCGTAGTCCGCTGCTCAACCACCTGCTACGCGGCACATCGCGACGAGATCTCGCGCGTGGTCTCGTCGTACACGATCCAGGAGGACTGACATGGCCGACGTGACCCCCCACGACCCACATGGCCGCCTTGACGCGCCCGGACCCAGCGGGCTGCCCGAGCCCCAGGTAGGGCCGTTCGTGTCGCCCACGCATGGCAGACGAGACGATTCCGATGTGCTGACACGCAAGCCGCTCGTCTTCTGGGACCGCATTCGGCTGGCACTGTTCTTCGCCGTGGCGTTTGTGATCGTCCTGTGGTCACAGGCGTCAGGCAATCCCCTGATGGGAATCATCGAGGCGGAGAAGACCGCCGCCAGCACGGGTATCGGCCAAGTCCTCCTGATTCTCGTCGTGGTCGAATCCCTTCGACAGGTGCACTTCCTGCTGGCTGAGAACGTTGCGTCGTACCACCAGGGCTGGATCCGCCTGTTCAAGGGAACGGAGCGCTTTAGTTCGAGATACAGCTCGTGGACGCGGTTCCGGATGGCGCGCCTGTTCAAGTGGGTTGTCACACTGTCGGTCATCTCGATGGTCCTCGCATCGGTATTCAAGACCTCTCCGATCCTGGCCCTCTTCCAGGTTCCGGCATGGTTTATCGGGCAGCTCCCGATGATCTTGCAGTTGATGATGTACATGTTCATCGCGGTGGCTCAGTTCGGACTGATCTTCTGGTTCTTGTCGCGTGGTGGCGTCGATGTCTACTTCCCCGACGACGTGAAGACCCGCTTCGACGACGTGTGGGGCCAGGACAATGTCGTCGAGCGCGTACGCGAAAACATCGTCTTCATGGAGAACCCCGAGGCGATCGAGGCCAAGGGAGGTTATGTGCCCGGGGGCATCCTGCTCTGGGGTCCTCCGGGAACGGGCAAGACCCTTCTCGCAGAGGCGGTCGCAGGGGAGACCGGAAAGCCCTACGTGTTCGTCGATCCGGGCGCGTTCATCAACATGTTCATGGGTGTCGGCGTCCTGAAGGTCAAGGGCCTCTTCCGCAAGCTGCGGAAACTTTCGCTGCGCTACGGCGGCGTGATCGTGTTCTTCGACGAAGCCGACACCCTGGGAAGTCGCGGCGGCGCAGTCAGTCAGATGCGCCGCGCCGAACTGACGGGGGAGAGAACCCCTTTCGACGCGATCCATGGAGCAACCTGCAACGGAAGGCATTACGCGTCAATGCCCACGCGGCGCTTCCTCGCTGACGCCGACCTCGCACAGCAGCGACAGCTCTTCGTCCCCACTGGGGGCAACGGCGGAGGCGGCATGGGAGGGATGGGCACACTACAGTCCCTGCTCACCGAGATGTCGGGCTTGAAGAAGCCCCGAGGCTTCGTCAATCGAGTCGTCCGTCGCACGTTGGGCATGCGGCCCAAGCCACCGCCGAAGTACCGCATCCTGGTGATGATGGCCACCAATATGCCGGATGCACTCGACCCTGCGCTCCTGCGCCCGGGCCGCATCGACCGCATCTACCGTGTCGGCTACCCCTCGAAGGCTGGTCGTATCGACACCTACCGCAACTACCTGGACAAGATCCGTCACGAGGTGACGGATGCACAGATCGAGAATCTCGCCACCATCTCGCCCTACGCGACCGGCGCGAGCATCAAGGACTCGGTGAACGAGGCGTTGGTGATCGCTTTGCGCGACGGCCGCGAGAGCGTGACCTATCCGGACATGATCAGGGCGAAGTCGCTCAAGGCTCATGGACTGCCCGACGGTTCGAGCTACGTCGATCGGGAGCGCCACTCCATAGCGCTGCATGAGGCGTGCCACGCCATCGTCATGTACCGCATGCAGCATTCGAGCATCATCGACACGGCCACGATCGAGCGTCGCGGTGATGTCGGTGGTTTCGTGTCGCCGATCCCTATCGAGGATCGCTTCGTCGAGTGGCGCAGCGAGGTGGAGATCGACGTCATGACCTTCCTCGCCTCCCTCGCGGGCGAGAGGATGTTCTACGACGGCGACCACACTCAGGGTGTCGGAGGAGACATGGCGGCTGCGACCGGCATCGTCACCCGATCGTTCCTCTCGCACGCGATGGGTCCCACTCTTCGCGCCTTCAACGGCGGGATGCTGGGGCAGGCCGGCCTGGTGTCCGGCGGGGTGCCCCTTGTCGAGGGCCTGCCATTCGAGGGCGAGACGGCCAAGGCGATCGAGGCCAAGCTCGCCGAACTCTACGACCGAACCGTCGAGGTCCTCCGGGCCAATCGTCGGGAGATTCTCGCGGTGACCCACGCTCTCGAGAGCCACAAGACCCTGTCGGGCGAGGATGTCGTCGCCGTGATCGAGGGCACCGAGGGCCCGCTGGTCGATGGACGCGGGTACGTCGAGGCAGCGTTCGTCGCCGACCTTGAGGCCTATCACCGACGGGCGGTAGAAGCTCACAAGGTGGTGAGCGAGCGACCACCTGCCCTTCCCACCATGCCCGAACCGCTGGCAGCGGCGCGGGCGATCACCCCTGAGGCGTAAGGGCCAGCGCGGGCCGAGCGTTCGGGCTGCACGCGGTCCGTCAGCCCGGGGGGAGCGAGCCCGAAGTGTTGCGGCGTCCACACGTGAAGCCGAGCGAGGTGTACAGCGCACGCGCAGCGTCGTTGTGCGCATACATGCCAAGGGTCACGGCTGGCCTGCCCTGGGCGAGGACATCGGATGCCACTGTGGCGCAGAGGGCACGGGCCAGGCCCCGGCCCCGCCTGAGTGGATGGGTCGCAACATCGTTGAGATGCACCGCGCCAGACTCCATCGGGACAAGAGCGACCATGGCGACGAGCCCACCAGCATCTGCAAGATCGCCTCCTGACTCCTCGATTCCAGCCCAGCGGGACACTCGAGGATCACCGGGTCGGATGGGGGCGTTCGGCGAGGCGAGCGCCAAGAGCGCTGCCAGCCGGGGATCGTCGGGGTGGAGATCCCGGACCGGAACGGTGCCTGCCCAGGTCGACAGCAGGAGCCTCGGAGGCGCAAGCCCGCCCGCGGCGGCGGAAGCGCACCACCAATCCCAGTCATCCGTCGCCGTGGGACGCAACCGACTAGGAAGCATCGCAAAACCCCCGCGAGGCAGAGTAATGCCGGCGATCGACCTACCCTCGACCTCGCACCGCTGGGCCAGACGTAGGGCTACCTCGATCGCTGCGCGAGCAGATGTTTCGCTGTCGTCTGGGTGGGAGAGGGCCGTGAGCCATCGCGCCTGGCGATGCGGATGCCATGAGATCCAGGCGACCGCATGTCCGACCTCGATCTCGACGTCTTCCAGGCTGGAGCGCTCGCAGTCGTAGGTGAGGTAGGGATCGCCCTCCAACCCTCGGAGCATCAGTTCATAACGGCCACTCGTGGTGCCACCCCGGGAATCCGTCACAGGACCACCCTCCCAGATTCGCGAGCCCCGAACGCCTAGGGTGAGCACGGTGAGCTCGAGCCTGTTCGATGAGGGGGTCGCACCCTCGCGCGCCTCGGCCCCGCTCGCTGTCCGGATGCGCCCGCGCACTCTTGCCGAGCTCGTGGGTCAACAGCACCTGGTTCGCCCAGGCAGTCCTCTGCGTCGGTTGATCGACTCTGCACAGGATGGCGGACCCGGCACCACAAGTGTGATTTTGTGGGGCCCCCCCGGCACGGGAAAAACCACGTTGGCCTCGATGGTGAGCACATCGTCCGGAAGGCGCTTTGTTCAGCTCTCTGCCGTCACCGCCGGGGTGAAGGACGTCCGCGAGGTGATCGACCGCGCTCGCGACTCGCTCGGCATGCAGGGCCAAGGGACAGTGTTGTTCGTTGACGAGGTACACCGTTTCTCCAAGACACAGCAGGACGCACTGCTCCCCGCCGTGGAGAACGGATGGGTCACGCTGATCGCTGCCACCACGGAAAACCCGTCGTTCTCGGTGATCTCGCCCTTGCTCTCACGCTCGCTCGTCCTCACGCTCCTCCCGCTGAGCGACGACGACATCCGCGATCTGATCACACGGGCGGTGGCCGACCCGCGGGGATTGGACGCCACAGTTGAACTCAGCGATGAGGCGCAGGATCACCTCGTGCGCATCGCGGGCGGTGATGCTCGTCGCGCCCTCACGAGTCTGGAGGCAGCCGCGGGTGCGGCTCTCGATTCCGGTTCGCGCTCCATCGACCTCTCGGTCGTCGAGCGTGCCGTCGATCGAGCCGCCCCTCGGTATGACCGCGACGGCGACCAGCACTATGACGTCATCAGCGGTTTCATCAAGAGCATTCGCGGGTCGGACGTCGATGCCGCACTTCACTATCTCGCACGGATGCTCGAGGCGGGGGAGGACCCACGTTTCATTGCCCGCCGACTCGTGATCCTGTCCAGCGAGGACATCGGCCTGGCCGATCCGTCCGCCCTTCAGACCGCGACGGCGGCCGCATCTGCAGTGGCATTCATCGGTCTTCCCGAAGGACGCCTGATCTTGGCCCAGGCCACCATTGCGCTGGCCCTAGCACCTAAGTCGAACGCCGTATATCTCGCGATCTCGGCGGCCGAGGAGGATGTACGCCGAGGGCTCATCGGCCCAGTTCCGCCCCATCTGCGCGACAGCCACTACGCGCGGGCGACTGATCTCGGACACGGCGTCGGCTATAGCTATCCGCATGACGTCCCCGGTGCGGTGGCCGCTCAGCAATACGCCCCCGACCAGGCAGTGGGCCGCCGGTACTACGTCCCGACCGGATATGGAGCCGAGGCACGCTACTCAGATCTCCTAGGTCGCCTTCGCGTGGCGCTGGGTCGTGACCCGGCCCCTGACCCTTCGGGCCCCTCGCAGGTAGGCTCAGATGCCCCGGGTCCATCGGATGATGCCACTCCGGACGTGAACCACTCGTTCAATGAAGGGTGACCTGACGCTGTGCGCCGGATGTTCTGGGTGTCGGTCGGCGCTGCCGCCGGTTATTACGCTGCTCGACGCGGTGAGCAGGCCCTTGAGGATGCCCGCGCCCGCGGTCTTGTGGGCAATGTGGTCCTGGTGACCACCACGGCCACGCGCATCGGAATGACCGCCTCACGGGTGGCCATGTCCGTCGGCGAGGCGGCTGCCGCCCGTGTCCGAGCTGTGTCAGATCCGCAGGCCGCCCCCATGAGCCCGGCCACTCCCACATACCCGCGAAAGGCCCGGCCCTGATGGACTCCGCCGAGATCCGTAGCCGCTTCCTGCGGTTCTTCACCGAGCGCGGCCACGTCCAGGTGCCCTCGGCCTCACTTCTCCTCGACGACCCGACGTTGCTCTTCGTGAACGCTGGCATGGTGCCGTTCAAGCCGTACTTCCTGGGGGAGGCACCCGCCCCGTACCCCACAGCGACCTCGGTGCAGAAGTGCGTGCGCACCTTGGACATCGACGAGGTCGGACGCACCACGCGGCACGCCTCCTTCTTTCAGATGGCCGGCAACTTCAGCTTCGGCGACTACTTCAAGACCGAGGCGATCCCCTACGCCTGGGAACTCCTGACCTCCTCGGTGGCCGACGGCGGATACGGATTCCCCGAGGACAAGCTTTGGGCGACCGTCTACGAGAGTGACGACGAGGCCCTCGACATCTGGCACCGACAGGTCGGCGTTCCGCTCGATCGCATCCAACGGCGCAGCGCCAAGGACAACTACTGGTCCATGGGCGTTCCGGGCCCCGGTGGACCCTGCTCGGAGATCTACTACGACCGAGGTCCCGAGCATGGCCGCGATGGCGGCCCCGAGGCCGACGAGGACCGCTACCTCGAGGTCTGGAACCTCGTATTCATGCAGCACGAACTCTCTGCCGTGCGGTCGAAGGACGACTTCGATATCCGTGCCGACCTTCCTGCCCGCAACATCGATACCGGTATGGGTCTCGAGCGCATGGCTGCGCTATTGCAGGGTGTCGAGAACATCTACGAAATCGACACCACGAGGATCATCCTCGACCGAGCCTGTGCACTCGCCGAAGCCAGGTACGGTGCGGATCACGAGAGTGACGTTCGCCTTCGCGTCGTGGCCGACCACGCGCGCACCTGCGCCTTCCTTGTCGCCGACGGCGTCCTGCCGGGTAACGAAGGACGGGGCTACGTCCTTCGCAGGATCATGCGACGCGTGATCCGCAACATGCGCATCCTCGGAGGGCCCGACCAGACCATGGGCGAGCTCATCGATGCCGCGGTGCTCGCGATGGGCCCGCAGTACCCCGAGCTCATTGCGAGTGCAGGACGTATTCGCAGCATCTGCGAGGGCGAGGAGGCCGCGTTCCTTCAGACCCTTCGCACCGGGACCACGATCTTCGACGTCGCGGTGTCCGACATTCAACGCGCTGGCGGCTCGCGGCTCGCGGGGGACGCGGCATTCGCATTGCACGACACCTACGGTTTCCCGATCGACCTCACCCTGGAAATGGCGGCCGAGAAGGGGATCGAGGTCGACCACGAGGGATTCCGTCGCCTCATGGCCGAGCAGCGCAACCGCGCGAAGGCTGATGCCCGGGTCCGCAAGTCGGGCTTGACCAACACCAACGCGTACCGCGAAGTCATGGATGTCGCGGGAATCACGGCGTTCACCGGCTACGACGAGGTCGCGTCCGAGGTCACAGTGCGCGGCATCCTTGTCGATGGCGACGGCGTTATTAGTGCGCGCGAGGGTGTCAGCGTCGAGGTCGTTCTCGACCGCACCCCTTTCTATGCCGAGGGAGGCGGTCAGCTCTCTGACGCGGGGCTGATCACTCTCGCGGACGGCGCAGTTCTGGAGATTGACGATGTCCAGCAGCCCGTTCCCGGTTTGTACGTGCACCGTGGCCGTGTCCTCAGTGGTGAGGCTGTCGTGGGTCGTGCGGCCGTTGGCCGTGTCGATCTCGAACGTCGACGAGCGATCTCGCGAGCTCACACCGCGACCCACCTAGTGCACAAGGCATTCCGCGAGGCGCTGGGGGAGACAGCAACCCAGATGGGGTCGGAGAACTCCCCTGGACGCTTCCGCTTTGATTTCCCCTTCGCCACCGCGGTGCCCGCATCGGTACTCGCCGACGTCGAGGCTCGAGTCAACGATGTCCTTGCCGACGACCTGGTCGTGCGAGCGGAGATCATGACGCAGGACCAAGCGCGCGCAGCCGGCGCGATGGCGCTGTTCGGAGAGAAGTACGGCGACCGCGTACGCGTGGTCTCTGTAGGCGACTGGGCCCGTGAACTTTGCGGAGGGACACATGCGCAACGCTCTGGCCAGGTGGGTCTGATCAAATTCCTCAGCGAAGGGTCGATCGGCGCGGGCGTGCGACGCATTGAGGCGATCGTTGGGGTCGACGCCTACCGCTTTCTCGCACGCGAACACCTCCTGCTCGCCCAACTCGCCGATATCGCCAAGGCCCGCACCGATGAACTTCCCGAGCGCATCGACACCGCGCTCAACCGGCTCAAGGATGCCGAGCGCGAGATCGCCAAGATGCGCTCGGCCATGCTGGTGGCAAACATCGACGACATCATCGGCGAAGGCGACCTCTACGGCGACGTCCGTGTCGTGGCGTTCGCGGCACCGGAAGGTACCGACGCCGCCGCGCTGCGCGAACTTGTCACCAAGGGCCGTGAGGCTGCTCGACGCGATGTCGCGTGCGTCGTCATCGGTGCGGCCCTGATCGAGGACAAGATCTCTCTCGTGGTAGCCACCAATGAGACCGGCCGCACGGCGGGACTCTCGGCCAACCGGGTACTTCAAGCAGCCCTAGTTCCAGTCTCGGGACGCGGCGGCGGCAAGGATGACATGGCGCAGGGAGGCGGCGCTGGCATCGGTGGCGTCGACGGTGTCGGGGCGGTGCTGGTCGCGGCACGAGGTGCGATCAGTGGGTCTCTGGGCGCGTGAACGCGCCTGGTGAGGGCGCGTTCCGCCGGGGAATCCGCCTCGGTATCGACGTAGGATCCGTCCGCGTCGGGGTTGCTCGCTCCGATCCGGCAGGCACTCTGGCATTTCCGGTTGCGACGCTGGCCCGTCCGAAGGCGGTGGCGGCAGGACGTCCAGATCTGGACGCGCTAGTCGACCTCGTGCGCGAGTACGAACCCCTGGAGATCATCGTCGGTCTTCCTCTGGGACTCGACGGCCGCGAGGGGGCGGCAGCCTCTGCGGCTCGTGCCTATGTGGCCGACCTCGCCTTGTGGCTGGCCGAGCGGCGCGTGATGGTTGCCATCCGCCTGCTCGATGAGCGATTCTCGACCTCGCAGGCAGCTCGGGGGCTCCGGTCGGCTGGGCGCGACGCGCGCAGCGGACGTGCGGTCATCGACCAAGCTGCTGCTGTCATCATCGTTCAGCACGCCCTGGACGCCGAGCAAGCAACCGGAATCCCGCCGGGCACGCTTATCGATCATGCGGAGGACCACTCGTGAGCCAGCTGGGCTTGAACATGACTGCCGACGATCTCCCCCCACGTGGCCGCCGCCGTCGCGAACCGAGCGAGGGCGGAGGTTCCGCGAGGCGGCCCTTGATGCTGGCTCTGCTGGCACTCGTCGTGATCGTGCTCGCGGTCGTGGTGGCGATCCGTTCGCTGGGCACCACGGTGAACGACTTCACCGGTGAGGGAACCGGTTCGGTGAGCATCGTCGTCGCCAAGGGTGATTCGATCCGCGCAATCGGTCGCACTCTGGCGGATGCCGGCGTGGTGGCCAGCGAGGACGCGTTCGTGAACGCAGCGGACTCCGATGCCAGGGCGCAGGGGATCGCCCCCGGCACCTACGAACTCCGATCCGCGATGAGCGGTGCGGCGGCGGTCACGCTGCTTCTGGATCCGCAGGCCCGCCAGATCAACAAGGTCGCTATCCCCGAGGGCTGGCGGCTTTCTCGAACCTTGGCCGCGGCCGCAAAGTCCACGGGCCTATCGGTCGATGCCCTTCGCGAAAGCCTGATCCGTGCTCCATCCCTAGGTCTGCCCGCGTATGCCAACGGCAAGGTCGAGGGGTTCCTGTTCCCGGCGACCTACGAGTTCTCGCCCGACGCGAGCGCCGACGGTGTCATCTCCGCGATGCTGACGCGCTTCAATCAATCAGCATCGCAACTCGATCTTGAGAAGGCGTCTGCCGCAGTGGGGCTCACCCCCATGCAGGCGCTGACAGTGGCGAGCATCCTGGAGATCGAAGCCCTGCCGGCCGACTACGACAAGGTGGCCCGCGTTATCTACAACCGTCTGAAAGCGGGCATGCCGCTGCAGATGGACTCCACGGTCAACTACGCCTTGGGCAAAGCGAACCTGCGTCTCACCGCGGAGCAACTCAAGACGGTCTCGCTCTACAACACCTATCTTCACAAGGGCCTTCCGCCAGGCCCCATCAACTCGCCCGGGGACGCCGCCATTGCCGCCGCGCTGAACCCTGCGGACGGGACTTGGCTCTACTTTGTGGCGACCGATCCGAGTTCGAAGACCACTGAGTTCGCGACGACCTACAAGGAATTCCTCGTCCTCAAGCGCAAGTTCCAGGCCAGCGGTGGCTGATTCGGCGAGCAAGCGCGCTGCGGTGCTTGGTCATCCGATCGCGCACAGTCTCTCGCCGGTTCTCCATCGGGCGGCATATGAGGCGCTGGGCCTGAACTGGACGTACGAGCGCGTCGATATCACGGGCGACAACCTGGCCGACTTCATGGCTGGGCTCGACGAGACCTGGGCCGGCCTTTCGCTCACGATGCCACTCAAACGCGATGTGCTGGCCCTGCTCGACCACGCGGATCCACTTGTCTCCGCCACAGGTGCTGCCAACACCGTGGTGCTCACCAACGGGCGCCGCTACGGCTTCAACACCGACGTCGATGGCCTGGTGCGGGCCCTAGCTGAACACTCGGACAGCCGGCCAATCCACACCGCCGCCGTCCTGGGAGGTGGCGCGACCGCCAGATCCGCGATCGCGGCGCTTGCCCGCGGGGGTGTCTCATCAGCCACCGCCTATGTCAGGCGCCCTGAGGCAGGTGAGGAGTTACTTCTCACCGCTGAGGCCCTGTCATTCCCCCTGAGTATCGACCTGTGGACGAATGCGGCAGGCGGCCTTGACGCAGACCTCGTACTCAGCACCACGCCCGTCGGTGCTAGCGACCCGTTAGCTGCGTGGGTCCCTCGTACACCCGGACTGCTACTCGACGTCGTCTACGACCCCTGGCCCACGGTGCTCGCCGCTGCCTGGACCGGGGCGGGCGGCCGGGTCGCCTCCGGGCTGGACCTTCTACTTCATCAGGCAGTGCTCCAGGTGGGTCTGATGACCGGGTTTGATGCGCCACTGGAGATCATGCGTGCGGCGCTCGAGCGCGCCGCACGCAGCCGCTAACGAGTAGTCCGGCTCGGATCAGCGACCCGAACCTGCTCAAGCCAACTTGGCCGCATGCCGATGGGACCAGGTGAGGGTCGACTGACCCCGCTCCCGCGACGCGCCGAGGTGGCCCATGACCCATCACCCGCAAGGACGCGCGGCTCGACTCGATCGCGCCCTGGTTGAGTTGATCAGGCAGGCACCTGAGCTTGAGGCCGCTGCGGTCGTGTCCTTTGACGGGCTTGCCATGGCCTCCCTGTTGCCTGTGGGTATGGACGAGGACCGGGTCGCGGCGATGAGCGCGGCACTGCTGAGTCTGGGCGAGAAGGCTTCCCAGGGCCTTGGGCGCGGAGACCTCTCGCAGGTCTATGTCGAGGGCGAGTCCGGCACGGTCTTCCTGGTCGCGTGTCAGGACGAGGCCGTGCTCGTGGCTGTGGCGGCCGCGGGCTCCAAGGCCGGGCTCATGCTCTTCGAGATCAGGCGTGCAGCGCAGACGATCGCCGAGATCCTCCTGACGGACAACACTTTCTATGTCGACGGCACGGACGACGAGATTGATTTGTTCGAGCACGTCGACACCGAGTCTCTCGATACCGAGTCTCTCGATACCGAGTCAATCGACAGCGCGGCTCTCGCCGACGCCGCGGCGGCCTACGCCGAGTATCGGGCCGCGCAGTCACTGGGCCAGCCGACTCTGACGCAGGTGTTCTTGCCCGAGGCTCCCTCTCCCGCCTCGCCTTTGCTGATGCCGTGGAACACCCCAGCGACGTCGGCGGGCGTGACCGAAGGGTTCGATCCGGCTTCGGTGTACGTCCCGGATGCCCCTCCGCGCAGCGGTGAGCCCCCGGGACCGTCCGGGTGAGCGAGCAATTGCGCCCGGATCCCGGACTGGGATTCGTCCAGAGCTAGCAAGCGCACGCCCGCACATGAACACCTAACCGAGCAAGTGCCGAGCGAGAGGAGGTGAGATCCCATGAAACTGGAGGGATCCCTCGACGCGTTCGGCCTGGGCGATGTCATCACACTGTTGGCGACAACCGGGAAGTCCGGTGCTCTGCGCCTTCGACGCAATGAGTTCACGGGCCCTGCCGGTGTCGTGTGGTTCCGCGACGGGCTGATCGCGGGTGCGAGTCCGGATTCGTCCCGTGCTTCACTCCTGCGGCGCATCGTGGGCGCCGGAGCGGTCGATGACACCGCACTTCATGCCGCGGTGGCCCGCGCCAAGCCAGGTGTGGTGGGCGTGACACGCGCGTTGATCGACGCCGGGGCAATCGATCAGGAGTTCGTCCGTGAAACAGCCGCCGACCAGGTCGTCGACGGGATCTTCGAACTGCTTCGTTGGACCGAAGGGGAGTTCGCCCTCGACTGCGAGGCGGTCGATGTCGACGATGTCGGAATCGCCCTCGAGCCGGCGCTGGTGCTCGCGCAGGCACGTGCCAGGTTCGACTCGAGCGACCAGATCGACTCACTTGTTCCCGGGGGGCACACGGTCCTGGTCCTCCCGGTGACGCTCGCGAGCGACCCAGAAGTCACCCGGGATGAGTGGGCGCTCCTTAGCCTCGTCGACGGTCGTCGCAACGTCCGCCAGATTGCCGAGCTGACCGGACGCGGGGAGTTCGCGGTGTCCAGCACCCTCGCTTCCCTAGTCCATCGCGGGCTTCTCGTGGTCAAGGACGGGGCCCTGCCGGACCACGTCTCCGAGCTTGAACGCCGCCTAGCTCTCGTCGCGGACTATGAGGGCGCGCGTGATCCACTTCTCGATAAGTCACACCGTGACGGGTCGATCTCCTCTGATCGGCTGGTCCGCTCGTCGCCCGAGGGGCCAGGCGCGAACGGTATGACAGCGGCCGCGGCCCTGACCGCCGCGCGGGCCGCCCAGCGACTTGCCTCTGCGCAGTCCTCGCCGAGAAACGCTCGCGATGGCGGCCCCGCCACACGCGGAGCCGCGATGGCGTCCAGTCCAGGCACTGGCCGTTCCAGCGGCACAGCCACGGTTCCCGAGCGTGCCGGCATTGCGGCCTCAGCGCACAGCCCTTCTCTTGTCGCGCCGGAACGTGACGCGACCCCGGCTGCCACCACTTCGACCCGAACCTCGGTTGACTATGAGCCCTCGAGCACGGGGATGGGCGGCCTGCGAGCAGGTGGAGCAGAAGCAACCAGTACTGCCACGGCGCGACCGCTCGCTGCGCCCTCAGAGCGCGTCGACGGGGCAATCGGACGCGACCCGAGCGTCAACCGCAGCCTTCTGCTGCGGCTGATCGCCGGAGTGAGGGGGTTGTGAGGATGGCGACTCGACGGGTTCGGCGTCAGGGCGGACAAGCAGTGAAGATCGTGGTGACCGGTCCCTTCGCGGCCGGAAAGACGACGCTGATTCGCACGATAAGCGAGATCACGGTTCTCTCCACTGAGCGATCCATCAGCGATGACTCGAAGGCGCGGAAGGCTGACACGACTGTGGCCATGGATTTCGGACGCATCACCATCGACCCGGATCTCGTCCTGTATCTGTTTGGCACCCCTGGCCAGGACCGATTCGACTTCATGTGGGAGATCCTGGGAGAGGGCATGCTCGGCTATGTCCTGCTGGTCGACGCCACCGATCGGGAATCCTTCGCCGAAGCTCGGGGAATTCTCGATGCATTCCGTCGGATGGCTCACGTGCCTTTCGTGGTCGCCTTCAATCGACACGACCACCCGCATGCCGCGGGCGAGAGTGAACTTCGCGAGGTCCTCGATCTCGAGGGGCAGATTCAGATCGTCGGCTGCGACGTCACCGAGAAGGACTCCGTGAAGAACGTCATGCTCGCTCTCCTCTTTGCCGTACTCGATGAGATCGAGTCAGCGGCGGTTCACGCCTAGCCGAGAATGAGCGCCGTGCGAATCACTCGGTGGTGGAGTCGACGATGGCACCGCGTCACAAGAATGGTCACAAATAGGACACTTCCCACCATTGGGACACCGCGTGTGTCGCCGTCCCTCGCCGATGAGCCGGTCACCACAGGGGTCGGTCTGGTGTTCTCCGATGGCTCCACCGTGGAACTTCGGGCGGACGATCCCCGCGTCACGGCTTTCCAGGCGGCGGCCGCCGCTCTCCTCGGGGCTACAGGCGAGGGTCGATACTGCCGAACAGGTGAATGAGGGATTCCACGAGACCTCGAGGCATGCCGATCGTCCCGCCATGTACCACTCCGCCGGAAGGAGCACCTGTGAAGCAGCTCGGTGAGATCCTCCTGACCGGTGGCCTGGTCTCGCGCACCCAGCTCGAGGAAGCGCTCGCGGAGCAGACTGAGCTCGGCCGCAGTCTCGGCCGCATCCTCGTCGACCGGGGTGTCTTGACCGAGGCCCAGTTGGTGGCCGCCTTGGCCGCTCAGATCGGCATGCGTTTCGTCGATCTCAGCGATATCCAGGTTGATGGCTCAGCCCTCGCCCGCGTGCCCGGCTACGTGGCGCGTCGCCACACCGCGATCCCGATCGGGTTCGAGGACGGCAAACTCGTGGTCGCCATGGCCGACCCGGCCAACGTGTTTGCGATCGACGACATCCGGTCAGTCGCCGGAAACGGGGGCCATCTCGACATCAAGCCGGTGGTTGCCACGCGCAATGACGTCGTTGCCGCGATCGATCGCTACTACCGCGCGGGGGAGGAGCTCGATGACCTCACCACCGAGCTCGATATGGGGGAGGACGAAGAGGAGCTCTCCAAGGTCAAGGAGATAACGGAGGACGCTCCGATCGTCAGGTACGTCAACCTCCTCATCACCCAAGCGATCCAGGACCGGGCGTCGGACATCCACCTCGAACCGACGGAGCACGACCTCAGGGTGCGGTACCGCATCGACGGCGTGCTCCACGAGGTCATGCGCTCACCCCGCGCCATCCAGTCTGGTGTCATCAGCCGGCTGAAGATCATGGCGGACATCAACATCGCCGAACGTCGCATTCCTCAGGACGGACGCCTATCCGTGACGGCCCATGGGAAGAAGGTCGACCTGCGTGTAGCGACCCTGCCGACGGTGTGGGGCGAGAAGGTCGTCATGAGAATCCTGGACAACTCCACGGCCCGGATGGACCTCGAGGACTTGGGCTTTAGTCCCTACAACTTCGGGATTTTCTCCCAGTCGTACATGAAGCCGTACGGGATGATCCTGGTGACGGGGCCCACGGGCTCGGGCAAGTCAACCACCCTGTACGCGGCACTCAATGTCGTGAACAAGCCCGAGGTCAACATCATCACCGTGGAGGACCCGGTCGAGTACCGGCTTCCGGGTGTCAACCAGGTGCAGGTCAACAACAAGGCCGGCCTGAACTTCGCCTCAGCCCTGCGCTCGATCCTGCGGTCCGACCCCGACATCGTCCTGATCGGCGAGATCCGCGATCACGAGACCGCCCAGATCGCGATCGAGGCCTCGCTGACCGGTCACCTCGTGCTCTCGACCCTGCACACCAACGACGCTCCGAGTGCCATCGTGCGTCTGACCGAAATGGGCATCGAGCCCTTCCTGGTGGGCTCCGCCGTCGACTGTGTCCTGGCCCAAAGACTCGCACGACGGTTGTGTCCCAAGTGCAAGGAGCAATACGAGCCTAAGGCTGAACACCTCGAGAGCATCGGGTACAACCCCCGTGACGATGACCCGCTGCCGACTTTCTTCCGCCCGATCGGCTGTTCGAACTGCTCCAAGACCGGCTACAAGGGCCGCCTGGCCCTTCATGAGGTCATGGCGGTCGATGACTCCATCGAGCGTCTGACCGTCGAAAGGGCCTCCTCCACGGTGATCGGGCGTACTGCGGTGGCCAATGGCATGCGACTGCTGCGCGAGGACGGCCTGCGCAAGGCCAGTCAGGGCATCACCTCGCTCGATGAGATCTTCCGCGTCGTCACCTGAGCGGGTCGACGCGTGCCCCCAGAGACTCAAGCGAGGCCCCCATCTGGCCGATGCCAGGGAGGACGCCCGTTCGTATCGGGCCCGTAGGACGAGGAGTACCCGTGGAGACGACGCAGTACGACGCCGGCATGGCAAGGCCGGGCTACCCGGTGGCCTATCCCGCCGCGCAGTCTGCGCCCGCATCCTCGGGTGTGTTCCTGCCCGCCCCACCCCCCGCTCCCGTGCCCGCACCACCGGCAGCCGCGGAGATTCCGGAGAGCCCACACTCCAACGTTCCAGCGATGGCATCTGGGCCACTCTCGACAGGCTCCCTGCTCATGAACGGCCGTTCCTCGACCGAGCAAGGCGTCCGTGACGATGACTTCTCGCTAGGTGACGCGCTGACGGCCATGCTCGAACGGGGCGCTTCCGATCTCCACATCACCGCGGGGGCCCGCCCGATGGTCCGCATCTCCGGGTCTTTGGTACCGCTGGATGACTTCGCCCTTCTCACGCCGCCGGTGATCCAGCGGGTCATGTACGCGATCATCACGCAGGCCCAGCGCGAGAAGTTCGAGGAGAACCTCGAACTCGATTTCGCCTACTCGCTGCCCGGACGTGCCCGCTTCCGCGTCAATCTCTACCGGCAGCGCGACTCGGTTGGCGCGGCGTTCCGCGTCATCCCGTTCGAGATCAAGACCCTTGAGACCTTGGGGATTCCGACCTCAGTATCGAATTTCGCGGCCCTTCCGCGTGGGTTTGTCCTGGTGACCGGCCCGACGGGCTCGGGAAAGTCGACCACCCTGGCGGCGATAGTCGATCTCGCCAACCGGACTCGGCAAGACCACATCATGACGGTGGAAGACCCAATCGAGTTCCTCCACAAGCACAAGTCCTGCCTGGTCAACCAGCGTGAGGTGGGCGAGGACACCTGGTCGTTCACCAGTGCCCTCAAGCACGTGCTGCGACAGGATCCAGACATCATCCTCGTGGGCGAGATGCGCGACCTGGAAACGATCTCGGTAGCCCTCACCGCCGCCGAGACCGGGCACTTGGTCTTCGCCACGCTTCACACCCAGGACGCTGCGCAGACCATCGACCGCATCATCGACGTCTTTCCGCCCCACCAGCAGCAGCAGGTTCGGTCCCAGCTGGCGATGGCCCTTCAGGGCGTGGTCTGTCAGACCTTGGCCAAGACCGCAGACGGACACGGCCGCGTCGTCGCGACCGAGGTGCTCGTCGTCACACCTGCGGTTCGCAACCTGATCCGTGAAGGCAAGACCCACCAGATCTACTCGGTGATGCAGGCCGGCGCGGCACATGGGATGCACACCCTCGACCAGCACCTCGCTGATCTGGTGCGCAGCCGTCAGATCACCTACGAGGTAGGCATCGAGAAGTGCCATCACGTGGAGGACTTCAACCGGCTCTGTGGCCGGGCCTGAGCGACGGCATAGAGAGGACTGGATCAGACCATGGCTTCAACCGCCACGTTCGAATACGCCGTTCGCGATCGCGCCGGTCAGATAGTCACCGGCAAGATCGACGCTGAGTCAACGGCGGCGGTCGCTGCCAAGCTCAAGAGCATGGGGTACGCACCCGTCAAGATCTCGGCGGTTCGCAACACTGGCCTGCAGATGGATCTGAAACTGCCCAAACTTGGTGCGAAGGTCAAGCTCAAGGAACTCGCGGTCTTCAGCCGTCAGTTCTCCACAATGATCAATTCAGGCCTGTCCATGCTGCGAGCCCTGTCCATCCTCGAAGAGCAGCAGCCCAACAAGACCTTTTCCGCGGTTCTCACCGAGATCCGCCTCGAGGTTGAGGCAGGCTCGGCTCTTTCGGTGTCGATGGCCCGCAATCCGGACATTTTCCCGCCTCTGATGGTGAACATGATCAAGGCCGGCGAGGTCGGGGGATTCCTCGACAAGGTGCTGGTCCAGATAGCGGACAACTACGAGTCCGAGGTCAAACTGCGCGGGAAGGTGAAATCAGCCATGACCTACCCGGTCGTGGTGCTGGTGATGGCCATCGTCATGACCATCGGCATGCTGCTCTTCATCGTGCCGACGTTCGCCGGGCTGTTCACCTCCCTCGGAGGTGAACTCCCGGCCCCTACCCAGATCCTGGTGAACCTCTCAGCCTTTCTCAAGGTCGCCATACTCCCGCTGATCGTGATGGGCGTCGCTGGCTCGATCGTGTGGCGCCGGGTCAAGCACCGAGACGATGTGCGCAATGTCCTCGATCCGATCAAGCTCAAGGTGCCGATCTTCGGAAACCTGTTCCGCAAGATCGCCCTGGCTCGGTTCTGCCGCAACCTGGGCACGATGCTGTCCTCGGGGGTACCGATCCTCCAGAGTCTGGACATCGTGGCCGATACGTCCGGGAACATGGTGGTGGCCAAGGCTGTGCGTGACGTACAGGAAAGCGTGCGCAGGGGCGAGAGCTTGACCGAGCCGCTGAGCAAGCACGACATCTTCCCGCCGATGGTGACCCAGATGCTCGCGGTGGGCGAAGACACCGGCGCCCTCGACACCATGCTCCACAAGATCAGCGACTTCTACGACCAGGAGGTCGAGGCCACGACCGACCAGCTCACGGCCCTAATCGAGCCGTTGATGATCGCGGTGCTCGGTGGACTCGTAGGCTCGATGATCGTCGCCCTGTACATGCCGATCTTCAAGATCTTCGACCTGATCAAGTAGGCCAAGACCCTCAGCGCCGCCCCGACTCACGTCGGGGCGGCGTTTTCCATGTCTGTAGCCGTGAGGCAGTCGCGTCGTGCCGCACGTGCGAATGCGGAAACTCCTCAAGATTGCCTCAGCGAATCCTCAAGTCAGGCTATTTGAAACTCGACAACACATCTGTCAGCGCCGCGGATCTCCTCGGCGGCGCCGGTGCGTTCTCGGGTCAGCGGCAACGTTGGCAAAGTCTGCTCTCACGCTGCGACAACCGGTTCTGCTGGGCTTCACCCGAACAGCCGACACCGACCCGCTCTGATTCAAGAACAGGGCCCGCAAGGGCCGAACAGACCAATATCGGCGGCGCCACAAGACCCGCCGAGAGCCTCGTCCCGAAAGGACAACGTCATGCTGGCAAAGTTCCGCAAGTCCACTGAGCGTGCCGACGAGGGCTTCACCCTCATCGAACTGCTCGTCGTGATGATCATCATTGGCATCCTGGCTGCAATCGCTATCCCCACGTTCCTCAACCAGCGCAAGAACGGTTGGAACTCCGCGTCCAAGACGGACGTATCGAACATCGCGCTGGCAGCTGAGTCCTCGGCCGTCGACAAGGCTGGTGACTTCACCCAGGTGTTCACCACCAACGTCGCTGGCACGGCGCTGAGCACGAGCGGAACCCTCGACGCGGGCAACCTCGTGGCGAACCTGGAGTTCACGGGAACGCAGAACGTCGACATCGTGCTGGGCACCGTTGCGACGGCAAACACCTACTGCCTCGTCGGTCACAACACCAACCTCGGTGCGAGCGACGGATGGTGGACCTACAGCAAGGCCAAGGGCGGGCTCCAGCCCACGGTCGCCGTCTCTCTGGTAGCAGCCGAAGCTGCCTGCTGATCTGAGTCGGGATCTTGGGGGCCTGGGACCTTTCGGTCCCGGGCCCCCGATCCAACTGGACGAAAGTGGCAAAAAGAATATGTGGGCAAGCGCTCAAGCCCTGTCCGATTCCCGCCGATCAGTCAGTTGTTCGGCAGGGCCACCCACGGCTCGCCGAGAACCTCTTAACGAAGGGACGACGGGCATGTTGGCTCGCATCCGTAAGTCGACGGAGGGCACCGACGAGGGCTTCACCCTCATCGAGCTCCTTGTCGTGATGATCATCATCGGTATCCTCGCAGCAATCGCCATTCCCACGTTCCTCAACCAGCGCAAGAACGGTTGGAACTCCGCGTCCAAGACGGACGTGTCGAACTTCGCGCTGTCTGCTGAGTCCTCCGCCGTGGACAAGGGCGGAGACTTCACCAAGGTCTTCACCACCAACACGGCTGGCACGGCCCTCAGCACGAGTGGCGTCCTCCAGACCGCCAGTCTCGTGGCTGGGTTCGAGTTCACCGGCAGCCAGAACGTGGACATCACACTCGGCACCGTCTCGACGAGTAACACCTACTGCCTCGTCGGTCACAACACCAACCTCGGCGCGAGTGACGGGTGGTGGACCTACAGCAAGGCCAAGGGCGGGCTCCAGCCCAACGTGGCCATCTCCCAGGCTGCGGCTCAGGCTGCCTGCTGATCTAGCGCGAACACGTGGTGTGGGGCTTGGAACCGAGTGGTTCCGAGCCCCACACCATTTTCTCGTGCACCACACAACCGCTCTGCTCACCCAAGAGGACCTTGGTAACCCCATTTCGCTCAAGGCAGCGCGAATATCGTCCGAAGACCGGTAGGGCCACGAGAGCAAAGGAGGCACGCCATGACCATCACTGAGAGCATCAGAGCGCGTGCCCTCCGGCGCGACGACTCAGGCGTGTCCCTGATTGAAGTCGTGGTCGCGCTTTCCCTACTCATGGTCCTCGGCGTCACGGTCGCCGCGGGTTTGCTCGCAGTCCAACGCTCTGCCATGACCAGCAAGCAACGCAGCGCCGCCGCCAACCTGGCCACCCGCGAAGTGGAGATCGTCCGCAACTGGTTCCATTCAAGCGACAGCGCACCCCTGGCGGTCATGACCGCGGGCGATGCCACCAACGCCAGCCCCCTCCCAGGCCAGACCGGTTCACTCGTGGTGGACAACGTCGCGTACACCGTGAAGCGACAGGTCGCGTGGATGATCGCTGGGGCGGGAGCGAGCGCGTGTGATGGCGGAAGTGTCGTGTCCTACCCGAGCGTGAGCCTTCACGTTGAGGTCACCTGGGCAAACATGGGCGCGGTGCCGGCCGTCGTCTCTGACACGATCCTCACTCCGCCCAAGAGCGTGCTCAACGCCACCTACGGTTACCTCGCGGTGAAAGTCGTCAACAGCGCGGGTACCCCCAACGCCGGCCGCATCGTGACCGCCAGCGGCCCATCGGGAAACTTCAGCGACACAACTGGTCCGGACGGATGCGCAACCTTCGTTCTGAGCCTGCCCGGCACGTACACCGCGGCCCTCACTGAGGGATCCACTGGTTTCGTTTCCTTCAACGGTTCGTCGAGCCAGACGGCCAGTATCACCACAGGTTCGTTGGTGGTGCGCACCTTCACCTACGACCTCGGCGAGTCCTTCCGTGTGACGCTCACACCTCCGGGCGGGTATGCACTTCCGGCGAGCTTGCCCGCCACGACCCTGGGCAACTCCGGCATCCTGCCGGCAGGGCTGTCCTCCTTCACCTCGACCGCCGGTGGGACCACAGTGATCGGCCCCGTCTGGCCGTTCGCCTCGGGCTACAGCATCTGGGCGGGCAGTTGCCCCGATTCCGATCCGGCGCTCGATACCGGCAGGCCCACAGCTCTTGTGCCCACCAAGGGCACCACCACGAGCACCACTGCGGCACTCCAGGGAATCGCGGTCACGACAACCCGCCTCGGGCTCCGGCAGTCCGCACAGGTTTCGGCCACGTACGCAGGCCCCGGTTCCTGCCCCGCGGGAGACAGCGTCCTCAACCTCGGGACCTCCAGCTCACTCGGCACGCTGAATACCTCGTTGCCCTACGGGTCATGGACCCTCTCGACGTCCATCGGTGGGCAGAATGTCAGCGCCCTCGTCGACGTCTCGTCCGCTGGCGTCGTCAGCGCAACCCTGAACGGCACGACATGATGCGAGCCCTGGCATCGTCGCGCGCGCGCGTCCGTCGCCTGCGACGTTCTGACGACGGGGTCACCATGCCCGAACTTCTGGTCAGCATCATGGTTCTCGCTCTCCTGATGAGCTGTGTCGTGATGATGGTGACGGCAGGGCAACGAATATCGCTCGGAACCAAGGAGCGACTCGACCAGACGAATGACGCCACGATCTCCATCGAACGGATCAGCAGGAATCTGCGAACGGCCGTCTTGCAGAGCCAGCTCACCTCGAGCTGCACGCTCTCGAGTTGCACCGACTCAGCCTTCCTTAAGGGAACACGCACGAGCGTGCAGTTCTACGCGGACGTCGACAATCCCAAGAACACGATCGGCCCAAGCCGGGTCACCTATGACGTCACCAACGGTGTCCTCACCGAGACCGTGCAGAAGCCGGATTCGCCGACTCCCGACGCGAGCGGCTACCACTACTGCACCTCCGGAGTGGGATGCGTCATCCGCACGACGATCCTCGCCCGAAACGTGCTCACGACATCCGCGTTCTTCAGCTATTACACGGCGGCAGATCCCGTGAGCGCCATCACGCTCGCGTCCGGTGTGGATCTCACGTCCTCCCAGCTGAAGTCGGTCGACAGCATCGATGTCTTCGTGCAGATCCAGGTGCCCGGCGGCGCTAACGTTGCGGGCTCCTCGATGATCCAACGGGTTGCGCTCCCCAATGCCGACAGCGTCGTCCGGACGACGGGAACATGATGATGCACAACAGATTCCGTGAGCTGCGCGAGAGCGACTCCGGGGCCGCCCTGATCATGGTCATCGGGTGGATGATGGTTCTCGCCCTCCTCGTGAGCGCCGCCCTCGGTTACGCGATTCAGAGCAACGTCGTCGCACACAAGGGTCAGGACTGGGGGAGCGCCCAGTCCGCGGCCCAGGCTGGCCTTGAGGATTACGTGGCCCGACTGAACCGAAACGACAACTACGCGAGAGTCTGGGATTGCACAAATCCGGCACTCCAAGGGCCCAACCAAAGCGGAAACACCTGCGGTTGGGGCGCAAACACCGTCACCGGTTGGATCCCCGTCATCGCCACTCAGCCGACAGGTCCTGCATTTCATTACGACGTCGACGCGAGCATGCTCGACCAGAGCGGCACGATCAATGTGATGTCGACTGGACGCGTGGGCAAGGTCACTCGGACGATCCAGGCGGCTATCGGTCGCGGCGGTTCAACCGATTTCCTGTACTACACCGACCTCGAGCACGCAGATCCCGCCAACGTCGGTGTCTACCCGTCCGGCACAACCAAGTACTTCTGCGGATCCACCGGCGCACAGAAGGACATCTACTGGTGGAGCCCGAGCATCAGTGGATCGAACCGCTCGAACTCCGGTTGCACGGAGATCGGCTTCGCAGCTGCCGACGTCCTCGACGGCCGCGTTCACTTCAATGACACTCCCAAGCTCAACGCGACGGGGGCTACGTTCCTGAGCGGATTTGAGACGTCAAACCCGGGCTGCAAGACCGCAACCGCGCCGAACTACTCCGGGTGTCTCCGCAGTGGTAGCCCTATCCCGGTCTATGGAACGTCGGGGAGCCCTGTACCGCCGATCTATACCGACACTCTCTATCTGGACGACACCTCAGCGAAGTTCTCTGCCTACCCCGGCTGCCACTTCTATGGCTCGACCCGTATCAAGTTCAACAGCGACGCCACCATGACCGTGTGGAGCAAGGACAGCACCGGCAAGTCCACCGGCACTGGGTGCGGCACCTTCAGCGCGGCCAATTCATCCCAGACGGTCGCGGTTCCGAACGATCAGGTCATCTACGTCTCGGCCGGCAGTGCGACCCACCGCTGTCTTTCCTCTGAGATCGGTGACGGTCTCCCGCTAGGTACCTATACCGGCAGTGCGACCACGACGTATACCTATGACCTGACCATGCTCACCACGGATCAGTTCTGCGGGCAGGGCAATCTTTACATCGAGGGCACAGTCAAGGGACGCGTCACCATGGCGGTGGAGAATTCCATCGTCGTCACCGGAGACCTCGTGCTAGCCAACGGGATCAACGGCACGGACCTCGTCGGACTGGTCGCGGGCAACTCAGTGCAGGTCTTCCACCCCTGGGTCGACACCTGGCAGAAGCCGTCGACCACCTGGGGCTGGAAGAACGCCCCGGCCGCAGTGTCAGGCTGGCCGCACCGCTACATCGACCCCTCGACATCGGCCTATACCCCCACGTCCGGAATCCAGATTGCCGCCTCGATCCAGACCCTCCAGCACAGCTTCTGGGTGCAGCAGTACAGCCAGGGATCAGCCCAGGGCACGCTGCTGGTTCTGGGCTCCATCGCCCAGCGTTGGCGTGGCATCGTAGGACAGGGGTCGGCCGGCTACGTCAAGCTGTACAAGTACGACGCCCGCCTGAAGTACTCCTCGCCCCCCTATTTCCCTCAGTGGACCAACGCGAAGTGGGGCCCGCGCCACACCGGCGAGTTGGTGTCCACGTATAACTCCGCCGGGAAGTACGTAGGCTGACGAACTGTGGCCGCACTCGTGCTAGTCGTCACCCTGCTCGGACTGTTGATCGGGTCATTCCTCAATGTGGTGATCCATCGCGTCCCCTTGGGTGAGTCGGTCGTCAGCCCGCGCTCCCGATGCCCCGGCTGCGGGACTGAACTCTCGTGGTACGACAACATCCCCGTGCTGTCCTGGATCGTGCTCCGTGGCCGCTGCCGGACCTGCTCGACGCCTATCTCGTGGCGCTACCCCCTCGTCGAGCTCGGCACCGGGCTGCTGTTCGGTGCCGTGACGTGGTGGTCGGGTGCCACGTGGGCTCTGCCGGCCTACCTCTACCTCGCGGCCATCGGCGTGGCGTTGTCGGCAATAGACATCGACACCAAGCGCCTCCCGAACGCGATCGTGCTTCCGTCCTACGCGGTCGCCTCTGGCCTGCTGCTGCTCCCCGCTCTCCTTGAGGGGTATAGGACGTCGTTGCTCTACGCCGCGATCACGGGCATCGCGCTCTTCACGTTCTACTTTCTACTTGCCTTTATTTATCCGGCAGGCATGGGATTCGGCGACGTCAAGCTCGCCGGCGTCCTCGGGCTCTACCTCGGCTGGTCCGGGTGGGGCCTGGCCGTAGTGGCCACGTTCGTGGCCTTTCTGCTCGGCTCGGTCGTCGGAGTTGTCGTGATGGTGCGTTCGGGCGGCGGGCGCAAGACCAAAGTTCCCTTTGGGCCTTTCATGCTCCTGGGCACATTCGCGGCACTGTTCTTCGGTCAAGGCGTCGTCGACTGGTATTTCGGGAGCCTGGGCATCTGAACCCAGGGGTTTCCGGCAGTTCTCGCGGAAAGGATCCCAACTTCGACTCAAGCCCGGCCCCATATCCGCCGAAAGCGGAGGGGAGGAATCACCACGACCGTGGTGACGGGCGAGAGGTGGGAACCGTGGCTGCTCGAACCGCCATCGGGCTCGATATCGGCACATCGAGCATTCGTGCGGCCCAGTTGACCGTCTCCAAGGGCGCGGTCACTCTGGACCGCTTCGGACAGGTTGCCATCCCTCCCGGCGTTGTTCGCGACGGCGAGGTCATCGATTCAGATGCCGTGGCCGAGGCCCTCAAGCACCTGTGGTCGAGCGCCAAGTTCTCCCAGAAGGACGTCGTTCTCGGGATCTCTAACCAGAAGGTGTTCGTCCGCCAGGTCGACATCCCGTGGATGCCCGCTGGTGAACTCAAGAATTCCCTGAAGTTCCAGGTTGCCGATCTGCTCCCGATGCCGGTCGAAGAGGCCGTGCTCGACTTCGTCGTACTCAACGAGGTCATGAACGAAGGAGCACGTCACCTGCGCGGGCTGCTCGTGGCCGCGAGCCAGGACATGGTCCTCGGCTCGATCCGGGCTTGCCAGAAGGCTGGGCTCAAGGTCACCACCGCGGATCTCACCCCGTTCGCCGTCCTACGCGCTGCCGGCACGACTGATCCCATGGGCCTCTCGGGTCCCGAGGCGGTCGTGGATGTCGGTGCCAGGGTCACCAATATCGTGGTCCATGAGGGTGGCGTTCCTCAGTTCGTGCGGATCCTCCTCCTCGGCGGAGACGATGTCACCGGGGCCATCGTCGAGCGTCTGGGCATCTCAGCAGTCGAGGCCGAGCGCCTGAAGCGTTCGCCTGGGGCTCTGAGTAGCCCTGCTGCCGCCGATGCCCGTCGAGTGGTTGACGCAGCCCTCGCGGAGTTCGTCGACGAAGTCCGCGGATCCGTTGACTACTTCCTGGCCACCAGCGGAAGTCGCCCGCTCACCCGGTTGGTTCTCAGCGGGGGCGGCTCGCTCGCGGACGGACTGGCCCAGCGCCTGGCCACCGCAGTACGTACCCAGGTCGAGTACGGACGGCCCTTCAGTCGGCTCACGATCGGGAAGACCGGCCTCGCTGCTCAGCAGGTTCAACTGGTCGAACCCTTGGCAGCGGTGCCGGTGGGTCTGGCCATGGGAGCGATGTCATGATTTCGCTCACGCGCAAGAGGGCCTCGACCGCCGAGGTGCTCCAGGACAAAGACTCGACACAGTCCACGCCGATCCCGCCGAGTGCCCCCCATGCAGCATTCCCACGGGTGAATCTCATTCCCGATGAGATCGCCCATGAGGCGAGGATCCGGCGCGCCCAGCTGATGGTTGCTGGCTCGGTGCTCGCCTCACTGATCGTCGTTGCCGGCCTGTACGCCCTAGCCGCCATGTCCGTGGGCTCGGCACAGCAGCAGTTGGACCAGGTGTCAGCGCAGAGCGTGAGCCTGTCCACCGAGGTAGCGAAGTACGCCGATGTTCCCAAGGTGATCTCCGACTTGGCCTCGGCACGCAATCAGCAAGCCTCGGCTATGGGCGGCGAAGTGAGGTGGTCGCTACTACTCAACAACCTTGCGCTGTCCATCCCCACCGGGACCGCGATCAACAGCCTCAAGGGCACAATCACCGGCTCCCCTCTCGCAACGGCTGAACAGGCTGCGCTGGGAGGTCCGGCGCCTGTCACGAGCGTGCTGGGCAAGACGGGCGTCGGAAGTATCCAGTTCGAGGGTGAGGCGCTCGACAACGGGCACGTCTCGAACTTCCTCGAGGCCATCTCCCGCAACACCGGACTCACTGATCCGTTCGCCACCCTGGCCGCGAAGGACCAGAGCTCTCCCGGTGGCGCGGCGATCTCTCAACCCTCGTCGGTCAGGTTCACCGCGACCGTCACGATCGACGGCAAGGCACTGAGTCACCGCTACGACGTGAAGGGAAGCTGACATGTCCATAGGGGCAACTCAGAAGTGGTACGCGGGCGCAGCAGTAGCGTCCGCCGCCGTCCTTGGAGCCGGCTGGTTCCTGCTCGTCTCACCACAACAGTCCACAGCGGCTGAGATCACGGCGCAGGCCGAGATCGTGGCCAGCGCGAACCAAACGACGATGATGCAGATCCAGACGCTGAAGGAACAGTTCAAGGACCTCCCTGTCCTTCAGGGCCAGCTCGATCAGATCGCCGCCCACCTGCCGAGCGCACCGAATGAGCCCGCGCTACTGCGCACGCTCTCGAGTGCGGCAACAAAGGCTGGCGTCTCGCTCGTGTCCGTGCAGTTGCAGGCTCCCGCGCCCATGACGGTGCCGGGCGCTGCACCGCCCGCCGCGGGCACGAATGCTTTCACGGTGCCAGGCCAAATCAGCCAGATCCCTCTCACGATGGAGATCTCTGGCTCGTTCGCGAATACACAGCTGTTCCTGAACTCCCTGGAAGGCCAGCAGCGGGTTGTACTGGTCACGGGGCTGGACATCACGCGCGACCTGACGACCGGCAAGACGACCGGACTGAGAACCGTTCTCGCCGCCCGGGTCTTCATGGCCAACCCCGGGACCTATGTCCTGCCCTCTGCGGAACCTGTCACCGCGGGTGCCGACACGTCCAACCAGGCAAGCTGAGCGACGAGGTCGAGGAGTCACGATGTCCGAGCCAATCTTCTCCATCCCCGGCCAGGGGGCCGTCCCCGCCATGGGTGCGCCCGAGCCTGACGCGGGAACGAGCCGCAAGTCTCTGTTCATCATCGGGGGCGTGGGCGCTGCATTGATCCTCGGCGCAGGAGCCTTCTTCATGCTCGGCTCTGGAGCCTCGACCCCGGAGCCGATCGCCGCGGGCCCGGTACCGGCAGCATCTGTCTCCCCGTCGGAGTCGCCCGCGGCTGCAGAGAAGCTGCCGGCCGCATCCACGGTTCCGGTGGCCCCGGTTGCCCCCGTCGCCACCGCGGCCGTCACCACGCGCGACCCCTTCAAGCCTCTGTTCTATGTCGGCGGATCTTCGGTTGCATCTGTGGCCGACACAACCACCACTACCCCCGCCGAAGTCCCCGTCGCCCCGCCCTCGGTAGCGACGGTGAACCCGCTCACGCTCACCGTGAGTTCGATTGATCCGGTCGCCCAGACTGCGGTGGTGGGGGTCGACGCCAAGCCCTACACCGTCGGTGTCGGAGTGCCCTTTGCCAAGTACTTCACTGTGTACAGCGTTTTCAACGCGAACTGCGTAGGGGTCCTGTTCGGCGACCAGAGCATTCCCGTGTGCACGACGGTGCCCCAGTCAGTCTCACCCTGACCTCTCAACACCACCTCGACGTGAGGGCCGACCCGACCACTCGACGGCCCTCACGCCTCGTTCAGGCCTGAACATGACAGGATCAGCATCATGTTGCGTTGGCTGACCGCGGGTGAATCACACGGGCCCGCCCTCGTGGCGATCCTCGAGGGTGTCCCGGCCGGCGTGGAGATCACCACCGCGGATATCGATCTCGACCTCGCTCGTCGCCGGCTGGGCGTCGGCCGCGGTGCGCGTATGAAGTTCGAACGCGACGTTGTCCGAATCCTCGGGGGAGTCCGCCATGGACTCACCATGGGCGGACCCATCGCGGTCGAAGTGGGCAACAGCGAATGGCCCAAGTGGGATGTCGTCATGTCGCCCGATCCCGTCGACGCGGAGGCGCTCGAGAAGATCGCCCGCAACGCGCCTCTGACCCGGCCACGCCCCGGTCACGCAGATCTTGTGGGCATGCAGAAGTACGGCTTCGACGACGCCCGCCCGGTGCTCGAGCGCGCAAGTGCCCGCGAGACGGCCGCCCGCGTGGCGCTGGGCGCCGTGGCAAAGGCCTTTCTTCGCCAGACCGTGGGCGCAACAGTCCTCTCGCATGTCGTCGAACTCGGAACCGTCGTGGCTCCGTCCGGTCTCGTGCCGACGATCGATGATCTTCCCGCGATCGACGCCGATCCCGCGCGATGCCTCGATCGCCCCACCAGTGCCGCGATGGAGGCGGAGGTCGAGTCCGCACGCAAGGACGGCGACACGCTCGGCGGGGTCATCGAGGTCGTCGTGCACGGGCTCCCGCCGGGACTAGGCAGCCACGTCCACTGGGACCGTCGCCTCGACGCCCGTCTGGCCGGGGCACTCATGGGAATCCAGGCAATCAAGGGTGTCGAGGTCGGAGACGGTTTCGGTCTGGCCCGCACCCGAGGCTCACTCGCGCACGACGAGATCCTCCCTGGCCCGCACGGGGTGGTTCGCGCCACCGGGCGAAGCGGTGGCACCGAGGGAGGCATGTCGACAGGCGAGGTCCTGCGTGTACGCGCGGCCATGAAGCCGATCTCCACAGTTCCACGCGCCCTCCGTACCGTTGACGTGGCCACAGGCGAGGCCGCACAAGCGATCAATCAGCGCTCCGATGTCTGCGCGGTTCCCGCTTCGGGAGTCGTGGCCGAAGCCATGGTCGCGCTTGTTCTTGCCGACGCCGTTCTCGAGAAGTTCGGCGGTGACTCCGTAGCTGAAACCGCGCGCAACGCGGCGGCTTACCTCGCTGCCCTCGTGGTCTCCTAGTCCGATGTCACCCTGTGTGGTTCTGGTCGGGGTGCCCGGCTCGGGCAAGACAACAGTCGGCTCCCTGTTGAGCGCTCGGCTCGGAATGGCCTTCCGCGACACCGACCACGATGTCGAGGCAAGCGAGGGCAAGTCGATCTCGGACATCTTCGTCGACTCAGGCGAATCCCACTTCCGCGCACTCGAGAAGGCAGCAGTCGCGGCGGCCCTTCGGGATCACGATGGCGTTCTCTCCCTGGGTGGGGGAGCCGTGCTCGACCCCGACACTCGGGCACTCCTGACCGGCGCTCCCACCGTCTGGCTGCAGGTCGGCGCGTCCTCGGGCGCCCATCGTGTGGGCCTCAACGTCGCCCGCCCCTTACTGCTGGGCAATGTCCGAGGTCGCCTCTCAGCCCTGTTAGCAGAGCGCGGGCCGCTCTACGCCGAGGTGGCCAGGGTCGTCGTCGACACCGAAGGTCACACCCCCGCTGAGGTAGTTGACACCATCGTTGATGAGCTGCGATTGGCGGAAGATCGTGCCTAACGTCACCCACATCGCGGTCACCGGCGACACCACATACGACGTCGTCGTGGGCCACGGACTTGACTCCGAACTTGCGTCACTGATCGGCTCCTCCACAAGCAGAGTGGCGCTCATCCATCCAGCCACTCGTCCCGGTGACGCACGTCGGCTCGCCACTGTTGTGCGATCCACTGGTGCCGAGCCAGTGCTCATCGCGGTTCCGGACTCCGAAGCAGCCAAGACTGCGGACGTTCTGACGGACTGCTGGACGGCGCTTGGCCGAGCTGGATTCACGCGCTCCGACGCCGTGATCGGCATCGGCGGAGGTGCCACAACCGACCTCGCTGGATTCGTTGCTGCCAGTTGGCTTCGCGGGATCCGCCTGATCCACGTGCCCACAACCTTGCTCGGTATGGTCGATGCCGCGGTTGGAGGCAAGACCGGAATCAATACGTCCGAAGGCAAGAATTTGGTCGGCGCCTTCTACGCACCCGCCGGCGTACTGTGCGACCTCGACGCCCTCTCGACGTTGCCCAAGGTTGATCTCGTCGCTGGCATGGCTGAGATTGTCAAGGTCGGCTTCACCACCGACACTGCGATCCTCGACATCGTCGAGGCCGACCCGGTCGCCGCCCTTGACGTCCATAGCGGCCCGCTTCGCGAGTTGGTCGAGCGCGCGATTCGCGTCAAAGCATCGGTGGTTTCGGAGGATCTACGCGAGGCACGACCCGGCGGTCTTGGACGCGAGGTGCTCAACTACGGGCACACCTTCGCCCACGCGATCGAGCTCGTCGAGCGCTACACCTGGCGCCATGGGCACGCGGTGAGTGTCGGGCTCGCCTTCATCGCGTCACTTGGGCGCCTGTCGGGCCGCCTTTCCGATGCGGATGCTGCACGCCACAGGGCCGTTCTGACAGCTCTCGGCCTGCCGATCACCTACGCTTCGGGACGGTTCCCCGAACTCCTCGACGCCATGAGGATCGACAAGAAGTCGCGTGGTGATCTACTGCGCTTCGTGATTCTCGACGGTATCGGCCGGCCCGGGCTGCTCGAAGGACCAGACATCGCACTGCTCGAAGCCGCGTACGCCGAGGTCTCGGAGGTGTCGCCATGACACGTGTTCTCGTTCTTAACGGCCCGAACCTCTCTCGCCTCGGATCACGCGAGCCCGAGGTCTATGGGTACGCCAACCACGATGATCTCGTTGCCCTGTGCATCGCCGAAGGCGCTCTGCTCTCACTCGAGGTCGAGGTACGACAGACTGACGACGAGGCGCAACTTGTGCACTGGCTGCATGAGGCGGCCGACGCCTCCACCCCCGTGGTCCTCAACCCAGCGGCTTTCACTCACTACTCGTATGCAGTGCGGGATGCGTGCGCCCAGCTCCGTGCACCTCTGATCGAAGTACACCTGTCGAACCCGGCCACGCGCGAGGAATTCCGGCACACCTCGGTGGTCGCAGGCGTCGCCACCGGCACGATCGCGGGTTTCGGGGTGGACTCCTACCGACTCGCGCTCCGCGCCGTGGCGATCCTCGTCGCCTGATGTCGACGCTGCACCGCCGCGACTTGATTCGTGCCGGGCTGCTCGAATCCGACCTTGATGCCCTTGTCGTCACCTGTGCCTCGAATGTGCGCTATCTCAGCGGATTCACGGGGTCTAGCGGTGCGGTCGTGATCACTCGCCATCGCGATCAAGACCGCCTCGTCACAGATTCGCGCTACGAAATCCAGGCCGCAGCAGAATCGCCCGACCTCGCAGCTCTGGTGGAGCGCCATGTCGCGCGCACCGCATTCGGCCATGCGGCCGCAAACGGCGCTGCCCGAGTCGGATTCGAGGCTGACGACCTCAGCGTCTCGACATTCGAGGCGTTGCGCGGGGCCCATGCCGCACTCGAGTTTGTGGCCACCTCGCGGGTGGTCGAGCAACTGCGGGCATGTAAGGACGACGACGAGATCGCATCTCTCACCGAGGCCTGCCGCATCGGCGACGTCGCACTCGCGCGGTTGATCTCCGAGGTACGCGTTGGCATGACTGAGCGCGAGATCGCCCGTCGACTCGACCAGCACATGCTTGACGCCGGTGCGGACGCATCATCGTTCGAGACGATCGTCGCGTCTGGGCCGAACTCGGCGATCCCGCATCATCGTCCGACCACTCGACCGATCGAACCCGGGGACTTCCTCAAAGTTGACTTCGGCGCTCTCTATGCCGGTTATCACTCCGATGAGACGCGAACCTTCGTGGTCGGCGCCCAGCCTCTCGAGTGGCAGAGCGCACTTCATGCGCTTGTTGCTCGAGCGCAGCGAGCTGGCATTGATGCTCTCCGAGTGGGCGCGAACGTCCGCGACGTCGACCTCGCGGCACGTTCGGTGATCGATGATGCTGGGCACTCCGCGCACTTCGGCCACGGCCTCGGGCACGGGGTGGGGCTCGACATCCACGAGGCGCCGATGATCGGATACTCCGCGACGGGTATCCTGGGTGATCGCACGCCGGTGACCATCGAGCCGGGGGTCTATCTCCCGGGTCTCGGTGGTGTTCGCATCGAGGACACCCTCGTTGTTCTCTCCGGCGGGCCCGTGTCGCTCACCTCGACGACCCGCGAGCTGCTCGTCCTCGGATAGAGGACCTCGACCAGGAGACCCTCCGTGGCAACGACGAATGATCTGAAGAACGGCTTGGTCCTCAATATCGATGGTCAGCTTTGGACTGTCGTCGAGTTCCAGCACGTCAAGCCCGGCAAGGGGCCTGCGTTCGTGCGAACCAAGCTCAAGGCCGTCATGTCCGGCAAGGTCGTCGACAAGACCTTCAACGCCGGGCTGAAGGTCGAGACGGCCACCGTTGACAAGCGGGATATGCAGTACCTCTACCGCGACGGCGACAGTTGGGTCTTCATGGATGTCTCCACCTACGAGCAGACCTACATCCCCGACGCCGTGATCTCCGACAACCGCAAGTGGCTGCTGGAGAACCAGAACGCCATCGTCGCCACGCACGAGGGCGTGCCGCTGTTCATCGAACTCCCCGCCTCGGTCGAGCTGATGATCACCTACACCGAGCCGGGCCTGCAGGGCGACCGCTCCACCGGCGGCACCAAGCCCGCCACCCTCGAGACTGGCGCCGAGATCGCCGTGCCGCTGTTCATCGAGAACAACACCAAGGTCAAGGTCGACACCCGCGACGGTTCCTACCTCGGCCGCATCAACTAGCCGTGACAGCACGCGGCAAAGCACGTAAGCGCGCACTCGACATCCTCTACGAGGCCGACATGCGCGGCATCTCCGCAGTGGAGATCCTCGACGCGAAGGCTGAGTCCACTGAGCCCGTCAGCAACCCGTACACCACAGAGATCGTGTGGGGCGTGATCGAGCATGCCGACCGGATCGATGATCTGCTCTCAACCTACGCCCAGGGTTGGACTCTCGACCGCATGCCCGCGATCGACCGAAACCTCCTGCGTATTGGCACTTTTGAGCTGTTGTGGGCTGACGACGTTCCCGATGCCGTGGTGATCTCCGAGGCCGTGACCCTGGCGAAATCCCTCTCGACGGATGACTCGCCGACCTTCATCAACGGCCTTCTCGGTCGCATTCTCGAGATCAAGCCCAAGCTCGCCCTCGACTAAGACAGGCGTCTGAGCCACTCGCGAATCCGGCCAACGACAGTGCACTACCCCCGCGAGATGTCTCACCTGTGACTACGGTGCGGACGGATCCTGGACGCCCCGTCCCGTGGACATCCGCGTCAGCGGCGATAACTGCCCTCACTGCGCGGCGAACGCCGCTCATGCCCGCGCCACGGCAACCGCCTGAGGGCGCTCAGTCAGCGCCCGGTCACGCTAGTGAGCGAGCGTAGGTCGCGTGGGTATAGCTGAACCAACGCGACCGCGAAGGCGTCCGCCCATGCGTTCATGTTCCTCAAAGTTCGAAATCGTGCCCCGAGTGGGATTCGGACCCACACTGGATGGTGTTTGAGACCACTGCCTCTGCCGGTTGGGCTATCGGGGCGCGCCCAGAGCATATCGGGCGACGTGGGCACCCTGCGATCCGTAGGCTCAGGTCGTGACTGACTCGTCTTCTGATACCCGGAAACTCCGTGTCGTCGTCGCCGAGGACGAGGCTCTGATCCGCCTCGATCTCGTGGAGATGCTTCGTGAGGAAGGTTACGACGTCGTGGGCGAGGCCGCCGACGGCGAAGAGGCCGTACGTCTGGCCACCGCACTACGCCCTGACGTGGTGATGCTCGACGTGAAGATGCCCGTGCTGGACGGGATCACAGCGGCCGAACGCATCGTGGCCGCCCGCATCGCCCCTGTCGTCATGCTCACCGCCTTTAGCCAGCGCGAACTCGTAGAACGCGCTCGTGACGCGGGGGTGATGGCCTATCTGGTGAAACCCTTCACCCAGGGCGAACTAGTGCCGGCTATCGAGTTGGCGGTGGGGCGGTATGCCGAGATCACCACCTTGGAGTCCGAGGTGGCCGATCTCGGACAACGACTCGAGACCCGCAAGCGCGTTGACCGCGCCAAGGCACTGCTTCAAGAGAGCTACTCACTCTCGGAGACGGACGCCTTCCGCTGGATCCAGAAGTCAGCGATGGATCGCCGGCTTTCGGTGCGCGAGGTGGCCGACGCAGTTGTGCGGGAACTCGGAAAGTCTTCCGGTGGCCAGTGAAGACCAGTACGGATCGTGATCTCCGCATGATGATCGTCGCCCGAAATCTGGGTGATCAACATCACTGAGGGGAGGGCCTGAGGCCCACCTTGCCCGAGAATTTCCGGACAAAGGGTTGCACTCGCAGCGCACTTGACCCCACAGTTCGACAAGCCAGACCAACACAGCAGGCTCACGTCGGCATCCGGGTCGGCCTGTCGCCACGAATCTCGGGAGGTCGACCATGCTCCGATCTCCGGTAGTCGTCCGAGCCGCCACCGAGCAGGACGTGGAGTCCCTCACCCCGTTGTGGGACGAGTTCTGTGAGCAGATCGGCTCCAGCCTCGTCCCCTCTGGATTTATCGACGTCCCCGAACGAGTTCGCGAGCGGATCCGCATCTCGAACGCCACTGCCGAAGCCGGTGCCCGACCTACCTATCGCCTCGCCATTGCGCTCAGCGATGGGCAGCCGATCGCCTTCGCCTCCATGACCGTCGTCGATCGTGGACTGATGAGCGCTTCTTCGGCGGTCCTGATCGACGTCGTGCACGTCAAGCAGGGGGAGCGCAAACGCGGGGCCGGCACAGCACTCCTGCGCCACGCCGTCGCTTTTGCAGACGAAGTCGGAGCCTCGGACGTCGCCGTGAGCGTCGCGCCGCAGGTGCGCGATGCCAACCGCTTCTACGCCCGTCACGGATTCACACAGATGGTCACCCGACGCTCGTCGCCTGTGTCCCAATTGCGCCGCAAGCTCGGAGTCGATGTCCGGCTCGACCAGATCGACACAACGATCGAGCTCACGCCTGTCGAGCGCTCGTTGCGCCGACGCGCGCTGCTCTCACCGCGACGATCAGCTCGAAGCGCGCGCGGCTGATCTACGGGGCGTCTCGTAGCAGGCAGGTGAGCCGTGCCGTGCACACCCGACCGCCCTCGTCGTCCAGAATCACGATTTCGTAGGAGGCCAAGGTCTTCCCCAGCGAGATGGCACGCGCCGATCCCGTGACGAATCCTGCGGTGGCACTGCGGTGATGGGTGGCGTTGATCTCGATCCCCACAGGCATCCGGCCCGGCCCAGCGTGCACCGAGGCCGCGATCGACCCGAGCGACTCGGCGAACACCACGCTGGCCCCGCCGTGCAGGAGGCCATAGGGCTGCCGGTTGCCCGAAACGGGCATTCGGCCGGCCGTAAGCGTGGCTGACACCTCGGTGATGTCGATGCCCATCTTCTCGGCGAGTTCGCCGAGACCGAACTCCTGCAGGCGCTCGAGGTGATCTGTCATGGACTCAGCCTAGGATCCGGGTGTGAACCAGACGCCAGCACGGCCCCGGCTTCTCCTGCTCGACGGCCACTCGCTCGCATATCGCGCGTTCTACGCCCTCCCCGTCGAGAACTTCTCCACGAGCACCGGCCAGCCCACCAATGCGGTCTACGGGTTCACCTCGATGCTGATCAACTGCCTGCGCGATGAGAAGCCCACGCACGTCGCGGTGGCATTCGACGTCTCCCGCATCACTTTCAGATCGGCGGAGTTCCCCGACTACAAGGCCAACAGAGCAGCCAGCCCTGACGAGTTCAAGGGCCAGGTGCCCTTGATCCGCGAGGTCCTCGACGCCCTCTCCATTCCCTACGTTCAAGTCGAAGGCTTCGAGGCCGACGACGTCATTGCCACTCTGGCCACCCAGGCCGAGGCCGACGGGTTCGACGTCCTCGTGATCACCGGCGACCGCGACGCCTACCAACTCGTCAATGAGCACTGCACCGTCCTGTATCCCAAGAAGGGCGTGAGCGATCTTGCGCGCATGACCCCCGACGCGGTCGAGGAAAAGTACGGCCTCACCCCGACCCAGTACCCCGACTACGCGGCGCTGCGTGGAGACCCCAGCGACAACCTGCCCTCGATCCCAGGGGTGGGGGAGAAGACCGCATCCAAGTGGGTTCGTGAGTTTGGCTCCCTCGATGCCCTCGTTGATCGCGTGGGCGAGGTCAAGGGCAAGGCTGGCGATGCGCTGCGGGCTGCACTGCCCAGTGTGCTGCTCAACCGCAGGCTGACCGAACTTGTCCGCGACGTCGACCTCCCGCTGCGCCCTGCGGATCTCGAGCGGCGATCGTTTGACCGCGAGCAGGTTCACGAGGTGTTCGACGCGTTGCAGTTCCGCGTTTTACGCGAACGGCTCTTCGCCTCGCTGCCAGCCGAAGCCAAGGACCCCGCCGAAATCGCGATGGCGGCTGAGGCCGTCGTCGACCTCGAGGTACTCGCATTCGGTTCCGTCTCGGCCTGGCTTGCCGAGCACGCGCCCGCAGGGGCTCGTACCGGCATGGCGGTCGACGGCCTATGGGCTCAAGGAACGGGCGACGTCGACGGCATCGCGATCGCGTCCGCAGACGGCTCAGTCGCCTACGCCGCGATCGCGAACATGAGCCCCGAAGACGAATCTGCCATCGCCGCGTGGCTGTCGGACAAATCACGGCCCAAGGCACTCCATGACGCGAAAGGCCCCGAGCTCGCGATCCGCGCACGGGGTTGGCACCTCGGCGGTCTCACGTGCGACACCGCACTTGCGGCCTATCTTGTGTTGCCTGGTCA
>WLRQ01000070.1 GCA_009697815.1 Actinomycetota bacterium
GTTCATGGCGTCTCGGCTCTACTGGCGCCCGGGAGATCTGCCACGCGAGGCGGGGGCGTTCCTGTGCTGATCACGGGGAGCTCCTCACACGAACCTGGGCCGGGGCCGGGGCCGGGGTAAGACTGGCCGACCCTCACATGTGCAGAAGATAGCCCGGTTCGACACTGGATCCCAGATACCCCGCCCGGGGAGTTCGACGCGGAATGCGTAGGACCCTGACGTGGCAGCGCCCACTGGCGATGGCAGGATCGTTCCATGAGCGGACGCGATCTCGACCAAGCCGGGATCACCGACCCTGACATGCGTGCCTCCTACGAACGATGTCGCGAGCTCAACGCCGCCCATGGCAAGACGTACTACCTCGCCACATTGCTGCTCCCGCCCGCGAAGCGACCCTTCGTTCATGCGCTGTATGGCTTTGCGCGGTACGCGGACGAGATCGTCGACGACCTGTCATCGACGCTCAGCGAGCAGGAGAAGGCCGACTGGCTGGGCTCGTGGTGTGAGCGATTCTTCGACGACCTTCGGCGCGGTCACAGCGAGGACCCAGTCTGTCGTGCGGTGGTCGACACCGTCCTGCGCTGGGACATCCCGATCGAACATTTCGAAGCCTTTCTCGACTCCATGCGCATGGACCTCACCGTCACCGAGTACGCCACCTACGACGACCTCTATCGCTACGTCTACGGGTCTGCCGCGGTCATCGGCCTGCAGATGGTTCCGATCCTCGAGCCAAGCGGACCAGAAGCATACGAGCGGGCCAAGGATCTCGGCGTGGCGTTCCAGTTGGCGAACTTCGTGCGCGATGTCGGAGAGGATCTCGATCGCGGGCGCGTGTACCTGCCGATGGAGGACCTCGCACGCTTCGGAGTCACGCGTGCCGACCTCGAGAATCGAGTGGTCACCCCCGCGATTCGCGATGCCCTCGCTTTTCAGATCGCCCGCGTTCGAGCGCTGGAGGAGAGCTCGCGATCGGGCATCAACCTGCTCCACCCCTCATCTCGGCCCTGCATCGAGGCCGCCCGAATCCTCTACTGCGGCATCGTCGACGCAGTGGAGGCGATCGACTACGAGGTGTTCGACAAGCGCGCGACCGTGTCAACTCTTCGCCGACTCGCTGTCGCCCTCCCCGCCTGGCGCCAGGCCCGCCGGGCCCGCCGAACGTACGGACCCGGCCACCCCCACGGCCTCCACCCCACCTCCCCTTGATGGTGAATGTGCCCTGAGCGGCGCTAGAGGCCGCTGAACTTCCCCCGATCATGAACAACGCGGGCGCCCCGACCACACACCTGGGGTCGACGCCAGCGAGGGGTCAGGGGCGCCGGCTGCGCGGCGATCGCCGAAGGGCGAGTCGAGGTGGGCCGGCGTACGGCGTTCGCTGGACGTCATGACGCCCGAGCCACACCCACAACACCATCGTGAGCACCACCAGGGCAAAACCAAACAGGAGGTCTTCGAACGGGGCATAGGCGATACGGCCATCGCCCAGGAACGGCGGCGCGGCGTCGACGGGCGTCGAGGAACCGACGATTGCCGAATCCTCATAACGCACGATGCGAAACCCGGTGAGGATCCCGTTGGTGATCAGCTGAAATGTCGCAATGATCGAGTACGACACCCAGAAGACGCGACGCCGTAGCAGCCCGGTGCGCACGACGCCGAGATCGAGCACGATGACGACGGCAACGGCGAGGATCGAAATCTGCGTGTAGGTCATGAGCTGTCTCCGCGGATCCCGTCGACGCACGAGCCCGCCGGCTCGTCGCCCACCTGCCATTGCCGGGCCGACCTCACGGCCTCAAGAGTGAGCACTGAAGCCAATGGGACGACGACGAAGAACAGCACCTCATCAAGAGGGAGGCCCCCGGGCAACACGACCCCAGTCATGCGCGAGAAATCAAAGGTCCAATGACCGCGTGAGATCGCGTAGAGATCCCAGACCCCGAAGACGGCCGCCACCGGAACGATCGTCAACACCAGTCTGCGCACTCGCGCGAAGACGCGCGTACGCAGAGCGATCTCGAGCCAGACGGATCCGATGACGACGAATGCCAGTACGGCGACGTAGGCAAACCGACTCATCGCCCCAAACCCCTCATCATGGCGTCCACGAGGACATCCTGCCCTCCTGAATCGGCCACCGCGAGGTGCGCTCATCGGCGCGGCACAGCCTCGTGTCGGACACAGCAAACGTAGACTCGCTGACCGTGGAGTCCTCTGCCGGAATGCGGGTCGCCGACCCGCTGCTGGGTCGGCTCATCGACGGCCGTTACCGCATCGAACGCCGCCTCGCGCGTGGCGGGATGGCCACCGTCTACCAGGCCGTCGATCTGCGACTCGACCGCAAGGTGGCGGTCAAGATCATGCACTCGACACTGGCCGACGACGCTGCGTTCGTCTCTCGTTTCGTCCGCGAGGCAAAGTCCGCAGCCCGCCTGACGGACCCGCACGTAGTCGCGGTGTACGACCAGGGCGAGGACGGCGCACTCGTCTACCTCGTCATGGAACTCGTCCCGGGGCGCACTGTCCGAGATGTACTGCGCGAGCATGGTCGACTCGCACCCGAACAAGCGCTCACGATCCTCGACCCCGTCCTGCAGGCCCTGGACGCCGCACACAGCGCGGGATTCGTCCATCGTGACATCAAGCCCGAGAACGTCCTGCTCACTGACGACGGACGAGTCAAGGTCGCGGATTTCGGTCTGGCACGGGCAATTTCAGCGTCGACGTCGACGGCCGCGACCCAGGGCCTGTTGATCGGCACGGTTGCCTACCTCTCCCCCGAGCAGGTCGAGCGCGGCGTCGCGGACGCACGAAGCGACGTCTACGGTGCCGGGATCCTGCTCTACGAGATGGTCACGGGGTCGGTGCCATTCGCCGGAGACACACCACTGTCGGTGGCCTACCAGCATGTCCACGCGACCGTGCCCGCCCCATCGTCGATTCGGCCCGGCACGTCACCACTTCTCGACGCGCTGGTGGCAGGCGCCACGGCGCGAGACCCCGACGACCGATTCCCCAATGCAGCGTCCTTCCTTGCGCGGGTTCGCACCGCCCGGCAGTCATTGCCCGCTCCCCGCGCGTTCGGCGTCACCGAGGATCAGTCGGCCACGCTCGTCGTCACCAGACACTCGGGCAGTGCGGCCACTACCCGAGGCGATGTCGACAGGGGCGCGACACCACGCAACCGGCCCGAGGCCTCGCGTGCTCGCGGATCCAGGCGCGACTCGACACGCACCCCCGCACGCCGCCGCAGGCGCCGCGGACCCATCGCCCTCATCGCACTGCTTCTCGCAGGCGCAGTGGTCGCAGCACTCGCCTGGGGCCTCGGCTCAACGAGGACCGTTGCACTGCCCACCGTGCTAGGACTGACCCCAGCGGCTGCGGCGGCCAAGCTCACGCCCCTGCACATCACAATCGGTTCCAGTTCCGAGGCCTTCAGCGAGACCGTGACACCGGGTCAGATCATCTCGATGAAGCCCGCCCCCGACGCCGAGGTGCGCGAGGGCACCTCCGTGAGTGTCGTCGTGTCCAAGGGGCCCGAGCGATACGCGGTGCCTCAAGTGGCGGGCATGACTCTGGCCGAGGCCACGGCAGCTCTCGCGGACGGATCCCTCGTGCTGGGTGCGACATCAAAGGCCTACGACGCCAAGACTCCGGTCGATCACGTCATCTCCACCACACCCGAGGCGAGTGTCGAACTCAAGCGCGGGCAGGCCGTGGCAATCGTCATCTCCAAAGGCCCAGCGCCCGTGCCGATCCCGACTGTGGTGGGCAAGACCCTCAGCGCAGCGACCAGCGCCCTGAAGAGGGTTGGGTTTTCCGTCGACTCGAGCGAGGCCTACAGCAAGACGGTGGCGCTCGGCGTCGTGATCTCGTCCGACCCCAAGGCCGGCGTGGCGCTATCACTGGGCAGCAAGATCACTCTGGTAGTCAGCAAGGGCCCCCCACTGGTCACCGTGCCTGATCTCTATCGCACTGCCGAGGCCGATGCACGAGCAACGCTCAGGAGCCTCGGGTTCACTGTTGTCGTGACCTATCCGATTGGCATCACGCCGTTCGGACGGGTTGTAAAACAGTCTGCCGCGGCGAACTCCCAACGCATCTGGGGCTCGACGATCAGCATCCAGGTGGTCTGAGCGCGCCTGACCCTGGCGCGACGGCGCGTCCGCGCACGCCTAGCCGAACGCGCTTTCGTGAACGAGCAGTTCCGTTTTCACGCTGAGGCCGTATGCGAAACCGCCGAGTGAGCCATCGGTTGCGATGATGCGATGACACGGCACGAACGGTGACACACGATTGCGCGCACACGCCCGCCCTGCCGCGCGCGCGGCTCGCGGGCTGCCCGCGCGCGCAGCAAGGCCGGAGTAGGAGTCGGTGTCCCCCGGGCGGATTTCGCGCATGGCGAGCCAGGCCCGCTGTGTGAACTCGCCCCCGTGCTGACGCACGCGCACGTGGTCGAGGGCCAGCAGGTTACCTTCTGAATATGCCAGCAGAGCCTGACGCGCGGGCTCCAACGATTGTGACGAGCGCACGATGCGGTGGCCGCGTTGCCGCGTGGGCTCGTCGAGGAACCCGATGGCTCTCGCGATGTCGGCGAACCCCGACGCGATCACGGCTCCGTCGAGTGGATCGGCCACCACCGCCACGGACCCACCCGGGATCCGCACGGACAAGCACTCCACTACCAGTGATGTGCGCCCGACCATGGGATGAAGTGTGCGCCCTGTGGACGGTCGCCCGACATCCGGCTGCCCTGTGTATGCAGTGGGGAGGCCTGGCGGCCTCTAGGGCCGCTCAGGGCACATTCACCGGTGGGGGGTTAGGGGCGGCGGGGGCGGTCGAGGAGGAGGTCGGCGACGTCGAAGGCGAGTTCGAGGGACTGGACCCGGTTAAGGCGGGGGTCGCAGGCGGTTTCGTAGCGATCGCCGAGTTGGTCTTCGGTGACACCCTCGGTGCCGCCGACGCACTCGGTGACATCGTCACCGGTGAGTTCGATGTGGATGCCGCCAGGAACTGTCCCGAGCTTCTTGTGGACCTCGAAGAACCCGAGCACCTCGTCCGCGATGTCGGAGTACGAGCGGGTCTTGTGGCCCGATGCGGCCTCTCGGGTGTTGCCGTGCATCGGGTCGCAGATCCACACGACGGGGTGACCGCTCGCCGTGACCCGCTCGACGATCGCGGGGAGCTTGTCGCGAACAACCCCCGCGCCCATCCGCGTAATGAAGGTGAGCCGGCCCGGGATGCGGTCGGGGTTGAGCCGCTCAGCGAGTTCGACGGCCTGTTCAGGGGTGGTCGTGGGGCCGAGCTTGACGCCGATGGGGTTCTTGATCCGCGAGGCGAAGTCCACGTGGGCGCCGTCGAACTGACGGGTGCGCTCTCCGATCCACACGAAGTGGCCCGAGACGTCGTAGAGATTCCCCGTGCGGGAATCGATTCGGGTGAGGGCCTTCTCGTAGTCAAGGACGAGGGCCTCGTGTCCGGCGAAGAACTCGGTGCGCTTGAACTCGTCGGGGTCCGCGCCACAGGCCGCCATGAACGAGAGTGCACGGTCGATCTCGCCAGCGACCTGCTCGTAACGGTCGCCCGCCGGGGTCTCGGCGACGAAGTCCTGGTTCCACGCGTGCACCTGGCGCAGGTCGGCGTAGCCGCCCTGGGTGAATGCGCGCACGAGGTTGAGCGTGGCGCTCGCCGTGTTGTAGCTGCGGATGAGCCGGCGGGGATCGGGGACGCGACCCACAGCGTCGAACTCGAGCTTGTTGACGCCGTCACCGAAGTACGACGTGACCTCGATGCCATCGCGGACTTCGGTGGCCTTGCTGCGCGGCTTGAAGTACTGCCCGGCCATGCGCCCGATCTTCACGACCGGGAGGCTCGCCCCGTAGGTGAGCACGATGGCCATCTGCAGAACCGTCTTGAGCTTGCCACGAATGGCGTCTGCTGTGGCGGTGTCGAAGGTCTCGGCGCAGTCGCCGCCCATCAGGACGAAGGCCTGACCGCGCGCCGCGGCAGCGAGACGGTCCGTGAGGTTGTCACACTCGCCGGCGAAGACGAGCGGCGGAAGGGCGCGCAACTCCTCGATCGCGGCGTCGAGCGCGGCGCTGTCGGGCCACACCGGCTGCTGGGCCGCGGGAAGAGACGGCCACGAGATCAGATCCACCATGGGGCCAGCCTACGGAACGCCCGCCCGTCCCGACGAACGGGCATGGTCGCCATCACCCTGCTGCCGACGAACGCCCCCACCGCAACCAGTCACATGCCGAGCGCAGACGAACTCCAACGAACTCCGGCAGCCTCAGCCGAAGAACGTACGTACCTCGTCGTATCGCGCCTGAGGCACCGTCTTGAGCACCCCCGTGGCCTCGATCAGCGACACTCGCACGATGTCGGTGCCGCGCAAGGCGACCATGACGCCGTACTCGCGATCATGGATCGCGTCGATCGCCTGCAGCCCGAACCGAGTGGCGAGCACGCGGTCGAAAGCCGTGGGGGTGCCGCCGCGCTGGATGTGGCCCAGCACCGAAGTGCGGGCCTCCTTGCCGGTGCGGGCCTCGATCGCCGAGGCCAGCCAGTCGCCGATGCCGGTGAGCCGGACATGGCCGAAGGCGTCGAGGGTCTGGTCCTTGGTGATCAGACCGCCATCCTTGGGCAGCGCACCCTCACTGACCACAATGATCGGCGAGTAGTGGGACTCGAACCGGGACTCGACCCACCCGATCACCTCGTCGAGATCGAACGGCTGCTCGGGGATCAAGATGATGTTGGCTCCGGCGGAGAGCCCCGCGTGCAGTGCGATCCAGCCGGCGTGGCGCCCCATCACCTCGACGACGAGAACTCGGTGGTGGGATTCCGCCGTGGTGTGGAGGCGGTCAATGGCCTCTGAGGCGATGTTGACAGCAGTATCGAACCCGAAGGTGTAATCGGTAGCCGAGAGGTCGTTGTCGATCGTCTTGGGCACGCCCACCACAGGAACACCGCGGTCGTGGAGCTGTGTCGCGACGCCGAGGGTGTCTTCTCCGCCGATGGCGATGAGGGCATCGACCCCGAGCGCGGCGAGGTTGGCCTTGATCCGGTCGACCCCACCCTCGATCTTCATGGGGTTCGTGCGGCTCGAACCCAAGATCGTGCCCCCGCGGGGGAGGATACCGCGGACCTCGGGGATTCCGAGCTCGGAGGTGAGCCCCTCGAGGGGGCCCTTCCAGCCATCACGGAAGCCCAGGAAGTCGTAGCCGTACTCGGTGACACCCTTGCGCACGACGGCACGGATGACCGCGTTGAGTCCGGGGCAATCCCCGCCTCCGGTGAGTACTCCGACGCGCATGACTCTCCTCCGATGATCCCGGAACGGGACAGGAACACGACTGCGATGCCGCGACCTGCTGATACCCATCCAACCGCACCACCGGCCCCGATGCAGGGTCGCGCTAGCGTTCGTCCATGACCATCACCGATGACCTTGGCGTCGCCACGTGAGCGTGCTGGCGATCGACGCGGGCACCACCGGCGTCACCGCGCTGATCGTCAACGTCGACGCCGTGGTCATTGCCCGCGGCTACGCGGAGTTCAGCCAGCACTTCCCGTCCGAGGGCTGGGTCGAGCATGAACCCCGGGAGATCTGGGCCGCAACGCTCTCAGCGGCCCGTCACGCCCTCGACGCCCTCGGCCAGGACGGTGACCAGCCCACAGCAGTGGGCATCACCAACCAGCGCGAAACGGTGGTGCTCTGGGACCGCGAGACCCTCGGCTCGGCCCGACGGGCGATCGTCTGGCAGGACCGTCGCACCGCAGACATCTGCGAGGACCTGCGCGCCGCAGGTCACGAGCCCCGCGTGGCCGAGCTCACCGGCCTGCGCTTGGATCCCTACTTCTCGGCCACGAAGCTGCGCTGGATCGCCGAGAACGAACCCCACGTCTGGGCGCTGGTCATGTCCGGACGCGTGGCTGTGGGCACGGTCGACTCCTACCTCGTAGCCCGCCTCACGCGCGGCCTTCACCATGTCACCGACGCCTCGAACGCCTCGCGCACGCTGCTCTACGACATCCGAGCGGGCTCGTGGAGCCCCGAGCTCTGCGAGATCTTCGGTGTGCCGATCGGGGCCTTGCCGGAGGTAGTGCCGTCCTACGGGGTAATCGGGCACACCGACCCGAGTTGCTTCCTCGGGCTCGACCTGCCGATCGCGGGCATCGCCGGTGACCAGCAAGCGGCCCTGTTTGGACAGGCGTGCTTCACCGCGGGGTCGAGTAAATGCACCTACGGCACGGGGTCCTTCGTGCTGGTCAACACTGGCGATCAGCCCATGTTCACCTCGACGGGTCTGCTCACCACGGTGGCCTGGCAACATCCCGATGGCCGCCTTACCTACGCCCTCGAGGGCGCCGTATTCGTCACGGGCGCGGCGATCCAGTGGCTCCGAGACGGGCTCGGGATCATTGAGACGGCCGCCGAGACAGAGGCCCTCGCTCGGTCGGTGCCCGACAGCGGAGGGGTGGTGTTCGTTCCCGCACTCACCGGGCTCGGGGCACCCGACTGGGACCCACACGCCCGCGGCTCGATCCTGGGCATCACCCGCGGCACGACGCGGGCACATATCGTCCGCGCCACACTCGAGGCGATCGCATTCGAGGTTCGGGACGTCGTGGATCTCATGGTGGGCGAGGGCGGGGTGGCCCTGCCCGAACTCGCCGTGGACGGCGGGGCCTCGGCCAACACGCTGCTGTGCCAACTACAGGCCGACGCACTCCAGGTGCCGGTCGTGCGCGCCGCAGTTCTGGAAACCACCGGGCTCGGCGCAGCTTTCCTGGCTGGCCTCGCCACAGGGGTGTGGTCGGGGACTGACCAGATCGCCGCGATCGTGCACCGCGATGCGCGGTTCGATCCCGAGCCCCGCGATGATCGCGCCCACCTGCGGTGGCGCTCGGCCGTTGAGCGCTCGAAGTCGTGGGCAACCCTGTAGGTGCCATACCGGGGTGCCACGATGCCGTGACCCCTCGACGTTCCGCAGGCCGATCGGCCTGATGTCGTGCTAGGCGGCCGGCGAGGCCCCCGCGAGCGCTGAGTCCGCTGAGTCCGCTGAGTCCGGCGCCACACTAGCGGCAGCGGAGCGACCACGGGCCGCAGCGAGGGATTTAGCCTTCGAGGCGTAGATGTCGACGTATTCCTGGCCCGACATCGACATGAGCTCGTACATGATTTCGTCGGTCATCGAACGAAGGACGAAGCGGTCGCCCTCCATCCCCGCGTAGCGCGAGAAGTCCAGCGGCGCCCCGATCACGATCTTTGCGCGCATGATCTTCGGGCGGACGCGCCCGGGGGGCTGGATCAGGTGGGTGTTCACCATCGCGCACGGGATCACCGGAACACCAGCCTCGAGGACCATGCGGGCAACCCCGGTCTTGCCCCGGTAGAGGCGGCCATCGGGCGATCGCGTGCCCTCGGGGTAGATACCGAGAAGCTTGCCCTCAGCCAGGAGCCGCAAGGCAGTGCGCAGTGCCGCCTCGGACGCCCGGCCGCCGGAGCGGTCGACCGGCACCTGCCCGATACCCGACATGAACATCTTGGTGAGGAAGCCCTTGATCCCTGGGGTTGTGAAGTAGTCGCTCTTGGCCAGGAAGGTGACGCGTCGCGGACACATGAGCGGCAGGAAGACCGAGTCGGAGAATGAGAGGTGATTGCTGGCCAGGATCGCCCCGCCCTCCGCTGGCAGGTGCTCGTGGCCGATCACCTGCGGACGGAAAACCAGCCTGAGCCAGGGACCGATCAGGATGTACTTGCACATCCAGTAGAACACCGGCTCACCCCCTGTCTCGACATAGTCTCTGAGCACGACAGTACGGCCCCACATCCCTCTCGAGCAACGTAGCGTGAGGGGTAGCGACACCGTGCCACCTTTGCGGCGGACGGCCCCTACCCCCTATCCGGAGCGCTGACATGTCTCTTATTCCCGGTGCCGAGCCCTTCTCCCATGCAGGTGGGCCGGTCGGAGCCCTTGTGCTCCATGGGTTCACGGGATCACCTAAATCCATGCGCGCGTGGGCCGAGCACCTGGCCGCGGCAGGACTCACCGTGGAATTGCCGCGACTCCCTGGCCACGGCACCTCCTGGCACGATATGGCTGTCACCCGGTGGGACGACTGGTACGCCGAGGCCGACCGCTCACTGTCTTCCTTGCGCGAGCGCTGCGACTCGGTATTCGTCATGGGCCTATCGATGGGCGCCTCACTCACCCTTCGTCTGGCCGAGAAGCGCCCCGACGACATCGCGGGGCTCGTCCTGGTCAATCCCGCGATCCACACCGAGCGCAAGGACCGCCACCTGCTCCCAGTGTTGCGCCACTTGGTCAAAGGGTTCCCCGGAATCGTCAATGACATCAAGATGCCCGGCCAGGACGAGGGCGGATATACCCGACTCCCCCTCCACAGCGCGCACTCCCTGCAACGCGCGTGGGAGGCGATCCGTGCTGACATCTCGGCCGTCACTGCTCCTGTGCTGCTGTTGCATTCGCGCATCGATCACGTGGCCGAGCCCAGCAACTCAGCCTGGATTCTGGCCAACCTCACCGCCGAGGATGTCAGCGAGGTGTGGCTTGAGAACAGCTATCACGTTGCGACCATGGACTACGACGCTCCGCTGATCTTCGAGCAGAGCGTGGAGTTCGTACACCGCCTCGCGCCCCGCGCCGCGCAGGCGTGACACTTTATCCATGACGATTCCCGCCGGCCGCGACAACGGGCTGCCTCCGGCCTCGCGGTATATCGCACTCGTCGACGTCGAGAGGTCGGTGACCGATCACGTACTCGATTTGCTACGTGCCGCTGGCGTCACTGCCGTGGCCGAGCAGATGGGCGCCGAGCAGATGGGCGCCGAGCAGATGGGCGCCGAGCAGATGGGCGCCGGACCGTCCCCGAGTGCCGCGCACAGGGAGCGAGTGCACGTCGATGTCAATCACGCCCTACTGGCGCGATCGGTGATCGGACATGCCCTCCCGCAGTTGCGGCCCGAATTCCACTCTCACCCGACCCACTCTCACCCGACCGACTCCGCCCCGACCGACGAGCAGGTCGAGGGCCGCGAGCACCGAATGCCCGAACTGGCCCCGGGTGAGGTCGAGTCGCGGTTCGCCGACATTGTCGCTGGCTTCGATACGCCGAGCACCGATGTTCGCTCCCGCCCGTCGGCAGGCCAGTCCGCCACTGATCTTCCCGACCCTGCCACCGGCTCGGTCATACAAGCAGGTCCGAAGGTGCGTCCTCCGCTGTCCTCGCGTCTGATCCGCCGCGCAGGAGAGGCCGCAGCGGCAGCCCAGGACGCCGACACCAGCGAGCATTTCGTGCCCGAACCCCCACCGCCATTGCCCGAGACCGATCGGGTCACACGTATGGCCTGGGCCGCACTCATGGGCGGTCCGGCACTACTCGTGCTCGCGGCACTGCTGGGCATAGGCCTCGAGTCCTGGGTCGTGGTGCTGGCCCTGGGCGGGTTCCTCGGAGGTTTCGGCACACTTATCGCGCGTATGCGCGCCCGACCCCGACAAGATGACGGCTGGGACGACGGCGCGGTTCTCTA
>WLRQ01000071.1 GCA_009697815.1 Actinomycetota bacterium
CAACACCGTGCTGGTCGTCGAGCACAGGCCCGAGACGATCGCGATCGCCGAGCACGTCGTCGACCTCGGCCCCGGCGCGGGTTCTGCCGGCGGACAGGTGATGTTCGAGGGCGCCGTCGATGGGCTGCGGGCGAGTGGCACGATCACGGGGCGGCACCTCGATGATCACGCCGTACTGAAGGGATCAGTCCGCACCTCGCAGGGCCATCTCGACGTGCGCGGCGCCAGCACCCACAACCTTCAGGCCGTTGACGTCGACATCCCGCTCGGGGTGCTGGTCGTGGTGACGGGCGTGGCCGGGTCGGGTAAGAGTTCGCTCATCCACGGCTCGGTGTCGGGCCGAGACGGGGTCGTCTCGGTCGATCAGAGTGCGATCAAGGGTTCTCGGCGCAGCAACCCGGCTACGTACACCGGGCTGCTTGAGCCCATCCGCAAGGCGTTCGCCAAGGCGAACGGCGTGAAGCCGTCGCTATTCAGCGCCAACTCCGAGGGTGCATGCCCGGCCTGCGACGGAAACGGTGTGATTTACACCGACCTCGCGGTGATGGCCACCGTCGCATCCGTCTGCGAGGTGTGCGAGGGGAAGAGGTTCGATGCGTCCGTGCTCGATTACCACCTCGATGGCCGCGATATCAGCGAGGTACTCGCGATGTCCGTGTCCGAGGCTGCGGAATTCTTTGCCCGCGTCGACGCCCACACCCCGGCAGCGCTGGCCGTTCTTGCCCGGCTCGCCGACGTGGGTCTTGGTTATCTCAGTCTCGGCCAGCCGCTCCCGACCCTGTCCGGCGGTGAGCGTCAGCGTCTGAAGTTGGCGACCCATATGGGCGACAAAGGGGGAATCTACGTCCTGGACGAGCCGACGACGGGCCTTCACCTCGCGGATGTCGAGCAGCTGCTTGCCCTTCTCGACCGGCTCGTCGACTCCGGGAAGTCCGCGATCGTCATCTCGCACCACCAGGCGGTCATGGCGCATGCTGACTGGATCATCGACCTCGGACCGGGGGCCGGTCACGAGGGCGGGCGGGTGGTGTTCGAGGGCACGCCAGCAGCCCTCGTCCAGGCCCGCACCACGCTTACCGGCGAACACCTTGCGGCCTACGTCCGAGCCGGAACAGCGCCCTCAGGTGCGAGGTGAGGACGCTGCCGGGGGCCAGGCGGGTCTTCCGCTCCCGGCGACCGTGTTGCTCGAGTATTCGCCACTGCGCAGCGCAGACCAGTTGCTACGCTGCGGAGCGATGATGATGGTTGCTCGCGTTCGTCCCTCGCATTGCACGAGCCTGAGAGCCTGATGCGCCAGAGGTACACCTAGTCGACAGTGGGGAACCCGCCGTGAGCGTGCCGTTCTACGTCTCGCCAGAGCAGATCATCAAAGACAAGGCCGACTACGCCCGCAAGGGGATCGCGCGCGGTCGAAGTGTCATTGTGATGCAGTACGCCGACGGACTGTTGTTTGTCGCCGAGAACAGGTCCCGGGCATTGCACAAGATCGCGGAGATCTATGACCGCATCGCGTTTGCCGCTGTGGGCAAGTACAACGAGTTCGAGAACCTTCGGGTGGCCGGCATCAGGCTCGCGGATCTGCGCGGGTATTCCTACGACCGCCGCGACGTCACCGGCCGCAGTCTCGCGAACGCCTATGCCCAGACCCTCGGCACGATCTTCACCGAGACCCAGAAGCCTTACGAAGTCGAGATCGTCGTGGCGGAGGTGGGCGAGACTCCTCACGACGACCAGCTCTACCGCCTCACGTTCGATGGCTCGGTGGGCGATGAGCACGGCTTCGTCGCGATGGGTGGTTCGGCCGAGCAGATCACCTCGGCGCTCAAGGAGCGGTGGGTCGAGGGGATGTCGTTCGAAACAGCCCTTCGCATGTCCGTCGAACTCCTCGGCTCGGCGCCGGCCCTCGCTGCCGCGGCGGGTAACGGGGCCGCCGCTGGCGAGCCGGCGCGCATCCTGACCCCGGCCCAGCTTGAGGTCGCCGTCCTTGACCGAGACCGGCCACGTCGCAAGTTTCGTCGTATCAGTGGGGTTCGTCTCGCCGAGCTTCTCGGAGTTGTCGACGACAGCGACGAGGCCGGTGGCGCGGCCGACTAGTGAGTCGGTGAGCGACGCACTTTCACGACGGAACCGCGCGGCGACCTGCGCCGCAGGCCGACGCGTGCCTAGGGTGAGGTGTGGAGCGGCGGATCTTTGGGATCGAGACCGAGTACGGCGTCACCTGCACCTTTCATGGGCAGCGGCGGCTGTCTCCGGACGAGGTGGCGCGCTACCTCTTCCGTCGTGTCGTGTCCTGGGGGCGTTCCAGCAACGTCTTCCTGCGCAACGGTTCGCGCCTCTACCTCGATGTCGGCAGTCACCCGGAATACGCCACGCCAGAGTGCGATGCCGTCACCGATCTGGTCACACACGACAAGGCGGGGGAGCGGATACTCGAGGGTCTTGTGGTCGATGCGGAGAATCGGCTGTCCGAGGAAGGCATCGCAGGTGATGTCTATCTGTTCAAGAACAACACCGACTCCGCCGGCAATTCCTACGGCTGTCATGAGAACTACCTGATCGGCCGAGAAGGAGAGTTCTCCCGGCTCGCCGATGCGCTCATCCCGTTCTTCGTCTCGCGGCAGGTGATCTGCGGCGCGGGCAAGGTCCTCCAGACGCCGCGAGGGGCGGTCTACTGCCTGAGCCAGAGGGCCGAGCACATCTGGGAGGGCATATCGAGTGCGACGACGCGTTCGCGCCCGATCATCAACACCCGCGACGAACCACACGCGGACGCTGAGCGCTTTCGACGTCTGCATGTGATCGTCGGCGACTCCAACATGAGCGAGACCACCACGATGCTGAAGGTCGGCTCTACCGACCTCGTCCTCCAGATGCTCGAACACGGCACGGTCCTGCGGGACATGACGCTGGAGAACCCCATCAGGGCGATCCGGGAGATCAGCCACGACATCACCGGCACCAAGACGGTTCGGCTGGCCAACGGCCGAGAGCTCTCAGCGCTCCAGATCCAAACCGAGTATCTCGACCGGGTTCGGGACTTCGCACAGCGACGAGGCCTGCTCGAGGATCCGCAAGGCATCCACGCGCGTGTGGTCGACCTGTGGACCCGCACGGTGACCGCAGTCGACACCGGTGATCACACGCCCGTCGAGCGTGAGATCGACTGGGTGATCAAGCTCCGACTCCTCGAGCGCTACATGGCCAAGCACGACCTCACCCTGTCGAGTCCCCGCATCGCTCAACTCGATCTCGCCTACCACGACATCACGCGCTCGAGGGGCCTGTACTACCTCCTCGAGCATCGTGGCGCCGTGGCTCGGGTCTCCCGCGACATGGAGATCTTCGCGGCCAAGACCGTGCCACCGCAGAGCACGCGGGCCAAGCTCCGGGGTGACTTCATCCATCGGGCCCAGGAGCGGCGACGCGACTTCACGGTCGACTGGGTGCACCTCAAGCTCAATGACCAGGCCCAGCGCACCGTCCTGTGCAAAGACCCCTTCCGCTCCGTCGACGAGCGGGTGGAGAAGCTCATCGCGAGTATGTGACCGGTGGCGTTGTCGCCCGATTGGGAGCCGACGTTCACCTTCTGTGAACCTCCGCGTTGCCCTCCCTTGGCCGCGCGGGAACCCCTCAGTGATGTGTTTCGCGTGCGGGGGTGCTGACCAAGGCGCCACCCAGGGCCGCACTCGGTGCGCCCCCACCACTGAAGAGGCGGGATGGCATGGGGTCCGTGGTCGTGCGAGTCAACGTCGGGAGGGGTCGCCGACAGCTTGGCGTTGCCCGGGCACTCGCGACGGCAATTGTCATTGTCGCCGCGATCAGCGGTTGCTCGGGCGGCACGTCGCCGGTGTCCGCGTCGGGGCCAGGTGGTGAAGGGTCTCACTCAGCCCAATCGACAACGCCCGCTCGCTTTGACGGTGTGACGGTCTCGGGGCCAGTGGGGTCGCCGCCCCTGTTCACGATCGGCGACGACACGCAGGCAACGGTGAGCCTGCTCACCTATGACGTCGTGACGGGCGTCGGACCCGCCGTCACCAAGGCCAGCAAGGTGTCGGTGCACTACGTCGGCCGCAGCGCGACGAGCAAGCGACAGTTCGATTCCTCGTGGGACCGCGGCAAGCCATTCGACTACGTACCCTCCGACGTCACCTTCGCCGCATTCTCCGAAGGTGTGCTCGGCATGCGAGCGGGTGGCCGACGATTGGTCGTCGTGCCAGGGAAACTGGCTTTCGGAGCAACCCCTCCCACATCGTCCGATCTCGGCCCGGACGAGACACTCGTGTTCGTCATTGACCTCATGTCAGTTCTTTGAGCATGGTCACGTTAGGGTGCCGATCGTGAACAGACCCCTCGCGCGCGTCCTTTCCCCTGCCGTCCTCGCCGTCGCCGTCTGCCTCATCCTCGTCGGATGCGGATCTGAGTCGGGCGACGTTGTCCCCTCGTCCGAGTCGCCTGCAGGAACCACAGCCGCCGTCTCGAACGACACCGCTGGAGTCACGGTGTCAGGTGAGTTGGGGTCCAAGCCCACCGTCTCTATCGGCTCCCAAACCAAGGACGTCACCACGCTCGTGGCCGTGGACCTGGTCGAGGGCACCGGCGCCACCGTCGCCGCCGACGCGACGATCACAGCCCACTACGTGGGTGTCGGAGCGATCTCCGGGCAGGAGTTCGACTCGTCCTGGAGCCGTGGTGAGCCCACCCAGTTCCCTCTGTCGGGTGTCATTGAGGGCTGGTCGCAGGGGATCCCGGGAATGAAGATCGGTGGACGACGCCTGCTTGTCATCCCCGGATCAATGGCCTACGGATCCAACCCTCCGCAGGGCAGCGGCATCGCATCCGATGAGGCTCTCGTCTTCGTCGTTGATGTGGTCTCCTCGCCCTGATCGCCCGCGCCACCCGAACTTTTCGAACCGACTACTCGACCGTAGGAGTGCCCCATGAGTGAGAAGCCCGAGATCGAGTTCCCCGGCGGCGATGAGCCCACCGAGCTCGTGATCCTCGACACCATCGTCGGCGACGGTGCCGAGGCAGTTGCCGGTGCCACCGTGCTGGTGCATTACCTGGGAGTTGAGTTCGACACCGGCGAGGAGTTCGACTCCAGCTGGAATCGTGGCAAGCCGATCGAGTTCCCCCTCCGCGGCCTGATCCAAGGCTGGCAGGACGGCATCCCGGGTATGAAGGTGGGTGGACGTCGCCAGCTCACGATCCCGCCGATCCTGGCCTATGGTGCGGCCGGTGGTGGCCATCACCTCTCGGGTAAGACGCTCGTATTCGTCATCGACCTGCTCGCGGTCCGCTGACGGCACGATGAGGCAGACCGACCGGACCGAACGGCTGCTCAACCTGCTGTTCGCGCTGATGGCCTCGGCCCGCCCTGTACCCAAGCACGTTCTGCGCGAGGCGATCGACGGCTATCGCGAGAGCCCCAGCGAGGAAGCCTTCGAGCGGATGTTCGAGCGCGACAAGGATGAGTTGCGCAGCATGGGTGTCCCGGTTCAGACGGTGGAGGGAGCCGACGGCGTCGGGGGCATCGAGGGCTACCGCGTCGCGGCCGCCGACTATGCACTTCCGGACGTCGATTTCACCGCAGATGAACTAGCAGTGCTGGGTCTCGCGGCTCGCGTGTGGGAGCAGGCGAGCCTCGGACCGGCAGCTCAGAGGGCGCTGCGCAAACTGGAGGTTTCCGGTGGTGCGCAGGTTCAGGACGGCCCCGTCGGGATCGAAACCCGCATCGCCACCGCCGAACCCTCTTTCCCGGTGATGCTCGACGCGGTGCGCACCCGTCGGGCTGTCGCCTTCGGGTACCGCAAGTCCGGCGGTGACAGCGTCGAGTCACGCGAGGTGCAGCCCTGGGGGATCGCCTCGCGTCGCGGCCATTGGTATCTCATCGGACATGATGTCGGGCGCGGGGCGTCGCGAGTTTTCCGTCTCTCGCGCATCGTGGGCGCTGCCACTGCCACTGGTCTGCCTGGGGCGTTCGAGATTCCCGCCGGCATCGACGTCGCTGCCATGATCTCCGAATCTTCTCCGACGACTGAGTCCGGCACGGCGACGCTAAGGGTGTCGCCTGACCGGGGGCACGGCTTGCGTCGTCGTGCCCTCTCCTCGGTAGCCGTGGCAGGCGGCGACCTCCTCGAAGTGTCGTACGCCGACGATGAGACGTTGGCGGCGGAGATCGTGGGCTTCGGTTCGGGTGTCGTCGTCATGGGGCCACCTGCGCTCCGTGCCAGCGTCATTCGTCGGCTCACGGCCGCCGCGGCCTCGGGCATCGCATGACCTCCCCGAGGCTGGCCGCCGAGGCGGCATCGAGCCGGCTCTCGCGCCTGCTCGCGCTGGTTCCCTGGCTTAGTTCTCACGACGGCGTCACGATCGACGATGCCGCCGCGCACTTCGACATCTCGCCCGAGCAGCTCCAGGCCGACCTCTGGCTGTTGATCTGCACGGGTCGCCCCGGGCACCAGCACGGTGACCTTCTCGACATCCAGTTCTGGGACGAGGACGGACATATCAGTGTTCTCGACCCTCAGACCCTCTCGCGACCCCTTCGCCTTTCACCCGACGAGGCGGCGTCGCTACTCGTCGCTCTTCGCGTGCTGGCCCAGGTCCCGGGCGCACACGATCGCGTTGCTCTCGCGGGCGCTACGACCAAGTTGGAGGCGGCCGCGGGTGAGGCGCTCCGGGCCGCGGACGGCCTGAGCGTGTCCCTCGATACCGAATCAGTTGACCCGGATATCTCCGACGCCGTGAGCCAGGCGCTCGCCGCTGGTCGACGCCTCCATATCTCTTATGTCGGTGCGGTCGATGAGCGGACTTCCCGCGATGTCGACCCGATGAGACTGCTCACCCTCGACGGCCGCATCTACCTCGAGGCCTGGTGCCTGCGAGCCGAGGCCGTTCGTACTTTTCGTCTCGACCGTATCGACGTGGCCGAGGTGCTCGACATCGACGCTGAGGTCCCGGGCGACGCGGTTCCGATCGACCTCGGGTCGGGGACGTTGCGCCCTGAGGGCGACCTCATCACTCTCGAGCTCTCGCCGGAGATGTCGTGGATCGCGGGTGAGCACCCCGTGGAGTCCGTTCTCGACCTCGGTGAGGGGCGACTTCGCATCCTCCTTCCCATAGCGGACAGTCGGTGGCTGGTGCGCCTGCTCCTGCGCTCCGGAGATGCGGTGACGGTGATCGACAGGCCTGAGATCCTCGAGCGCGTTCGTGTCGAAGCCCGAGCGGCGCTCGAGTCCTACCGCGACTAGGCCGACGGCCCGTCACCTGCACGGTCGGTTTATGCCCTTCGTCGTCTTTGGTGGGCAGGGAGAGCCCGAGCGCGCGCAGATTGCGGTTTTCCGTTGTGTCAGGGACTCAAGACCCCCCCGGAGTCGTGCCGATTCCCCTTCTGTCGGTCAGAGAAGTTGACCGGGAGGAGGCATACGATGGCAACGATCAAGGCAACCTGCCCCACGTGCGGGGATGTGGATCTGATTCCACGTCAGGTACGGGTGCGAGTGGTGGAGGCAATCGAGGAGAGCGCCTCGCGGCGTTCCTACACGTTCACCTGCCCCACGTGCGATGAGTCCATCGTCAAGGCAGCCGATGAGGATGTGGTCAGACTTCTCACCTCCGCCGGGGTCCGCGCAGAGCGGATCCCCGTGCCGGCGGAAGCCCGTGAGGTTCACCACGGAGGGCCCATCGGCTACGACGATCTCCTCGATCTCGTGTTGTTCCTCGAGACCCACGATCTCCTCTCGGCCGACATGGCGACCTCGCCCGGGGCGTGACCCTCCCAAGGGGGTTGACGACGGCGTATCCTGGTGGCTTGAACCTCGGGGGTTCCCCCGAGGGATCGGCAGATCCGATGTGAGGACGTCTGATGGCCTTCCTGAGAGAACCCACCGCGTGGATCGTCATCCTTGTGGTGATCTTGCTCTTCGGTGCAAAGAGATTGCCCGACGTCGCCCGTGGTGTGGGTCGCTCCCTGCGGATCTTCAAGTCTGAGACCGAGGGTATGCGCGGAGACTCCGCAACTCAGCCGGACGCTCCTGCCGCGGCACAGTCGATCGCCGCGCCCGTGAGCCCCCCGGCCCCCGCCGCCCAGCCGGCTGCACTCCGCTACCTCGTCGACCCCGTCACGGGCGAGCAGGTCCTGGCCCAGCCGGTGACGCCGCCGACTGACGGCTCTTCGCGTGCCTGAGGGGGATTCCCCTTCTGAGACGACCGAGAGCGTGAGCGCCACGAGTTCGCGAGGGTCACGGCGAGCTCGTCGAGAGTCCAGCAAGGACGGCGCCATGACTCTCTTCGAGCACCTTCGGGAATTCCAGACCCGCCTATTTCGAGCGGTTCTGGGCATCCTCGTTGGCTCGGCGATTGCGTGGATTTTCTACGACCCGCTCTTCGCGTTCGTGCGTGAGCCCTTCACCCTGGTCGTCGACTCGGCCAAGATGCAGGGCAAGGACATCGTGCTTGCCGTGAATGGTGTTACCGACGCTTTCACCCTCCAGTTGAAGATTGTGATCGTCGCCGGACTCGTCATCTCTCTCCCGGTCTGGCTCTACCAGTTGTGGCGGTTCCTGGCCCCGGGGCTCCAGGGGAAAGAACGGCGATGGGGTTATGTCTTTGTCGGTGCTGCCACGCCCTTGTTCCTCGGCGGTACTGCACTGGCGTACCGCACGATGCCCTCGCTGCTCTCGCTGCTGCTGGGCTTCACGCCCCAGAACGTCTCGAACATCATCAATGTCAACGACTACCTCACGTTCATCATCCAGATCCTCGTCTTCTTTGGGGTGGGGGCGCTCATCCCGCTGATCTTCGTGATGCTCAATTTCGCCGGGCTCCTGAGCGGTCGCGGGTTGCTCAAGCACTGGCGCTGGTTGATCATCGGCGTTCTCACCTTCGCGGCCGTCGCTACTCCGACGCCTGACCCGTTCACCATGATGCTGGTCGCAGGGCCATTCATGGGGATCGTTGTCGTCGCTCTGGCGATCATGCTCGTGAACGATGTCCGACGCGCACGACGCGATCGTCGCAGGGGTGTGGGTATCTGGGCGGATGATGAGATCTCCGACCTCCCTGAGGATCTCATCGAGCCGGGCGACCTTCTGCCAGCGCCGTTAGACGACGTCTGAGATGTCGGTCGCTGTGCGCGCGTCCGCGCGCGTGGTGCTCCTGGTCAACCCGGCCTCGGGTAAGGGGCGATCGGCGGCGCTAGCCGCTCTCACGGCAACGCGCCTCCGCAGCCTGGGCCACGACGTCGTCATGGTGGCGGGCGACGACGCCGCTGATGCGAAGGCGCGGCTCGATAGCGCACTGCGGGGATCGCCGACGGCCGCTGTGGTGGCCTGTGGCGGTGACGGCACGGTCAACCTGTGTCTTCAGGGCATCGCCGGCACCGATGTCGCTCTGGGGATCCTCCCGGTGGGTACCGGCAATGACATCGCCGCTCATCTCGGGATTCCGGGCGACTCTCGAGCGGCTGGAGACCTCATCGCCGACTGCCTCGCAACCGGGGGTGCCCGTGTGGTCGATGCCGGCAGGGTGATCTCGGCCGACGGGAACGAGCGATGGTTCCTCGGTGTGCTTTCGAGCGGGTTCGACTCCCTCGTCAACGAGCGGGCCAACACGATGACATGGCCCGGTGGCCAGGCGCGCTACATCCGCGCGATCCTGTCCGAGCTCCGAGTCTTCAAGCCTGTTGCCTATTCGATGCAGGTCGATGAAGGGCTAGCGAGCGAGTTCCGGATTCAGCAGCGGGGAATGCTTGTCGCCGTGGGAAATGCGACGTCATATGGAGGGGGGATGCGCGTGTGCCCGGGCGCGCTCATCGACGACGGACTGCTCTCGGTGACCTTCCTGGGTGAATTGTCGACCACCACTTTCTTACGGGTATTCCCGAGTGTCTACAAGGGCACCCACGTGAGACGGTCCGAGGTGCAGGAGTACTCGGCCACGACCGTCCGCCTTGACGCGCCTGGCCAGGTCGCCTACGCCGATGGTGAGCGGGTGGGCCCGTTGCCGGTGGAGATCCGAGTCGTCCCGGGCGCGGTGCGCCTCCTGGTCCCGGCGCGGATGACGTCGGCGACATAGCCTTGCGGCATGGAGTCGCCCGCAGAACGTTATGCCGCGTCACGCCGCCGGGTTGGCGAGGAGAAGTCAGCACTCCATGAATTCCGCGGGCTCTATGACTTTGAGCTCGACGAATTCCAGATCAAGGCCTGCCGGGCGCTCGAGGAGGGTGCCGGGGTCCTTGTCGCGGCACCGACAGGTGCGGGGAAGACAATCGTGGGGGAGTTCGCGGTTCACCTCGCCCTTCGTGAGGGACGCAAGTGCTTCTACACGGCGCCGATCAAGGCGCTGTCGAACCAGAAGTTCCACGATCTCGTCGAGCGCTATGGCGCCGCAAATGTCGGACTCCTGACGGGTGACAACACCGTCAACGGTGAGGCTCCCGTGGTGGTGATGACCACCGAGGTGCTACGCAACATGCTCTACGCCCGGTCGGGCACCCTGGCGGGGCTGTCCTATGTCGTGATGGACGAAGTGCACTACCTCGCGGATCGCTTCCGCGGCGCCGTGTGGGAGGAGGTGATAATCCACCTGCCCGAGCACGTGGCCGTTGTCGCGCTCTCGGCCACGGTGAGCAACGCCGAGGAGTTTGGTGAGTGGCTCACCGAGGTGCGTGGTGAGACGCGCATCGTCGTCGAAGAGCACCGACCGGTTCCGCTGTGGCAGCACGTCATGGCCGGACCGCGGCTCTACGACCTGTTTATCGACGATGACCAGCAGAAGGTCAACCCCGAGCTCGTGCGCCTTGCCCGCGAGGAGACGCAGCAGGCCAAGGCCGGGCGCGATGTCAGACGCGATGGCGCTTCCCGGGCGGGTGGCGCGGGGGCGGCGCGCGGTCGGGGACGGATGCGAGGGCTTCATGTTCCCCTGCGGGCGGAGATGGTCGAGCGCCTCAACCGCGACAAGCTCCTCCCGGCGATTACCTTCATCTTCAGCCGTATCGGCTGTTCGTCGGCCGTCGAACAG
>WLRQ01000072.1 GCA_009697815.1 Actinomycetota bacterium
ATCCCTTGCTGGGTCCAGAGCGCGGGAAGTGCGGCGCGCACTCCCCGTACGCGCGGGGGTCATCCCCTGGGGTCCCTCGAAGCCCTCGAAGTCCTCGTGCACTCCCCGTACGCGCGGGGGTCATCCCCACGTATTGGCTGCGATTGCCTGTGTCGGTGAGCACTCCCCGTACGCGCGGGGGTCATCCCGTGCTGATCGTCTCCACCCTCGGTGACGCCCTGCACTCCCCGTACGCGCGGGGGTCATCCCGCTCGCGCGATCTGGATCACTGCCAGCGCCTGGCACTCCCCGTACGCGCGGGGGTCATCCCCTTCACCCTTCCAGTAAGTCGTGACAGCACCAGCAGTACCTCTACAAAAACCCGCGTGGCTATGACTGTCACGCAGAGACGGGAATCCTCCTCCCGCCGCTCTGATGCTCAGCAAGTCACGGCCCCGTCGCCCCACCTAGGAGGGTGGGGCGTCTTGGTCGCTTGTCCGCGCAATATCCGGCATTAGGCATCGCTGTCCCGGCGCCAGAGATCCGCGCCTATCGGGTCGTGTTGCTAGAGGCAACGGTGGGGTGGCGGCGGATGTCCCAGGCATCGAGCCTCGCGAGCCAGCCGGTGGCTCCGATGTCGGTGTAGGTGGCGCGGGCAGCGTCGATGAGCGGTTGCGCGTCGTAGGCGCGGTGTTGCTCGACGAACCAGCGGGCGAGTTCCTCCTGCGCCGGCGCGCTGACCCCCAGCCAACGGGTCTGGCTCGGGGTGATCGGGGTGCTCTGCCGCCTCGATGTCACCCTGCCCGTACGACCAGTCCTGAGCAACCTGCCGCCGCAGGTGGCCAGGTCCCTGGACTCGTTGAGTCGTGCCTTGCCAGGGACTGGGCGGTCTCCAAACTCGTCCCGCCGTGCTGCATCCGGCGGGGGCCCTGGGACAGAAGTAGGAGTAAGGCGGTCCACACGGTCCGTCTGCCTCTCTCCCCGAACCTGGAGACTCCTGATGACATCTGCCTCCCGCACCCGCCGCGCCGCTCTCCTGGTCGCGCTCGCGGTACCTTCAGCGCTGGTGCTCGCCGCCGGCCCCGCCCAGGCCGCCGACGCGGCGACCGTGAGCGTCCTGCACGCGATCCCGACCGGGTCCGGTGCCGACGTGGTCGACGTCTACGCCGGCGACGCGCTCCTGATCGACAACTTCACCCCCGGCACCCTGAAGACCCTCGAGGTCCCGGCCGGCACCTACGACCTCGGCGTGTACGCCGACGGCGAGACCCCGGCCGCCGACACCCCGGTGCTCGAGGCGAAGGGCGTGGCGGTGCCCGCGGGTGCAAACGCCACTGTGACCGCCAACCTCACTGCCGCCGGCGCCCCTGCCCTCAACGTGTTCATCAACGACACGAGCAAGACCGCCGCCGGCCAGGCCCGGGTGACCGTCCGCCACATCGCGGCGGCCCCAGCAGTCGACGTGCGGGTGAACGGCAATGTCGCGTTCTCCGACCTCACCAACCCCAACGAGGTCAAGACCGACCTGGCCGCCGCGTCCTACCAGGCCGACGTTGTTCTTGCCGGTACGGACACCGTAGCGATCGGGCCGGCGACCCTCGACCTGGCCGAGGGCACCAACACCATCGTCTACGCCTGGGGCTCCGCCGAAGCCGGCAACCTCGCGCTGGCCACGCAGGTGATCAGCGGCCTGCACTCCACCCCGGCCGCCGTGGACGCCGGCGACGGCTCGTCGCAGTCCGGCCTGCCCGGCTGGGTCCTCGGCGTCGCCGTGCTCGCCGCCGTGGGTGCCGCCGGTGCCGGCGTACGCCTGGCGACGACCCGCGCCTGACGGAATCGCCCGATGCGTCGCCCCCGTCCCGCCGTCGTCGTGCTCGCGCTGTCGTTGACAGCGCTGGGTACGGCCGGGGTCGTGACGGGGGCGACGCTCGTGGCGGCCGGCTCGGCGCCGGGAGTCGACGGGTCCGTGGGTGCTCGGCCGTTGGGGGTGGCGACAGCCGCCGCCGCGCCGTCCACCCGCACGCCGTCGACCACTCCCGCGAACGTCGTGGGCGCGCCGTTCCGGGAGCTTCCCCAGACTCCGCCCGGGCCGGTCGTACCGCCCGTGCGCGTCAGCATCCCGTCCCTCGGCGTACGTAGCGACGTCGTGCCCACCGGAGTCGATCGCGACGGCACAACTCAGATCCCCGAAGACGTCGACGTGCTCGGCTGGTATCGCTACGGGCCCGCGCCCCGCGATTCCGGCTCGACGGTGATCGTCGGGCACCGCGACGGCCGCGGCCAGGGGCGCGGGGCGCTCTACGCGCTTGGCGCGCTGAGCGTAGGTGACCCGATCCGGGTGACGCTGGCCGACGGCAGTCGCGTCGACTACCGCGTCGTGGCGCGCGAGGTCCTCGACAAGCAAGCCGTTCCCCTTGAGGACATCTTCGCCCGGTCCGGTGGAAGAGTGCTGTCGCTCATCTCCTGCGGCGGCGTCTATGACCGGGCGCGCGGCGGGTACCAAGCCAACGTCCTGGTCACCGCAGTCCCAGTCTGACCCCGGCAGCGGGCGCGTCCCGCAGGTCGTCGAGCAGTTCCATCGATGCCGAGCCGCTGTAGGTGCTCTCCCACCGTCCGTCGGCCTTGACCCCGCTCGATCTCCGCCAGGCCGCTCACAGGGCGCTCGCGACCGAGTCAGACAGTTGACCCGGCGGAATCCGCAACGAGCAGAAGTGCCGTCATGGACCGGCGCGCAACTCCACCAGCAGTAGCTCTACGAGAACCCTCGTGGCGACGACTGCCACGCGGAGACCGGAATCGCGCTCCCGCCGCTCTGACGCTCAGCAAGTCGCGGCCCCGTCGCCTCGCCTCGGAGGGTGGGCCGTCTTGGTCGCTTTCACGCGCAATATCCGGCATTCTGACTCGCATGGCCAACGCCGGGGGCACGGTCGTCACGGGTCGCAGACCGGGTCGCTGGCTGCTCGCGGGCGCCGCGGTGAGCCTCGCCAGTCTCTGGGTCGGTACGCACCCGCTGACCGTGTTCTCCCCCGGCGACACCGACGAGACGAACTGCGGTGACGCATGGGGGCCGCTCAGGGAAGCGTTGCCCGCGACCTGCTACTCCACCTTCTACTGGTGGGGATGGGCGGCCAGGATCGGACTCCTCATCGGCGCGCTGCTTCTGTTCATTGGGGTCGTAATCTGGCTGCGCGGCAGGCGTACTCGCCGCCCATAAGTGCCGTTCTGCGTCGCCTGCGAGAAGCCGATCAGGTGGTGGTGCGAGGTGGCTCTGCCGGGATAACGGCCAGGATGACGGTCGCGATCGGGCCTAAGAACAGCGAGATGAACCACCACAGGATGCCGCTGCGATTCTTTGACTGCGCGATCGACGAGTTGATGAACGTCAGCGTGAACCAGCCGACGGCCCAACCCCCGTTGTTCATGATCGTGACCATAGCGCCAGCAGGCGGGGACGCGCCTAAGTGCCGATAGCGGGCCGCTCCGTGGCGTACGGATGCGCCGTAGTGGGCCTCCGAGTGGCCCCAGCAGTACCTCTCCGATGGTCGCCGTGCGTGATTCAGGGGTCGACACGATTTCCTCCACGAGGGTTGGTTGGCCTCGCGCGAAGCGTTCGCAAAGGGCGATCGGTTCTGCAAACTCGACGTCGGAAGCGTTATGCGTCGTCGACAGCCCCGTAAGCCCAAGGGGGTCGAAAACGGTCGGGCACCCCGCGCCGACCAGCCTTGCAGGACATCAACTATCGAGATCGCAAGGACATCCTCACGAACCATCGCGGCCTTAGATCGTGGGCTAGGTCACGCGCTGAACGTGCGGGACCCCTGGAACTGCGAGGTTTCCGTGGGTCGTCGTGGTTGGGGGACATAGGAATCACCACCGAAGAACCGAGAAGGTGTACAGGCCCCTCAACTTGGGGAAGGATTGCGCGACTTGGTCATCCGGCCCAGCGACATGGACAGAGAGAGGAATGTCGATAGTGGCCGCGTCAACGCTTAACCCCCGGGCACGACGTTTTGAAACTGAGCGCATTCACGCCTCGACGACGGTGCTCCTCCTCGCGACCATCGGGCTCGGCCTTTATGGTGTCGGTCGCCTGCTGGGTTCGAACATTGTCGGCACACCTCACCAATCTCAGGTGGGTTCAGCGCTCGCGTTCGTGGGCGTTGTGCTGGTGGTGATTGCGTTGGTGTTGCACGTTGATCACCTCAGTTTCCGGATCGGGCGCAGTGCGGTGGTCCTCATGTGCCTCGGCGCGATCCTCCTTAGCGTCGGCAATCTACTGAGCGTCTTCAACATGAGTCCACTCTGGTTCAACGGTCCTGGGTGGGTGCTTGGAGGTTTCGGATTGGCGATGGTCGCGGTGCACAAGGAAGGTCAGATGAAGACCGCCCTCGCGGAGTACGCTGCGGGCTCACCGTGGCAATTGCGAGTCACGGTGCACGCCTCATTCTTGTCCCTGATCACCGGAGCGATCGGGCTCATCGCCTTCGGCATCGGCCGGATGGGGCTGGCCAGTGTCCCCGGCCGCGGCCCGTTGGTCCTAGCTGGCGTGGGGTGGGTGCTGTTGACTATCGGGGTGATCAGTCACGTCGAGCACCTCGTCCCCCGGATCGGTCTGGGGGCCGTGATCGCCGCGATCCTGGCCCCGATCTTCTGGGCGGCAAACTTCTTGTTCAATGCCATCGATCCGACGAGCGCAGCAAACAACGTCTTCTGGCGCGTATGTCTTGGCATCGGCACACTCCTCGGGGCGCTGGCCTGTGCGCTCGCATTACAGAAGAAACGCAGCACTGATCGGTAAGACATCCAGGCTCTCGTCGATGCTCGGCGCGGGTGACTTCCGTATCGCGTTCGACGCTGCACCGATAGACACCCGCCGCTCAGTGCTCCGCGAGATCATCGACCACGTGACCGTCAGCCGCGGCAAGGCGTCAGGTTGCCGTCCGAACGTGTCCGGCGTCGAGATCGCGTGGAAGCTCTCCTGACACACCGGGCGTGTCGTAACTCAAGATTCGGTCACAGTTTGGTGACGTACTTCGGCGCGGTCAACCACTGCTTCCTTTGCCAGAATCACGGTCATTGGCGACCCGTGGCGACCCGTTAGGACGTTTGCGGTCGCGTTGGGGACACATTGCCGATTCTTAGTACACACCCGCGGCAACAATTGTCCACTGTTTGCAAGGGATTTCGCGGGTCCGCGGGGTGCGCTCGGCACAATCTGTCCGCGCTCGCTGTTAGTGTTCTGCCAGCGAGTTACAAGCGTGTAACTAAAAGGACGGCCCTCCGCGTCGAGATGTTTGCGCATCTCGGGAGAGCCGTCCGCGCGTCCACCCCGCAAAGGTTGTCCGCTTCGTTGACGGTAACACGTCGGCGCGTGGTCGCCTAGATAGCGAGCCCACCGTGTCCACCTTCTTGTCCGTGCCCGGCATCGCCGAACGCCTCGACGTCGCCTACGCGACCGCGCGCCTGCTCGTGCTCTCCGGCGCGATCCCAGCGGCCCGAGTCGGCCGCCAGTTCCGCATCGCCGAGTCCGATCTTGACGCGTATCTGGCCGCGGCCAGGGTCGTCCCCACCACACCGCCAGCGGCATGATCACCGCGACCGTCGCCGATGACCGCGAGGTCGTCGGCTCTGCGAACGATGACCAGGCACCGCCGCTGACGATGGATCAGGCGCGGCGCCTGGTCGCGCTGCTCAATCTCGGCCTCACCCGATGAGCGCCGACGTCGAGCAGGGGCTACGCGCCCTCGTGCTCCCAGCGGCGGCCGCCACCCTCCCAGAGCAAGATCATGCCCACCAGGATGATGACCTGCACCAGCAGGTCGGCGAAGAGCGTGCTCGTTGGCACTCCGTCGGCGCCCGCGGTGGCAATCACCCCGATGAGACCAACCATGCTGACCAGCGCCATGATCGTGCCGATCATGCGCACCCCATGACGGTGCTCGCCGCGCCACAGCAGCAGTCCGAGCACGAGGTACACCACACCGAGGATGGAGAACACCGTCATGCTCACGTAGAAGTAGTTGACTACCGCCGTCACGGTGGTGCCGTTTCGGGTTTCGCCGGCGGCCAGCGATGCAGCGATGCCGAGGCGGTCTCCCATCTGGGAGACCGCGGCAAGTGCGACCACCAAGTTGTTAGCGGCGCCGATCAGCAGCGCGACCGCCGAGACCGTCACCTGCCACGGCAGGACCTTCGCGGGTACGGGAATTTTCAAGCGCGTCATGGGACGCTCCTCACAGTTGGGTAATTCCCTACAATAGTGAGGTTCTGGCCGAAAGATTAGAGTGCCGCACGGCCTATGTCGGATGCGACCGGCCGGACCATCGGCGCGATGCTCTGGCAGAGCGGCCGAGCGTCGTGACTCCCGAAGAAGCGACGGATACGGTCCGAGCTGCGATCAACTCCGTCAGCAACTCCCGCGACAGTGACGGTCGACACCTGATCAGATACATCGGCAAGCTCATCGAGACTGGCGCTTGGCGTCGGTATTTAGAAGCGGGCACCGGCCGCCTGGTCACCTACGCCGCAGACGAGTCCGCGAAGTTCGCTCGCAACCCACCAGGTCTCGGTCTCGGCATCGACCCCGACAAGCTGGTCGCGATCATCCGCGCACACCGGGACCAGGCGCTCGCCGATCTCGTGCAGGATCTGCTCACTCCCGCACTTGGCACGGTCGGCCGTCCATCTCTAGAGAATGTTCGTAATACGAACATTGTTTCTGACCGACAGGACGACGCCACCTACGTCGTCGGGAGACTCAAGCGGGACGATCCGAACCTCGCCGGACAGGTCCGCGACGGCGTGATTAGCGCACATGCGGCGGCGATTCAGGCCGGGATTCGGCATCCGTACAAGTCGATCCGCGCCGATAATGTGGACCTGGCGATGCGTTCGCTCGTCCGCATCTACGGCGAGCCCGCGGCTGTCGTCGCGCTCTCGCGGGTGAGCAAGTGAGAACCGCCCTCGCGGCCCCCGACGTCGCGCTCTACTCCGACGGGGTCGGCCAGCTCGTGATCGCGGGACCGCGTCGCGGTCGGCCGCCGATGGACGTCAACGCCGCGGTCAAGGGAACGAGCGCGGTCTGGGATGCGACTCGGCGGGTGTGGACGATTCGTGAAGATCACGTCGGCGCTGTCGTCGCGAATCTTCGCGCGCGCGGCCTGAGCGTCGGCCAGAAGATCATCCCCTGGTCGGCGATCTCGAATGGTCGGATGCCCGAGCCGCTTCCGGAGTGCGTGGCCTGCGCAGCGCCGTACAAGCGGCACGCGCTCGCTCCGGTTCACTGCCTGGTGTGTGGCGTCGCGCTCGAGCTCGTCGTGGTCCGGGTTCTCGCGGACATCGCCGAGCGCGGCCGGTCGGCCTGCTCGGGGTGTGGCGGCCTGGTCGAGACGATCGCGGCGTACTGCGGGTCATGCGGCAAGGCGGCTGAACGTGGCTAGCGCATGGCCGCGGGATGTCTTCGTCCGCGCCGTCTGGTCGTCGACTCTCCGGCCGTTGCCGCGGCTCGTGGCCTTGGCTTATGCCGACCACGCCCGTAAGGGGGATACGGCCTGGTTGACGCTGGATCGTGTCGTCAAGGTCACGGGGATGAGCCGAGACTCCGCGCATCGCAATCTCGGAATGCTGATCGCGGCCGGGTGGCTCGAGCTCGTCGGGCAAGGCCGCCAGCATCGTGCAAGTCGGTACAGGCTCGTCATCCCCAGCAGTACGGGAGACGTACTACTTGCCGAGTCCCAGCAGCGCGGCAGACGTACTACTGGCAAAGAATCCAGCAGTACGGCTCCCGACGTCAGCAGTACGGCTCCCGTACTAGACCTTCAGGAAACTACTCAACAAACCGCGCACGCGGCCGCGGAGTCTTTCGATCTCGACGAACTTCTCGCGCGCATCGGACGTGATGCCAAGTGATCGGCGACGACATCCGCATCGACGGCCAGCGCGGCGGCGGTTCCGACGAAATTAGTTCCCCCTTCCAGGGGGAATCAATTTCCCCCAAGGATCTGACCGGCGATGGTGGGGACGGCCCAGGTCGTGGTCATAAAAGACTTTGTAGGGTCTGCTGCAGGATCGGTTGCAATGGCATCCATGGCGATGGTCGTCCACGGATTGCTTTCCGGTTCTACCCAAACCGACGCACAGACCCGCCCCCCCGGCTTGAGGACGCGCACGAACTCGGCTGTCGCCGCGGCCACAGCAGGGAAGAACATGTAGCCGAACCGCACCGAGACACTGTCGAACGTGGCGTCATCGAAGGGCAGGTTGTCGGCGCTGCAGACCCGGGTCTCGAAGTTGAGGATCCCTTGCGCGATCGCTCGTCGCGCCGCTATGTCGAGCATCTCAACCGACAGATCGGTGAGGACCACGTGTCCCTTTGGCGCGGACGTTGCGATACTCAGCCCCGGCTCACCGGTGCCCGCCGCTATGTCGAGATGCTGCTGTTGCTGGGCGATCTCAAGGCGATCGATCATCGCTGAACTCACCGGACCCAACTGAGCCATGATCACCGAGTCCCACTTCTCCCAGCCCCGAGGCGGGGCGGCGGGATGACAACGGGCTCACTCCTACCGCTCGGCCCAGCGGATGGACCTCTGATATTTGCAGGTCCACGATCGAGAACGATCGGTATGACTCAGGGGAAGCAAATCTGAGGACAACTCTCAGTGCTGTCGCTATCCGATCTCAACTAGTGCGTCGTGACCGATAGCCATCTCAAATGCGGCAGATTGCAACCAAGATCTGTGTGGTTGTCCTGTTCTGCGTCGGGTGAATCCATCACGCAGCCATGGCAGGTGCCCCCCGTCGGCACCTTCACTCAGGGTCGGCAGCGCTCGGGAGAGCCAACAACTGGCGAGCGGATCTTCGCTGCCGGCTCGATCGCTATTTGTTCTCGAACCGTTCGTCGCACTGGCAAGCGCTGGGATCTTCCCTTGGGCTTCGTGGCCACCACACCTGCGACGGATCAGGTGGCCGCGAAATTGTCATGTTCAGCCTCCTGAGCGTCGTGCTGAACGGGGCTAGCGGTTCACCTGACGAACGTGCCGCCCGGACGCCGATAGCTAATGTTCGCACTGGGCGTCGTCGCTGGGCGGTCACGTCGGAGAAGCCAAACTCAGAACTAGTGGTCTTCTGACCGTGGAACTTCGAGGGCAACATTGCCGGCCAAGGTCCAACCGACCAGAGCGTTTGAGTGACCGTGTCCCATCTGGTACTCGGCCTTGAGGTGATCCACGATTGCCATGTGCCTTGTCAGGCCGCAGCCAGCGATGATCCCCTGCCAAGCAGAGATGGATCGACCGTACTTCTTCTCGATAGAGGGGAAGTAGGACGCAGGTCCGACTTTCGGCCACGGGGGCGAGTACTCAGTCAATTCAGTGCCACCTATACGTCAAAAAAATGCAGGAATTCGTTGATTATGAACCGATTCGGGACGACCCTGCCGGCGGGGCGGGGCATGCCTTTGCTAGAAGGGTGGTGGGTCTGGTGGTTGTTCGGGTGGAGGGGGTTCGTTCGGTTGGTCTGGTGGTTGTTCAGGTGGTTGGGGTGGTTGGTCTCCCAGCGTGGTGTGGTGGCCGGGGAGGTAGGGGCGGGGTCCGATGTGGACGCGTTGGCCCCAGTGGGATTGCCAGGTATGGGAGCCATCAGGGTGGGTGTCCTGGATTTGGGCGTAGCCCGCGGTCTTGAGTTGGTGACAGGTCGTGCACCTGCCATGGGTGTTCGTGGTGTTCGAGGGGCCCGCGGGGAACGCGGTCGCGTGATCGAGTTGGAGCCGTGAGGGGGCCCGGGTGGTGCACCCCGGGGTGGTGCAACCCCCATCACGGGCCAACACATAGGTGCGCAATGGTTGGGGCAGATAGACCAGGTGGCCGTAGTCCAGGAGATGACCGGTGACCGGGTCAGTGACCATCCGACGGAACGCATTCGCATAACCAGCGATCTCACGACCCACCTGCGCGGGAACCGCCATCCCATCCAGCAAACACGGGTTCTGCACTTCCCCCCGCAACGTCGCGAGATCAATGACGACCTGAACCTGCACCTGGACGGCCTCACGTTCCCAGATGATCTCCCCGGACTCAGTGACCACCCCAAGGATCCGCGCCGCGAGAGCATCCGCCCGACACGCATCCGCGGTGGCCTCACCCACGCCCTCAGACTCGCCCTGCACCTGGTTGACCATGCCAGTAGCGGCGGCGGTGGTGGTGATGCCGGCGGTGGCGGTGGTGGCGGTGGTGACGGCGGCGGTGCCGACGGTGGCGGTGTGGGCGTCGGGGGCGACCTGGGCGTTGGTGGTGGTGCGGCGGGTTTGGTGGAGGCGTCGCCCATCGGCGCGGACACATTCTCCGATCGCGTTGATCGTGGCCCAGTCATGGACCAGACCAAGGAAACCCATGCCATCTCCGAGTTCGCGGACACTGACCCGGCGCTCCGCGATCGCCCGGCGGGCCCGCCCCGATGCGTCCGGGTCGAACCGGGCCACCAGGGCGGTGATTTCTTTCGCGAACTGCCCCGGCGTCATCCTCGACGCCTTGGGGAGCGCAACCTTCGCCAACGCCGCCAGCGCGACCGGGTCGGTGATCAACCTGGTGCCCTCGACCAGGATCGTGCAATGGGCCCCCGTGATCTCCCCCGCCCGCAACGCCGCCTTGAACCCGGGGAAGGTCGTGGCCAACGCCCGCGCGATCTCGATCTGCTTGCCCGCGGAATACCGCGAGACCCGGGCCGCGACCGAGAGCTCCTGCTCAAGGTGAACCTCGGGCAGATACGCCCCCACCGATGCCGGGCCCGCGAACGCCACCACCGCATCAGCACGTAACGCCGCAACAAACCCCACCACCCGGTCCACCGCACGCAGGAACCCGATCCGATCCCCCGGATCACACAACGCCCCCGCATCGATCGAGGCCAACACCGCCACATCACACGGATGCGCCGGACCAACCAGACCCGCGATCACCTGCGCATCACTCAACACCCCCCACCGAGCAGAGGCCTCCTCCCACAACGGGCACCACGAATCCGGCCCACCCCACGA
>WLRQ01000073.1 GCA_009697815.1 Actinomycetota bacterium
GCACTAACGAACATGGTTGTCAAAACCGTGTGGGCCTGAGCTCGGGCTGTGGCCCGGGGCGCTCGGGTGCCCTGCGCGACCGGGTCGACGTTGAGGCGGGGGCCTAGTCGCCGAATGTGCCAGTCGACTTGAGCACCGTGGCGGCGAACAGCAGTGCCACCACGAACAGGCGCATGAGTCGTCCACTCGCCGAGGTGATCGGCCAGGACAGCGAGAGCAGCCAGGCAAGGAAGACTCCGGGCACCAGCAGGAGGATCTGTGCTGGCCGCGGGAGCGCGAGACCTGCCACGAGCAGGATCGCGAGAAGGACGGGAACGAGCCATGACGGCAGGCGATGCAGGATGATCAGCGGGCCCGCACTCCGACGCTCGAGAGCGGCGCGCCACCCCGTGGCCGGTGCCCGGGACGTCGCGGCCCCGGACCTGCCCGTGGCAGACGGCCGGTGGTCGGTGCGAGGGCTGCGCTGCTGTGGGCGGCGGGCGGGATGACGCTTGCTCTTGGGCACGGTGATCCTCGGCTCGAAAGTCTCTGGGGTCGTGTGGTCTGGGTGGTGCGGGTCGTACGTACTACGCGGGGGTCATCGTCGCACCTGCGTCAGCGCCGTACGGTGGGGGTGTGCTCGTCATCACACGCCACCGGCTCCCGCTCCCGGGCTTCTCCGACACCCGCGCAGCGCTCGATGCCGCCCGTGGCACGCTCGCTGCCCTCGCGACGCGGCCCGGATTCGTTCGCGGATGGCTCACCCGGGCCGTCGACGAACCGGACCTTCTGGTGGTCGCCCATGAGTGGGCCGATGTCGGCTCCTACCGCCGCGCTCTCTCCTCGTACGATGTGAAGCTTCTCTGGCCCTTCCTCCAGAGCGCCGTGGATGAGGCGACCGCATTCGAAGTTCTCCTCGAATGCACCCCTGACACCGTGCGCGAATGGCCTAGTGATCGTGGGGCCGACGCCGACACCGTGGGCCTTGGCGATGCGGCCGCGGCCCATGTCTCGCGCGGGGACTTCGGATGAAGTTCCTCGATCTCGCCGATGGCGGCCAGCAACTCGCCCCCTTGCTGAGCGCACATATCGACTCCACCACCCTTCTGGTTGCCGTGCCCCCGGGAGGATTGCCGGTCGGCGCCGCGGTGGCTGACGCGCTCGGATGTGTCGTCGTGCCGCTCCATGTCGAGCGTGATCACGACGGCGTTCGCGTGGAGCTTGCGCTCGAGGTGGCTGGTCGCCACGTGATGGTCATCGACGACGGTGTCGAGACGGGCACTGCGGCACGAGCCGTGGTCGCTGCGCTGCGCGAGGCCGGTGCCGTGCACGTTGTACTCGCTGTCCCGGTGTGTCCCCGTGACTCCGAGGTAGGGCTTCGGCAGGTCTACGACGATGTCATCGCGGTGACCCGCCCCCTCGTCCGACGATCCCTGCGCTGGCACTACGAGAGGTTCGCGTAACCTGTCGATCCGGATCACGTCTCGCATGTGACCTCACGAGAAGTTCGCTCACCCTCGCCGACACACCAGCCGGATGGAGCCCCCATGGCCCTCGATCGCGTTGACGCCGTTGTCAATCTCTCCAAGCGCCGGGGATTTGTTTATCCCTGCAGCGAGATCTACGGAGGCACGCGATCGGCGTGGGACTACGGCCCCCTCGGCGTCGAGCTCAAGGAGAACGTGCGCCGTCAGTGGTGGCGTTCGGTCGTCCAGGGCCGTGAGGACGTCGTCGGGCTCGACTCCGCGGTGATCCTCTCGCCGCAGGTGTGGGCTGCATCGGGGCACCTCGAGGCGTTCGTCGACCCGCTCACTGAGTGCACGTCCTGCCACAAGCGCTTCCGCGAGGACCACCTCATCGAGGCCTACGAGGAGAAGCACAACCGAGCGCCTGAGGGTGGTCTGGCGGGCGTCAACTGCCCGCACTGCGGAGTGAAGGGGCAGTTCACCGAGCCGCGTAACTTCAATGGACTGCTGACCACGCACCTCGGGCCGGTTCAGGACGACTCTTCGCTCCACTACTTGCGCCCGGAGACGGCGCAGGGGATCTTCGTCAACTTCGCCAACGTCGCCGGCACTGCGCGCAAGAAGCCGCCATTCGGCATCGGACAGGTGGGCAAGTCCTTCCGTAACGAGATCACACCCGGCAACTTCATCTTCCGCACTCGTGAGTTCGAGCAGATGGAGATGGAGTTCTTCGTCAAGCCCGGCACCGATGAGGAGTGGCACGAGTACTGGCTCAAGGCTCGCTGGGACTGGTACATCGACCTTGGCCTCTCGCCCGACAACCTTCGCTACTTCGAGCACCCGAAGGAGAAGTTGTCGCACTACTCCAAGCGCACCGTCGACATCGAGTACCGCTTCCAGTTCGGCGGCTCGGAGTTCGCCGAACTCGAGGGCATCGCGAACCGCACCGACTTCGACCTCAAGACGCACTCTGAGCACTCGGGAGTTGATCTCTCCTACTTCGACCAGGAGGCCAACGAGCGCTGGTTTCCCTATGTCATCGAGCCCGCGGCAGGTCTCACGCGTGCGGTGCTGGCCTTCCTGCTCGAGGCGTACGACGAAGATGAGGCACCCAACTCCAAGGGCGGCGTCGACAAGCGCACGGTGATGCGCTTCGACAAGCGCCTCGCCCCAGTGAAGGTTGCGGTGCTGCCGCTGTCGCGCAACACGGATCTCACCCCCAAGGCCAAGGGCCTGGCCGATGAGTTGCGCAAGTCCTGGAACGTCGAGTTCGACGATGCGGGTGCGATCGGCCGTCGCTACCGTCGTCAAGATGAAATAGGTACGCCCTACTGCGTCACCATCGACTTCGAGACCCTCGAAGACGACGCGGCCACCGTGCGCGACCGCGACACCATGGAACAAGAGCGCGTCCCCCTCTCCGCCCTCCCCACCTGGCTAGCCACCCGCCTCCCCGGCTGCTAACCCCCATTTGCGGTGAATGTGCCTTGGGCGGCCCTAGAGGCCGCTCAGGCTCCCCACCGCCACCCTTCGCGTCCGGATGACGGGGCGTCGCGTTCGCTCACGTGAACCGGCGGACGGGGTCGACTGGCGGCCGTTGCCCGCGTTGCCGCGATGTCGTGGACCACGCCGGACGGTCGGTCTCGAAGATCGATTGGAAGCACTGTGACGACCGGAACCCCGACCCGCGCGTAGCGGGCGTTGCGACGCACCGTGCGCCGGAAGCCGTCACCGGTTGCATGATGCTCGTCGCTGTCGACCTCAATGGCGACGCCCACATCGTCGAGCCAGGCGTCGGCGACGGCCACGAATCGTCCTTCACTCGTCACAAGCGAGGCGTTGTAGATCACGTGGCGAATCCCGGCGGCGGACAGTAGTTGGGCGAGGTCGCCCTCGGGTGCCGAACGGACCCCGGTGCGCACGGCCGACATCGCATCGCGGAAGAGGCCGCTGCCGCGCCGCGCCCCCTCCCGTAACTCTCGTTCCAAGTCGTGGATATCGACGAGGCCTCTTTGGACTGCTTCCGAAACGAGCGCAAGCACATCCGAAGGTCGCCGCAATCGTCGAGCGGCGTCGCCCACAGCCCTTGGCAGAGGGGCGATCGTGAGCCCATATCGGCGCAGAGCGCCCGCGGGAGGACGATGAGTCCTCTCGATGCGGACGTATCCCGTCGACAGGCGTCGACGATCGTGCGCGATGAGCACGTGCACCGGCTCCGGGCGCTCGGGTTGATCATCCGCAGTCTCCTGGAGTCGAAGTGAGCGCATTCCGTGATGACGAAGCGCAGTGACTCCCGTGAGCACGGAATCATCGCCGGCGTAGAGAAGGGCCGCGAGTTCCCGTTGCTTTCGCGATGGTTGGCCGCCTTCGATGAGATGGATGCCGGGGAGTACGCGTGTCCACATTCCTCCGGCGCTGCGGCGCGAGGTGGTTTTCGTGGAAACGCCGAGCGCTGCCAATTGCGCAGCTGTTACCAGGCCCATCTGGGCGTCGGCGGTAGCAAGGAGGTCGTGACGGTGTCGTGAGATTCGAGGCATGGGTCGTACGGTGGGTCTTCCCTGCAGTTCGTGTCGGGCCCCCGTGGCTCTCCTGTGGACACAATGGGGAGCTTGAGCGGCCTCTAGCGCCGCCCAGGGCACATTGACCGGCATGGTTGTGGACAGGGTGAGGACGGATGGGGATCGACACCGACGAGCGAGGCGCCGCGGGGCGGGCGTTGCTCGCACGCGGCGGGGTGCCGGTTGTGCTCGCCCCGATGGCGGGGATCACTAATCGTGCCTTCCGGCGGCTAGCACGCGAGCACGCTCGGGCTGCTACGGGCGGCGTAGCGACAGGCATCTATGTCACCGAGATGATCACGTCGCGGGCGCTTGTCGAACGCAACGAGGAGACCATGCGGATGATCGCGACCGACCCGGACGAGTCGCCGCGCAGCGTTCAGCTCTATGGCGTCGATCCCGCCACCGTCGCGGCGGCGGTGCACCTACTCATTGACGAGGACCGCGCAGACCACATCGACCTGAACTTCGGCTGCCCGGTGGCAAAGGTCACTCGCAAGGGCGGCGGTAGCGCATTGCCATGGAAGCGCGGCCTTTTCCGCGCGATAGTCAGCGCCGCCGTCACGACCGCCGACCAGACTGCGCGCGCGCATGGGCGCCCGGCGGTTCCGGTTACGGTGAAGATGCGCAAGGGCATAGACCCTGACCACCTGACCTATCTGGAAGCCGGTCGCGCCGCTGCTGAGGAGGGTGCCGCTTGGGTCGCCCTTCATGGGAGAACGGCCGCTCAACTCTATGGTGGCGAGGCTGACTGGGACTCGATCGCGCGCCTCGTCGAGGAACTCGAGCCGTACGGAGTTCCCGTTCTCGGAAACGGTGACGTTTGGACTCACGTGCACGCGGCCCGCATGATCGAGCAGACGGGCGCTGCTGGCGTCGTGGTGGGGCGCGGATGTCTCGGCCGACCGTGGCTCTTCGGACAGCTGGCAGCGTCATTCACCGGCGTCGAGATTCCCGCGGATCCAGACCTCCGTGCTGTAACGGAGACCATGCGTCATCACGCGTCACTCCTGATCGAAGTGCTGGGGCCTGAGTCTGGACCGCGCGATTTCCGCAAACATATTGCTTGGTATCTCAAGGGTTTCGCTGTTCGTCGCGAGATTCGACAAGGGCTGGCGCTCGTCGACACCTTGGACGACGTCGACGATTTGATCGCTCGGATCGACCTCGACCAACCTTGGCCGGGCTCGGTATCCGAGGGCCCGCGAGGACGAACACAACCAGGCAAGCGGGTCGCGCTTCCCGATGGTTGGCTCGACGACCCGGACGACCTCACCGGGTTCCTCGACGACATCCGCGGCGCGGAGCTGTCGATCTCGGGCGGTTGAGCACGTCACGAACGTGGTCGCTCCTTCGTGGCACTCGGAAGTTGTGGTCCCATGCGTCGCAGCGCGAGGATGGGCACATGAGCGTCAATGAGACACCCGTCGAGAACCCGGTGCGTCTCGACGTCTGGTCTGACATTGCGTGTCCGTGGTGTTTCATTGGCTCGCGAAAGCTTGAGGAGGCCCTCGAGGTTGAACGAGCCGCCGGTCGGCAAGTAGTCGCTCGGCACCGGCCATTCCAGCTCATGCCCGAGATGCCGATTGACGGCTTGCCTGCCCAGGCCTACCTCGCCGAGAAGTTCGGGGGCCCCGAACGATTGGCTGAGTTGTTCGATCGCGTCGAGATGGCGGGGCGCGACGCAGGAATTGCCATCAACCAGCGCGCGATGCCAAAGGTGGCCAACACTCGCTTCGCGCACTCAGTGGTGCTTGCTTTTGATGGAGAGGCGAGTCAGCGCGAGGTCTTGCTCGCGCTCTTCTCGGCGTACTTCGAAAGCGCGTTGGACATTACTGATCAGTCGGTCGTCCTCGACGTGGCTGCTCGGGCCGCCGGAGAGTCGGTTGACGATGTGAAGGCACGTATCAGCGCCCAGCCGGACGGCGCTCTGGATGATGATCTGGCTCTGGGACGCGAGCTCGGTGTGAGCTCTGTGCCCACGTTCGTCGCCGACGTTGGCGTGCCGGATGAGGCACTGGGCATCTCGTCGGCGGCAGTGGCGCTCCAGGGCGCTCAGGCCGCGGAGGCGCTCGGTCAGTTGTTCGCTGAGGCGCGGCTCAGAGCGCAGTCCTGATCCACGGATGTTGCGGGGGCAACTGAAGAGTCCACTTCTCAAGAGCGGCGGCGGCACCGGTCGAATCCTGATCGGGTCGGGCCCCGCTCACGCCGAAGCCACCGATGACCGAACCATCCGCCGCGAGTGCGAGTCCGCGGGAGGAGATCGTGAGGCTGAACGGCAGCTGATCGTCGACATTGATTCAAGCCCGGGGTAGGACTCGAGTAGTTCCTTCACGTCGACGGTGGCACATGTTGGTTGGGATCGGCTCATCACCCGACGCTCTGCCTCGAACGATGAGGGGGATCTTCCCGATCGCTAGCCGTGGCCTCCGCATCGGCGACCGCGAGCTACCTAGCCTTGTCAGGCTCGAGTGCGTCGCTTGACGCGTGTCAGGTATCACTGCCCTGGGGTTCCCTCCGCCAGTTGCCACAGCCCCGACTGTGCGGCTCGCCCACAGGCTGTGGATTCAATGGGGCTTCTTTGCGGCTTCTAGCGCCGCTCGGGGCACATTCACCGGCAAGATGGCGTCGGAAGGGGACCTTGTTCACGGGTCGCCTTGAGACGGACGGGAACCTTCGTCAGTGTGTCGTCTCGGGAGATTTTCATCCTCGTGCGCCGGTCGCCAACGATTCGGACACTGATCTTCGGGAGACTAGAGCCATGGCGGTCACTACGTTCGTCTTCGACTTCACGCAGGGGTCGATGGATCTGAAGGATCTGCTTGGTGGCAAGGGCGCGAACCTGGCAGAGATGACGCGTCTCGGGCTCCCGGTGCCCCCCGGCTTCACCATCACCACTGAGGCGTGTCGGACGTATCTCCACGCGGGAAAGGAGCCGGCTGAGCTTCGCGTGCAGGTCACCGGCGCACTTCGCCGACTTGAAGATCATCTCGACCGACGCCTGGGTGACCGCCATGACCCGTTGCTGGTGAGCGTGAGGTCGGGCGCCAAGTTTTCGATGCCCGGCATGATGGAGACGGTTCTGAATATCGGCCTCAACGACGCCAGTGTGGTGGGTCTGGCTGAGGCGAGCGGCGACGAGCGCTTCGCCTGGGACTCCTATCGTCGTCTGATCCAAATGTTCGGCAAGACCGTACTCGACATCGATGGCGCACGATTCGCAGATGCACTTGACCACGCCAAAACCACGAAGGGCGTTAAGACCGATGTCGAGCTCGGCGTCGACGATCTCCGTGATCTCGTCCAGCACTTCAAGGATGTCGTTCGCGAGGAATCTGGTCATGACTTCCCGCAGCACCCGCGTGAGCAGCTCGACCTCGCTATCCGAGCGGTCTTCGACTCCTGGAACACCGACCGCGCTCGTCTTTACCGCCGACGCGAGCGGATCCCGCACGACCTCGGGACTGCGGTGAACATCTGCACGATGGTTTTCGGCAACCTCGGCACGAGCAGTGGCACCGGCGTCGCGTTCACGCGAGACCCGTCGACGGGAGAGCCTGGTGCCTATGGGGACTATCTCGTCAATGCGCAGGGCGAGGACGTCGTCGCGGGGATCCGCAACACCCTGAGTCTCGATGATCTAGCATCGCTCGATCCGGCCGCGCATACCGAGCTCACGGGAGTGATGCGCCGGCTCGAGACTCACTACAGAGATCTCTGTGACATCGAGTTCACGATCGAACGCGGCAAGCTGTGGATGCTCCAGACCCGAGTCGGGAAGCGAACCGCGGCCGCGGCTTTCCGAATCGCAACTCAGCTGGTCGACGAGCACCTGATCACGGAGGACGAAGCGCTGGAACGTGTCACCGGACAGCAACTCGCACAGTTGATGTTCCCGCAGTTCGACATGACGGCGCCGAGAACCCTTCTTAGCAGGGGGATGGCGGCTTCCCCCGGTGCGGCTGTCGGCCGTGCGGTGTTCGACTCCGCGACCGCGGTCGCATGGGAGGCGCGTGGCGAGAGCGTGGTTCTCGTTCGTCGTGAGACGACCCCCGACGACCTTGAGGGGATGATCGCCGCTGTTGCCATCGTCACCTCGCGTGGTGGCAAAACCAGCCACGCGGCCGTCGTCGCGCGCGGTATGGGTACCACGTGTGTCTGTGGCGCCGAAGAGCTCGACGTGGATGTGAGCGCCAAGATTGCGCTCGTCGGACAGATCTCGGTCGTCGAGGGCGATCTCCTGAGTGTGGATGGCTCCACCGGAGAGATCTTCCTCGGCGAGGTGCCCGTGGTGCCGTCGCCGGTTGTCACCTACCTCGAGCACGGCCTTGAGTACGCACTGGGCGAAGTCGACACTGAGACCGGTGCACTCGTTCGCGCTGTTGACCGCTTGCTGCGCCATGCCGACTCGACTCGACGGCTCGGCGTCCGGGCAAATGCGGACACGGCCGAGGATGCCGCACGTGCCCGACACCTTGGTGCTGAGGGAATCGGGCTCACCCGCACCGAGCATATGTTCCTTGGCGATCGTCGAGTCCTCATCGAGCGAGTCATCCTCGCCGATAATCCAGACGACCGCGACGAGGCGCTCGCTGCGCTACTCCCTCTGCAACGCAAGGACTTCACGGACCTTCTCGAGGCAATGGATGGGTTGCCGGTGACGATCCGGCTGCTCGACCCACCGCTGCACGAGTTCCTTCCCAACTACACCGAGCTCTCGGTCCGGGTGGCGGTCGCCCGTGCCGAGGGGCGCGTCGACGAAGGTGACGTCGCACTCCTCGCGGCAGTGGAGCGCCTTCACGAGTCGAACCCGATGCTCGGCCTGCGTGGTGTCCGTCTGGGGCTGGTGATTCCCGGGCTGTTCGCGCTTCAGGTCCGTGCGATTGCCGAAGCGGCAGCGGCGCGCATCAAGGCGGGCGGTCATCCCAAGGTCGAGATCATGGTCCCACTCGTCGGCTCTGTGATGGAACTCCACCTCGTCGCCGATGAAACTGACGGGATCGTCGCCGAGATCTCTGCTCGCGAGGGCGTGGCTCTGGTCATCCCGATCGGCACCATGATCGAGTTGCCGCGCGCTGCACTCACCGCGCACCGCATCGCCGAGGTTGCCGAGTTCTTCTCTTTCGGCACCAATGACCTCACCCAGACCACCTGGGGATTCTCGCGCGACGATGTTGAGGCTGCGTTCTTCGCCGCCTACCTCGACATGGGCGTGTTCACGGTGTCACCTTTCGAGACTCTGGATGCCGACGGTGTCGGGCGACTCATCGAGATCGCCGTCACGGAAGGGCGCAAGGCCCGTCCGGATCTCAAGGTCGGGGTCTGTGGCGAACATGGTGGAGACCCCGAGTCAGTGCACTTCTTCCACAAGGTCGGCCTCGACTACGTCTCATGCTCACCTTTCCGCGTGCCGGTGGCGCGACTCGAGGCTGGCCGGGCCGCGATTGAGTCTGCGGCGTCGGACACTCGCTGATCGGTCGGCGTCTATTCGTCGACACGCCCGGCCTCTGTGGATTCAGTGGGGCGTTCTAGAGGCCCCTAAGGCCGCCCAGGGCACATTGACCCACCAAGGGGGTGGGGTGAGGGGGCGCGGGTCGCTAGGGTCGCGGGTAATGGATAACCAGCAGCGGCCCTCGCGCGAGGATGGCCTGACTCCGCGCGAGGATGGCCAGCCCTCACTTGATGATGACCGGCTCTCCGAAGGCTATGTGCCCGGGGATGAGGCGCGGTGGGTTCCGGAGCCGCCCAAGCGCGCAGGCCGTACGGCCTTCGTGCGCGATCGGGCGCGCGTGTTGCATTCGGCGGCGCTGCGTCGTCTCGCGGCGAAGACCCAGATTCTCGCGGCGGGGGAGAGCGACTTCCTGCGCACTCGTCTGACCCATTCGCTCGAGTGTGCCCAGGTGGGCCGCGAACTCGGTGCCGCGCTGGGATGCGATCCCGATCTTGTCGAGGTTGCTTGCCTCTCCCATGATCTGGGCCACCCACCATTCGGGCACAACGGCGAGGATGCCCTCGATGAGATCGCCTCCGGCATCGGGGGGTTCGAAGGAAATGCGCAGTCGCTGCGCATCCTGACCCGACTCGAGGCCAAGACCTTCAGCGATGACGACGGCCCGCGCCCCGGTGGCCCGGTCGGCCTCAACCTCACGCGCGCGGCGCTTGACGCCGCGACTAAGTACCCGTGGCCGCGCCTCGCGGGTACGCGCAAGTTCGGCGTCTACGACGACGACCTCGACGTCTTCACCTGGCTGCGTCAGGGAGCCCCCGGCGAGCGTGGTTGTTTCGAGTCGCAGGTCATGGACTGGTCCGACGATGTCGCCTACTCCGTGCACGATGTGGAGGATGCCATCGTCGCCGGGCATCTCGACATTCGCGCCCTTCATGGCGCGGGAAAGGCGCACGATCCCGAGGGCTTGCTCGACGTCGCTCTCGGCTACGCCACCGATGCCACGGCCGCCGAACTCGGTGCGGCCGTCGAGCGGCTCACGGCGCTGCCCTTCTGGCCGTCGTGCTACGACGGTTCGCTGCGCGATCTCGCCGCGCTGAAGAACCTGACCTCTCAGCTCATCGGCCGGTTCTGCAATGACGTCGAGGCCGCAACTCGTGAACGTTGGGGCGAGGGCCGGCTCACTCGCTACGGAGCTGATCTCGTGGTGCCGCGCGATCGCCGCCTTGAGGTGGCCGTTCTCAAGGCGGTGGCCAATCGTTGGGTCATCCAGCGCAGTGGGGCCGACTATCTCTACGCAGGCCAGCGCGAGCTCATCAAGGAACTTGCGGCCGCGATTGCGCTGAAGGCTCCCGACGTGCTCGATCCTGTGCTGCGCGCGGCGTACGACAGCGCGGCAGATGACGCGGCCCGGATGCGTGTGGTGATCGACCAGGTGGCGAGCCTCACGGATCGCTCGGTCGCCGCGTGGCACGCGAGCCTGTGCCGCTGACGTAACGAACCCCGTGGGCACCCCGCACCCCACACCACATATCCCGGGATTGCCTGAGGCTCA
>WLRQ01000074.1 GCA_009697815.1 Actinomycetota bacterium
ACACCCGGATCACCCGGCGACCCCGAACCGGAGCGGGAGAAGGAGGAGGACATGAGACAACCCTAGAGACCACCACTGACAGTGCCCCCACCAAACAGGCCCCCGAAACCCGTTGATACACAAGAACATTTACGCCCACAGCGATCACATGAGGTCGCAAGCGTCATCGGGGTGGACACGATTGTGGTGGGCGTAGACGGACTCGAACCGCCGACTCCCTGCTTGTAAAGCAGGTGCTCTAACCAACTGAGCTATACGCCCCTCGACGGGGATACCGCCCGCTGAGGTTACCCGCTCGCGAGGCAGGTGACGACCTTCGGGCGGGTTGCCCCACGCGCGGGTCGCGAGCCAGCGCCCGAGAGCCACCAAGCACCAACCACCAACACAATGTGGGTCGCGCCGAAGTCCCCGGCTCCCACACAACATAAGGCAGCCACGTCGCCGGGGTCTCGGGCCATCGGCGACGTGGCTGTTGCTGAATAGTGCGCCCGAATGCACAAGGTTGCATCTCGAAACGGATCATCCATCGCGCCGGAACACGCGCGAAAGAGCCGTAGCCACCTCGGCTGCGAGGTCGTGCGCATCCTCGAATCCGACATGTCGTGATATTCCCGACTGGTCGTCGCGTGAGGCCGAAGGCGTCCCATCCGCCGTCCGCGATTCGGCCTTCCGCGGCGGCGAATCACAGCCTCGGCACTCGATCTCCCCGAGCCGCTTCACGAGCTGCGTCGAGCCACAGATCTCACACGAATCAAGTGCGTCGGTCCAGCCCTCGGCCTGGCAGCCGGGGCACACCAGGACCTGCTCACCTCCGGACACAGCACGACGCCAGGTCGACGGCCCCGAATCGGGGTCGACCTGGCGTCGTCCGCAGTGGTAGCAGCCCATGACCGACAATCACGCCGTCAGCAAGGGCCGGGTGCCACTAGAGCGAGTGGGAAATGGCCGCGAGTGCAGCGCGGTACTCGTCGGTGTCGCGCGCATCGGCCGGGCTGTTGACGACCAGCCAGCGGACGATGCCCTCCTTGTCGATCACGAAGGTGCCGCGGATCGGGAACCCGCGCTCCTCGAGAAAGACGCCGTAAAGCTGCGAGACGTCACCGTGGGGCCACCAGTCGCTGAGCAGCGAGTAGTTGAGCTTCTCGTGCTCGGCGAAGACCTTGAGCGAGGGCACGGCGTCGCAAGAGATGCCGAAGACGACGGTGTCCTCACTCTCGATCGAGTCGCGCTCGTCGCGGATCCGGCACAGTTCTCCGGTGCACGTGGCCGTGAAGGCCATGGGGTAGAACACGAGCACGACGTTCTTCTCGCCACGGAACGACGAAAGACGGATGTGCTCACCGAACTGGTTCTTCAGTTCGAAATCGGGGGCCTCCTGGCCGACCTCGATAGCCATGCTGATCCTTCCAACAAAGTCATGTCCCGCGCGGGTTCCCGACACGGCAGGATGCGATCGTGACACAGCCGCCGCCGGTGCTCAATCCGACCCCACCGGAGCGAGGTCTGGCCACGAGCGACCGTGCTGCCCTCACGGCCTCCGTGTCGCAGTCGTGGGCGCTGTTTGCCACGATGCTCGACGACCTCGACCTACACGGACCGTCACGCGCTAAGGGCCTCACGGTTCGCGAGGTGGTGATCCCCCTGGGGGGTTGGGACGACAACCGCCCCGTCACCCAACTGCTCCGCGAGGCCCGCACTGGCGTGATCGGTCACTACGACCAGGGCGCGCTCGTCCAGCGCGTTCGCGCCGCGCACCGCCATGAGAGCGATAGCGCCATCCGGGATTCCATTCGGCGCCAGGGCCGCCAGGTGACGGCGTGGCTCGAGCTCGAGGAGCGCAGTCTCTCCCAAGCCCCCGTGGCATCGATGCTCGGAACCCTGCCGCTGACGACGTTCTTCCTCGCGTCCACCTACCCGCTCGCCACCGCGGCGCTCGACCTCGAGGTCGGCGGCGCACGGATTCCTCAGGCGCTCCTCGACAACGGTCTGCTGGGACTGGTCGACACGATCGGCGCGCTCGCCGCTCGTCAAGGAATCACAGCGTCGATCAGCGCGCTCACTCCTACGACGCTTATCGGCATGGGGGCACGCGAGAGTGCCTGGCGCACAGTTCGTTTCGATGTCGCAGCGCAATCAGAGGCTGAGGCCCGAAACCCCGAGGACATCGGGCCAGCACTCGAGGGCACCACGCGACTTCTGCTCGACATCGCGGCGGGCCGGGCGGACGTTCCCGGTGCCTTGCGTCGACGAGAGCTCGCCGTAAGGGACATCGCCGGACTCCTGGCGCTGGCACCGATCGTGGAGCAGGTGCCGGGCATACCGGGTCGGTCGGCGCTTATCGCCGCTATCCGCGCGACGACCACGGCCACAGCCCTACTGCGGCTCCTCCCCTTCAGGAGAAGTGAGCCATGACCGCGGAGAAGTCAGCGGCGAAAAGCCCGCGGGGCGACAAGGCGGGTGCCCTGCCAGTCACGCGAGGCCGAGACGGTGCTCGTGGACTGAAGCCCCGCCGTGGGAGCGGCGTCGGAGATGTCAGATGCCTCGACGTGACCTGCGCGTGAGAGCTTCGGGGTGAGAAGCCACACGACCCCCTGGTCGGCGAGGATCGCGATTGCGTCGACGAGTGCGTCGACAAGATCGCCGTCGTCATCCCGCCACCAGAGGAGCACGACGTCCACGACGTCGTCGAAGTCCTCGTCGACCAACTCGGAACCAGCCACGGCGGAGACACCGGCCCGCAGGTCGTGGTCGACGTCATCGTCGTAGCCGAGCTCCTGCACCACCTGCCCCGCTGTGATGCCGAGCTTCATGGCCAAGCTGCGCTGGGCCTCCGCGTGGTCCGCGGTCGCGGTCACGACGACCTCCGATTCCTCGTCATTGTCTGGTCGGGGTGGCGGTCGCCGCCCCGTGATCCCCGCGGGGATGTGCCTAGTCCAGCCCAGATCATGTGCTCGACGCAAGCATCATGAACGATCCGCAGGGCCCGCGTCGCCTTTCGGGGCGAGATTCGCGTGGCATTCGACGCGGATGTCACCTGTGCCGGCTGCTTCTCGAGCCCCCCATCAAGGCCTCACGCAGCCTGAGAGCGAAGACGAGACATCACCCGCCGCACGTGGACGGCGTCGATACGCGGCAGGATGTACCCGACACACCTTGCGACCCGAGGAGCTGATCACCCCGTGGCAACAGGACGCGACCGCGACCCACTGCTAGCCGGCGGACTTCCCACCCAGTACGTCGACGTCGACCCCGACGAGACGTCCGAGTGGATCGACTCGTTCGACGCGCTCGTCGAGAACGCCGGGCCCTACCGCGCCCGCTACATCATGCTGTCGCTGCTGCGACGAGCCGCCGAGCAGAACGTAGGCGTCCCCAGCTTGCGCAGCACCGACTACATCAACACCATCCCGCCCGAGCGCGAGCCCTGGTTCCCCGGCGACGAGACGGCCGAGCGACGAATCCGCGCCTACGCGCGATGGAACGCCGCGATCATGGTGCACCGCGCTCAGCGCCCCGGCGTCGGAGTCGGCGGTCACATCTCCTCGTACGCCTCCACCGCCGCTCTCTACGAGGTCGGGTTCAACCACTTCTTCCGCGGCAAGGACCACCCCGGCGGCGGCGATCAGATCTACTTCCAGGGCCACGGATCGCCGGGCATCTACGCTCGCGCGTTCCTCGAAGGTCGACTCTCCGAGACTCAGATGGACGGGTTCCGGCAGGAACTCTCGCACCCCGGTGGCGGGCTGTCGTCCTACCCGCACCCCCGGCTCATGCCGGACTTCTGGGAGTTCCCGTCGGTGTCGATGGGCCTGGGCCCACTCAACGCGATCTACCAGGCACGGTTCAACAAGTACCTGCATGCGCGCAACATCAAGGACACCAGCGAGCAGCGCGTCTGGGCCTTCCTCGGCGACGGCGAGATGGATGAGGTTGAAAGTCTGGGCGCACTGGGCCTGGCGGCCCGCGATGAGCTCGACAACCTCACGTTCGTCGTCAACTGCAACCTTCAGGGCCTCGATGGCCCAGTGCGCGGAAACGGCAAGGTGATCCAGGAGCTCGAGTCCTACTTCCGTGGAGCGGGCTGGAATGTCATCAAGGTCGTCTGGGGACGTGCCTGGGATTCCTTGCTGGCCAAGGACAATGACGGCGCGCTCGTCAACCTGATGAACCGCACTGTCGACGGTGACTTCCAGACCTACAAGGCCGAGGACGGCGCATTCGTCCGCGAGCACTTCTTTGGTCGTGATCCCCGCACCCGCAAGATGGTCGAGGACCTCACCGACGACCAGATCTGGGGACTACGACGAGGCGGCCACGACTACCGCAAGCTCTACGCGGCGTATCGATCCGCGACCGAACACAAGGGTCAGCCCACGGTGATCCTGGCCAAGACGATCAAGGGCTGGACCCTCGGCAGCCACTTCGAGGGCCGCAACGCCACGCACCAGATGAAGAAGCTCACGCTCGAAGACCTCCAGAATTTCCGCGACCGGCTCGAGATCCCCATTGCGGATTCCGAACTCGACGCGAAGCTCCCGCCCTACTACCACCCGGGCATGGACCACGAGCACACCCAGTACATGCTCGAGCGTCGTCGATCCCTCGGTGGCTCCGTTCCCTCGCGGCGATCGGCCACCAAAGCCCTCGTACTGCCGGGCGAGGACCTCTACGACGTCGTGAGGCGCGGCTCGGGCAAGCAGGCCATCGCGACGACAATGTCGTTCGTTCGCCTTCTCAAGGACCTCATGCGAGACCCTGAGATCGGGCGGCGCTTCGTCCCGATCATCCCCGACGAAGCTCGCACCTTCGGGATGGATTCACTCTTCCCCACGGCCAAGATCTACTCGCCGCACGGGCAGACGTACACCTCGGTCGATCGCGATCTCGTCCTGGCCTACACGCAGGCGACCGATGGTCAGCTACTACACGAAGGCATCAACGAGGCCGGCTCCGTCGCCTCGTTCACAGCGGTCGGCTCGTCGTACGCCACACATGGCGAGCCGATGATCCCGATTTACATCTTCTATTCGATGTTCGGTTTCCAGCGCACAGGCGACGGCTTCTGGGCGGCGATGGACCAGATGGTTCGGGGCTTTGTCATCGGCGCTACCGCGGGCCGCACGACATTGAACGGCGAGGGCCTCCAGCATGAGGACGGCCACTCACACGTCCTCGCGGCCACGAACCCGGCGGTCGTCGCGTACGACGCGGCCTACGGGTTCGAGCTCGGCCACATCGTCAAGGACGGCCTGCGCCGCATGTACGGCGACGATCCCGAAAATGTCTTCTACTACCTCACGCTCTACAACGAGCCGTACGTCCAGCCCGCCGAGCCGGAAGGTGTCGACGTCGACGGCATCCTGCGCGGCATGCATCTGCTCGCCCCCGCCGAAGACGGCGGCGGGCCGCAGGCTCAGGTGCTGGCCTCGGGGGTGGCGGTTCCCTGGGCGTTGGAGGCGCAGCGGATCCTGCGCGAGGAGTGGGGCGTTCGGGCCGACGTCTGGTCGGTCACCTCGTGGACGCAGTTGCGACGTGACGGCCTCGCCGTCGACCGACACAACCTGCTGCACCCCGTCGGCGAGCACCGCCAGGCCTATGTCACCCAACGCCTCGCAGGGCGCCCGGGCCCGGTCGTCGCGGTGTCGGACTTCATGCGCGAGTTGCAGGACATGATCCGCGCCTGGGTTCCCACCGACTACGCGAGCCTGGGCACCGATGGCTGGGGTATGTCCGACACTCGCGGCGCACTACGTCGACACTTCCTGGTTGACTCGCAGAGCATCGCCGTTCGAACACTGGCCTCACTCGCTGATCGTGGCGAGATCACGCACGACGTGGTCGCCGAGGCCATCGAGCGCTACCAGCTCCACGATCCATCGGCGGCCGATGCCGGGAACACCGAAGGTGGCGGCTGAGGCTCCCGCCCTTTAGCCCAGCGCCGCGTGCATCTCCCACACGAGGATCTCGGCTGACCCACCCGCGGCCGATACCCGTCGGCCGTCGGATGCCGTAATACGGGCGGAGTCACCGGTGGCGAGCACACCGGCGCCCTCGAGCGCGATCTGCCCCTCCGCGACGTAGAGGTGGACGAACGGGGCTGCCGGCAGTTCGAGCGCCTCTCCGGCGGAGAGACGCGCGGCGAGCAGGCCTGCATGACGATTCTGGATCCGGATGGCCCGGTGATCGTCGTGCTTGGCCAATCCCGATGCCACCGTGACGAACCCGCCACGCGACAGGTCTTCGGTGATGTCGAGCTGCTCGTAGCTGGGCGCGATGCGAGCGGTGTCGGGCACGACCCACATCTGAATGAAGTGGACGGGCTCGACGTGCTCGGGGTCGCCGGTAATGCGCCACGAGTCGTTCTTCTCCGAGTGAAGGATGCCAGTTCCGGCCGACATCCGTTGCGCGAGACCGGGATAGAGCACTCCGGTATTGCCCTCAGAATCTTGGTGGACGAGTTGACCCTCGAGCACCCAGGTGACGATCTCCATGTCGCGGTGCGGGTGAGTCTCGAAACCGGCTCCCGGTGCCACGACATCGTCGTTGGACACCATGAGCAGCCCGAAGTGGGTGTTGCCCGGGTCGTAGTGCTGACCGAAGGAGAAGCAGTGCGAGCTGTCGAGCCAGCCGATGTCCGTCGCGAAGCGATCGGACGCGCGACGCAGATCCACCGCTGGAGTCGAGATGTTCACCATGATGCCCGTCCCTCAACCTCGTTCGATCCTCGCCACTGACACCTAATTGTGGCATTCCACCAATGTGGGACGTGCCCCGCAGATCCCGCACCCCTAGGCTGCGGACTGTGAACAGCCGCCGTCGCGCTGCGACCGTGCGCCGCCTCGAGCGTGCCACGGGAACCCTCGCGACCGCTGCCGCCTCCCGCATGGAGAGTGCGCTCCCGTGGTACGCCGCCATGTCGGCTGCGGATCGCTCGTGGGTCAACCTCGTGGCCCAGGCCGGTATCGCCGCGTTCGTGCAGTGGTTCCGCGATCCCGAGGGCGCCCAGGAGATCACAGCAGACGTGTTCGGCACCGCACCGCGCGAACTCGTGCGCGCGGTTTCCCTGCAGCAGACCGTCGACCTCGTCCGCGCCACGATCTCGGTCGTCGAGGAGCGTGTCGACGAACTGGCCGGCCCCGAGGACAGCGCCTGGCTGCGTGAGTCCCTTCTGTTGTACTCCCGCGAGATCGCGTTCGCGGCCGCACTCGTCTACGCCCGCGCAGCCGAGGCACGCGGTGCCTGGGACGCGCGGCTCGAAGCACTCGTGCTCGATGCCCTGTTGCGCGACGACGTCGACGACGCCGTCGTGTCGCGCGGCGCCGCACTCGGTTGGGGACATGTCACGGGTGTCTGCGTCGTCACCGGGCGCGCGCCCACCGGTGATCCGGAGTCAATCGCCGAGGCCGTCAAGCGGTCAGCCCGTCATCACCACCTTGATGCGTTGAGCGGGGTTCAGTCGCAGCGACTCGTCGTCGTGCTGGGCGGCGCTTCGGACCCGGTCGCGGCCGCGAAGGCGATCATGAGCCAATTCGCCCCCGGACCTTTGGTCGTGGGCTCCCTCGTCCCCGGCCTCGCCGAGGCGACGCGGAGCGCTCGCGAATCGATGGCTGGGTATCGCGCTGTCCTGGCCTGGCCCGACGCTCCTCGGCCCGTGTCGGCCGCCGATCTGCTCCCCGAGCGGGCACTCGACGGCGACGCCGATGCCGCTCGCCGCCTCGTCGATGAGATCTACCTCCGACTCGTCGCCGAGGACCCCACACTCGTCGAGACTCTCGCGGCCTATCTCGAGCGCACCGGCTCGCTCGAAGGTGCGGCCCGAGAGTTGTTCGTACACCCCAACACGGTCCGATACCGACTGCGTCGCGTCGCTGACATCACGGGCCTGACCGCCACCATCCCCCGGGACGCATGGTCGCTCCGACTCGCCCTAGCCCTGGGACGGCTGGCCACAGAGCGGCCCGCGTTGTAGGAAACCTCCAAAGTTGCGCGATCTTCGTTGGTGGGGCCGTCAGCGCATGGCGGGCCTGGCGACGACAGGCTGGACCCATGCTCGTTGTTGTCGCGCCCGGTCAGGGCGCCCAGACCCCCGGCTTCCTCACTCCGTGGCTGGAGGTTCCCGGGTTCGAGGACCGCCTCCGCTGGCTGTCCGCCGTCTCCGGGGTCGACCTCATCACCCACGGCACCGAGAGTGACGCCGACACCATCCGTGACACCGCCGTGGCCCAGCCCCTGATCGTCGGGGCAGGCCTGGTCACGCTGCTGAGCCTGTTCCCGCATCCGGCCGAGGCGTACGGCAAGGTCGCGGCAGGGGCAGGCCACAGTGTCGGGGAGATCACCGCCGCCGTGGGTGCCGGAGTGATCAACGCCGAGCAAGCCATGGTGTTCGTCCGCGAGCGTGGCAAGGCCATGGCGATCGCCTCGGCGGTCACGCCCACGGGCATGACTGCTGTCCTCGGTGGCGAACGAGACGAGATCGTCGCGGCCGCTGAGAAGTACGGCCTCACGGCCGCCAACGAGAACGGCGCAGGGCAGATCGTCGTGGCCGGAACCCTCGAGCAACTCGACGCCTTCGCCGCCGACCCCCCCGCCCGTGCACGCCTGAGGCCACTTCAAGTCGCCGGGGCATTCCACACCGAGCACATGGTTCCCGCCGTGGCTCAGCTCGCGTCGTATGCCCGATCCATCTCCGTCCACGACCCTCGGACTCGCTTGATCAGCAACGCCGACGGCACGATCGTCCACAACGGCCGCGAGGTGCTCGCGCGCCTCGTCCGTCAGGTGAGCTCGCCCGTCCGTTGGGACCTCTGCATGTCGACCATGGCCGACCTCGGGGTCACCGCGATGCTGGAGCTGCCGCCCTCGGGTGCCCTCACCGGGCTGGCCAAGCGCGGCCTCCCCGGAATCGAGACCCTCGCGATCACCACACCGGACGACCTCCCGGCGGCATGGGATCTCATCGAACGGCACGCGACCCCCACCCACATGTCACAGGCACCCACTTGGCGCCTACTCGTGGCTCCGGTCAAGGGCACCTTCCGACTGGCAAGCGAAGCCGTCGCCGGAGACAAACTCGTGGCGGGTGCCCCGATCGGATCCGTGGTCAACCTGCGCGATGAGCAGCCCGTACTCGCCCCGCACGGCGGCACGATCGTCGAATGGCTCGTGGAGGACGGCGACCCCGTCTCACCCGGACAGCCGATCATCCGCCTGCACCCCGAGCCGGTGGGAATATGAGCCCCGCGATCACGCCCGTGGCCGGTCGTCCCGGAAGCAGGATCCTCTCGGTGGGGTCCTACCTCCCGTCGCGGGTGGTCGGCAACGATGAGATCTCGGCACTCATCGACTCCTCAGACCAGTGGATCCGCGAGCGTTCCGGGATCAGCGAGCGCCGCAGGGCCTCCGCCGATGAGACGGTCGCGAGCATGGCCACGGAAGCCGCTACCAAGGCCATAGCCCGCGCGGGCATCGACCCGTCAGAGATTTCGATGGTGCTCGTGGCGACCGTCACCCACCCCTTTCAGACTCCTGCGGCAGCGACCGAGGTCGCCTTCCGGGTGGGGGCCGTCAACGCTGCCGCATCCGACCTCGGCGCCGCGTGCGCAGGATTCTGCTACGCGATCGGGGTCGCCGACAGCCTCATCCGCGCTGGCACCTCGAAGTACGTCCTGGTCATCGGCGCCGAGAAGTTCAGTGACTTCGTCTCGTGGAGCGACCGCGGCACGGCATTCATCTTCGGCGATGGCGCGGGCGCGGTGCTTCTGGGCCCGTCCGACATCCCTCGCGTCGGCCCGGTGATCTGGGGCGCAGACGGCGGCCAGATCGACGTGATCACGATGAGTCAGTCGTGGACGGACTACCGCGACAACCCCGGCGAGCATTACCCACACCTGACCATGCAGGGACAGACGGTCTTTCGCTGGGCGATCAGCGAGGTCAGCAAGGTCACGCAGCGTGCGATCGATGCCGCTGGCATCACGTCGGCCGACCTCGCCGCTTTCGTTCCCCACCAGGCGAATATGCGCATCACGGATGCGCTCGTGCGCACCCTGAAGCTGCCTGAGCACGTGGTGATCGCGCGCGACATCAAGACGTCCGGCAATACCTCCGCGGCCTCGATCCCGCTAGCCCTCGACCACCTTCTCGAGGCGGGTGAGGTCACCAGTGGGGGACTCGCCCTGCTCGTGGGATTCGGTGCGGGCCTCGCATTCGCCGCCCAGGTGGTGGAGATCCCCTAGACCCCCGCGAGCCTTCCCGGCTCCGGGTGCACGAAGCGCACGACCCGCACGACCCGCACGACCCGCACGACCCGCACGACCCTGTCCAGCACCGCACTAGAACCGCAAGGAGATCCCGTGTCCCAGCAGATTCTCGAGGGCCTCGCAGCCATCGTGAACGAGGTCGCCGGTACCCCCGTGGCCGACATCACCCCTGACAAGGCTTTCATCGACGACCTCGACATCGACTCACTGTCGATGGTCGAGGTCGTGATGGCCTGTGAGGACAAGTTCGGCGTCAGCATCCCCGACGGTGAGGTCAAGAACCTCAAGACCGTCGGCGACGCCGTCGCCTTCATCGAGAAGGCCAGCCTCACGGCCTGACGACGTGACAGGTGGCGCCCCGCCCGGGGCGCCACCTCATCACCCCCCTCGAACCTTGCAAGGAGCGACCTGATGACCACACCGCTGCGACGCGTCTTCGTCACCGGCTTGGGCGCCACGACCCCAGTGGGCGGCGATGTCGCCTCCACGTGGGATGGCATGCTCGCTGGCCGATCCGGAGTTCGCGCGATCGAAGATGAGCGCTTCGAACTGCTGCCCGTCAGATTTGCCGGACAGGTAGCTGTCGATCCCAGTGCGGTCCTTGACCGTGTCGAGGCACGCAAGCTCGACCGCAACCAGCAGCTCGCCCTCATCGCCTCACGCGAGGCCTGGGCCGACGCGGG
>WLRQ01000075.1 GCA_009697815.1 Actinomycetota bacterium
AAGCCGCTCTCTGGAGTGCTTGCCCCGTATGCCGATAAGTGGAACACGAACTGGAACGACTACAACATCGTCACCCACGCCGTGTTCGCGGTGTTGGGGGCGAAGCCCAAGTCCGCCGTCGGCGTCCTGGCCAACGGCAATGTGGCTCTGACCGCGTTCATCCCCAATGACCGCGCGTTCCAGATCCTCGTCAAGCAGATCACCGGCAAGAGCGTCGTGTCAGAGCACAACGTGTGAGCGGCCCTCTGGAACCCGAGGAGACCGACTAGTTCTCGTCGGCTATCAACAGTGCGTCGGCCAGGCGGTTCACATCCTCGACCGCGAGATCTCCCGCCTCGACGAGATAGCGGGACCCGCCTCCGTAGCGCTCGTCGAGGTGGCCGAGTGTCAGTTCCATGGTGCGTGCGGGCGCCTGGAACATGCCCAAGACCCTGGTGGGATCGAGGCCTGCCTCGACCAACATCGGTGAGTGCAACTCGACCTGAGCCGGCACCAGTACCTCTGAGATCTGGTAGTCCGCGATCACGAGCGGGCGTGGGACTCCGATCGCGTCGAGAATGATCGCCACCAGGATTCCCGTGCGGTCCTTACCAATCGCGCAGTGGATGAGCCCGGGCAGGCCCCCGGGTTGGGCCAGTTCGCGCACGGCCCGGGCGAACTCCACCGCCCGGCGGTCGAGGATTCCGATGTAGAAGTCGGCGAGGTCGTCGGCGTCGAAGGTGGTGCGCCCCTCGTCGATCAGGTTCTGCATCACATTGCTGACGGTGCCGGGTCCGCCCTCCTCGATGGCAACGGAGACGACCCTCGCGCCGGTGGCGTGATCCCAGTGGGTCGTGTGCCGCGCGAGCTCGAATGCTGAGCGCAGATCGATGACGGTATGCAGGCCAAGGACATCGAAAGCCGAGGAGTGCTCCGGGCGCCAGGTGGCGAAGGGACCGCTCTCTTCGGCGTCCACGAGGAGTTCGCTGCGGAAGAGTCGCCCCGGCGCGATGCGCATGCCCGCAGGCCCGGGAAGGCCGCCGAGGTCACGAAGATTGGTGGTGCCGGGGATGGCGATCGTCGTCCGGGCCAGATCGTCGGCGGGTGCGTTCGTCATCGGGATTCCTCACTAGGGGCTGGACATGTCAACGACCTGGACTTGTCACTAAAATGGACCTCGGCAACTACCGTCGCGTGCATTCTGCCGTGACGGAACTCCGACGGTAGGAGCGACCTGTGCGTGCAGCGGTGATGTGGGAGCCAGGCGGCCCGTTCGATGTTCGGGAGGTCGACCTTCGCGAACCCGGGCCGGGTGAAGTTGCCGTCGATATCCACGCTTGTGGGCTGTGCGCATCGGACATGACGCTCACCACCGTGTTCGGAATCCCCACCCCCGTGGTGCTCGGTCACGAGGGCGCGGGCATCGTGTCGGCCGTAGGCGCGGGTGTCAGCTCACCGGCGGTCGGCGACCACGTTCTCATCGCCTGGATCACGCCCTGTGGCGCGTGTGCCCCGTGCCGGCGAGCGCAATCGCACCTCTGCTCGCGTCGTCGCACGTCCCGCGAAGGCGAGGGCGCAGGCCCGTCGAGCCCACTGAGCATTGACGGCACAGAGGTTCAGCAGGGCATGGCCACTGCCACGTTCGCACATCGCACGGTGGTGCCTGCGATCGCCGCCGTCGCTCTTGATCCGTCGGTGCCGTTCGTGGTGGCCGCGATGATGGGGTGCGCAGTTCCGACGGGTGTCGGTGCGGCGATCCGGAGCGCGCGTGTACAACCGGGTGACCACGTCGCGGTGATCGGCGCCGGCGCAATCGGCATGAGCGCCGTGCTCGGTGCCCGGGTTGGCGGTGCCACGAGGATCGTGTCGGTGGATCCCTCAGCAACTCGCCGCGAGCGGGCTGTCGCGATTGGCTCGGACGAGGCGGTCGATCCGGAGGAGCTCGCCTCGATGTCGCCTTTCGACGTCGTCATCGACGCCGTGGGGCGCGCTGAGACCACTACTGCCGCATGGCGTGCCACTCGTCGCGGGGGCTCGATCACGGTGGTCGGCGCCGGCCGTCCGGGTCAGAAGATCGAGATCGACGCCTACGAGCTCTTCCATGACGAGAAGCGACTCGTCGGGTGCTTCGCGGGTGGCATGACCCTTGCCCGCGATCTTCCCGTGCTTGTCGACCTCTGGTCGTCGGGTCGCCTCCCGATCGAGAGCCTGATCGACGGCACCGCCGATCTTGGACGAATCAACGAGGTTGCCGCGGCCCAGGGCGCAGGTGAGGTGCTGCGCACCATCCTGCTCCCGCGGGGCTAGGAGCCGGCGACCGTGATCAGCACGTCGAGTGCCTCGATGCGATCGCCGTCGACCTTGAGGGGGTTGACCTCGAGTGCGGTGGCCGAATCACCGAGGCGCTCGGCCAGCTGAGCGATGCGCACGACCACATCGGCGAGAGCGTCGATGTCGACGGGCTTACGACCGCGGAAGCCCGTCAGCAGCTCATAACCCTTGAGCTCCTTGAGCATCGAGCGGACGTCGTCGTGCCCGACGGGCAGCAGACGCAGCGACGTGTCCTTGAGCAGCTCGACGAATTCACCGCCGAATCCCACCGCCAGCACGTGACCCCAGTCGGGGTCGGTCACGACTCCGACAAGCAGCTCGATCCCGCCAGAACGCATGGGGCTCAGCAAGATTCCGTCGAGGGCCACTCCAGCGGAGGTGGCGCGCTCGACCAGAAGGCGGTAGGTCGATGCCGCCCGTTCGGGGCCGTCGACCCCGAGAACGACACCACCGAGTTCGGTTTTGTGTGCGACCTCGGCCGAACAGAACTTCATCGCGACCGGCACATCCCATCGCGCTGCGGTGAGTCCGGCTTCCTCGGCCGAATGCACTAGTTCGGCTGGCACCAAAGGGATCCCGGCACTCTCAAGAAGTGCGCGTGCAGCATGCTCGCTCAACGGGCCGTCCAGCGTCAGAGTGTCGGCGGACCGATCCGGTGCGGTGATTGGTGTCCTGCTGCGCCGGTCGGCCAGCCAGGTCGACCACTGCGCGAGGGCGGATGCCGCGTGCACGAATCGTTCGACGCTCGGTAGCACGTTGTCGACACCGGAGGCCGCTTTCGCATCTCGCACATGAGCAGACTGCCCCTGCTCTACCTGCGGGAAGATGACGACGGGCATGCCCGTTGCGGCGGCAGCAGCGCCGACGGCGTGGAAGGCGTCGATCCGCTGCGGTTCGCCATCGCTGGGCAGTGAGTTCACGATCCCGACGAGCCCAATACCGGGCTCGGCCGCGATGGCTTCGATCCCTCGGCGCCACACCTCAGGATTGGCCAGGGCGCCACCAGTGACATCGAGCGGGTTCTGCGGGTGGCCGTACGCCGGGAGCAGTTCGGCCAGAAGGGATTTCGTGTGATCACTGAAGTCGGGAAGCTGGAGCCCGAGGTCTTGGCCGCGGTCGGCGATGAGGTCGCACGCGCCACCCGACACCGACATGACGGCAACGCCGGGCGTGCGCAGCGGCCCGACCGATGCGCTGAGATTCCCGGTGCAGATGAGGTCTTCCACGGATCGCACCCGTGCGACTCCGTGCTGGCGGAACATCGCGTCCATCACTCGGTCGTCACCGACGAGCGCGCCGGTGTGGGCCTGGGCGGTGCGCGCGGCGAGCTCACTGGACCCGGCCTTGAGGATCACCAATTGCTTGCCGAGATCGGCGGCCTTCTCTGTCGCCGCGCGGAATACTGCCGGCTTGCGGATGGTCTCGGCGAAGATGCCGATCGCGGCTGTGTGCTCGTCATCGAGCAGGTAGTGAACGACGTCCGCGATGGTGACCATCGCCTCGTTGCCGGTGGTGACGACGAAACTGAATCGGGCATCGTTGCGAGCCGCGTATCCGACCATCGAGGAGCCCACTGCGCCGCTCTGGGTCACCAGGGCGAACGCACCGGGCTCGATCGGCATGTCCAGGCCGAGGGCGCATGGGGCCACGCCGTCCCACAGGTTGGCGAATCCCAGATGATTCGGACCCAGGAGTACGACCCCGAGGTCCTCGGCCTGCTCGACAAGCTCGCGCTGGCGGCGCAATCCTTCGGGACCTTCCTCGGCCCAACCCTGGCTCAGGACGGCTGCTGCTCGCGCGCCTCCGGCCACAGCGTCGGCGAGTGCCTCGGCTGTGGCGTGCTGGGGGGTCATCAGGAACGCGCAGTCGATGCCACCGTCGATGTCGAGACACGAGGTCACTGTCTCGACGCCATGCACCACTGGGCTGCGCTGGTTCACCAGCGTGAGACGTGGTCCGGAAGCGAAGCGGTTCTGCTGTGCGAAGGCGCGGCGGGAGAACAGGTTCTTGTCGCTGGCGCCGACCAGGGCGATGCTCGTGGGCCGGAAGAGCCGGTCGAGCAGGTCGCTGGGCAGGGGGGTGTCGGTCATGGGGGCCTCGTGGTTCGACTTGGTGTGGCGGATCAGTTGCCGAGCGAGGGCATTGCGGACGTATCCGCTGGCAGCTCGATCTCCGAGCGTTCGTCGGCTGCGAGCACCGCCTCGGCATAGGAGTGAACGTGACGGGTCATACGGCGCAGCGCGGCATCGACATCGCCGTCGCGCACGGCGTTGGTGACCGAGCGATGTGCGCGCAAGGTCGTGGCCCGAACGACCTCGTTCACGAATGACTCGTTCTCTGTCGCCGTGTAGATCGCGGGCTGGAGCGCCAGCATGAGCCCGCTGAGGAGTTCGTTGTGGCTGGCGTTGGCTACTGCGATGTGCCAGTCGACGTTCGCCTTGAGGAAGGCCGGGATATCCCCGGCCTGCTCGATCGCCTCGTTCGCGGCCTCCATGGCGGCGATGTCCTCGTCGTTGCGGTAACGCGCCGCGAGTTGCGCGCAGAATGGTTCGATCGCCTCGCGCGTCTCCAAGAGAGCGGCCATCCGCAACTGCCGCCCGCGGATCAGCAAGCTCACTGTGTTGGCCATCGACTCACGCCCGGGGCGCTGGACGAAAGCGCCACCCGTTCGTCCGGCCTTGATCCTGACCAGCCCCTGGACCTGCAAGATCCGCAGTGCCTCGCGCACGGAGGGACGGCTCATCTGCGTCTGCAGTACGAGCTCGCGCTCGGGCGGCAGGGGAGTTCCCTCGGGCAGCTCACCGCTGAGGATGCGCTCGCGAAGTTCGTTGGCCAGCACGTCGGAGGCCTTCGGTACGACCATCGGGGCCATCTGGATGTGCGACCGACCCAGGGGGGGCGGCGCCTGACCGTGGGGCTCTGTCACTGGTACCTCGTCCGTGATGTACATGGTCCGACCAGACTTTGGTCACACCAACATGAGCATCCCAGTGCGGAGGGGATCCCCGCCAGGGGTGGCACGCTGAAGATCTTTTGGCCCGGGAACGCCTTAGACGCTGCGCTGGGCCTTCGCTGCGGCGGTGGCGGCCTGGCTTCGCTCGCGCGCCTCGGTCCAGTCCGCAGCTGTCATCGACGTCAGGCCGGCGAAGGTTCCGGGCCCTGCGAGCATCTGGCCGCCATCCATCGCGATCGTCTGACCGGTCAGGTAGGCGCACGCGTCGGAGAACAGGAAGATCGTCAGGTTGGCGAGTTCCTCGATCGTGCCCACGCGACCCATGGGGATCTGATCGGTCTGGGTTGCCCCGACCGAGGAATTCTCCGTGGGGTTGAGCATCTCCCAGGCGTAGTCCGTGGGGATGGGGCCGGGGGCGATCGCGTTGAGGCGGATGCCGTACTTGGCCCACTCGACTGCGAGCGACATGGTCATGGCGTGCACCGCTGCCTTACCCATTGCTGACGGCACTACATACGCCGAGCCCGTCCACACCCACGTGGTCAGAGTGGAGAGCACGACACCGGGGTCGCCGCGCTCGATCCAGCGTCGGCCGGCGGCCTGGGTGGTGTTGAACGATCCGTGCATGACGGTGCCCGAGACCGCATCGAAACCGCGAGGGCTGATCGATTCGGTCGGCGCGATGAAGTTGGCGGCGGCGTTGTTCAGAACGCCGGTGAGTGGCCCGTGGCCGTCCCAGATGCGTCCCATCGCGGCGTCGACCATGTCGGCCTGTCGCACGTCCACTGTGTCGACGTGCACGGAGCCGGGGTAGCCATCGCCAGCTTCGGCCGCGGCCTCTTCGAGAACCTGCAGCCGTCGACCCCACAAGTGCACCTGCGCGCCGTGCTGCACGAGGTGGCGCGCAACTCCGCGGCCGAGCCCGGTGCCGCCGCCGGTGACGAGGATCCGCTGTCCGGCGAGGACGTCCGTGCGGAACGGGGACTGGCTCATCTCTGTTCTCTCCAGTGGGTCGGGGTCAGTTGTCGAGCAGGGACTTGCTGATGATCTCGCGCTGGATCTCGTTGGTACCGCCGTAGATCGGGGGTGCGAGAGCCTTGCGGACCTGCTCCTCGATGCCGTACTCGCGGGAGTAGCCGTAGCCGCCCATCATCTGCATGGCCTCGAGTGCGGTGTTCTTCGCGACCTGGGTGCACTTGAGCTTGGCCATGGATGCGTGGACGGCGAGATCGTCCTCGTAGCCCGCGTCGATTCCTTCCGCGATGTCGTAGACGAATGAGCGGCAGGCCTCGATCTCGGTAGCGAGATCGGCCACTCGGTGACGCAGCGCCTGGAAGTCCTTGATCTTCTGACCGAACGCTTCGCGCTCCTTGAGGAAGGCGATGGCATCGGCCAGTGCTCGCTGCGAGGCTCCGAGTGATGTTGCGGCGATGATCAGCCGTTCGACACTGAGCCCGCGCATGAGGTGGCGCCAGGCCTGGCCGACCACCCCGACCACTGCCGACTCAGGTACGCGTACGTCGGTGAAGAACAGGTCGTTGACCGTGGGCGCCTCCATCGTGGCGATCCCTCGGATCTCGAGCCCGGCGGAGCGGGCCGGAACCACGAGCAGGGTGAGGCCCTGGTGCTTCTTGCCAGTGGATTCGGTACGGGTGAGCACCAGGATGTTCTCGGCCACGTGGGCAGCCGATGTCCAGGTCTTCTGCCCGGTGATGACGTAGTCGTTGCCGGACTTCACTGCCTTGATCCGAACACCACCGAGATCGGACCCTGCGCCGGGCTCGCTCAGGGCGATCGCCTCGATCTTGCCGGCGGCGAGGTTGCGCACGATGGTGTTCTTCTGGTCCTCGCGCCCGTGGCGCAGGTAGGTCTGTGCGGCCGTGAGCCCCGTGGAGTAGGCGAGGACAGGTGCTAGGCCGCGGGCGGTCTCTTCGAGGAAAATGCACTCCTCCACCATGCCTGCGCCGCCGCCGCCGTACTCCTCGGGCAGTGAGACGCCGAACCAGCCGAACTCGGCGATCATGGCCATGAGTTGCGGGCTGTTGGCGAGGGTGCCGCCCTCGGTCAGGGCGTCACGCTGGGCCAGGGTGCTGCAGTGGTCGTCGCAGAAGGCGCGTACGGCCTCGGCGAAGCTGCGCTGATCGTCGGACAGTCTCACCGTGGGCATCCCATCTCGACGTGGGACCGAATCGGTCCGACCATTGACCCAACCTACGGGTGCTCCCGGTCTGGCGGCAAGGGGGCACCCGGCCGTGGGTGCAGCCGGGCGGATGCGCCGTGGGGTGGCCCGCGGCGTCGGCCATGCGGCTGGCGCGTCCTAGGCTGGCTCGACGTATCGACCACCACCGATCCGCCATCGGGGCGATCGGACGATCCAGAGGACGTGGCATGCGCGATTCCGGTCAACCGATGGCGCTCTCGATCGCTCTGGCGCCCTCAGACCAGACACCTGACCTCATCGCACTTGCGGAGGAGCTCGGGATTCACAGGGCGTGGGTCTATGACTCGCCCGCGATCTTCGCCGACATCTGGATGACCCTCGGGCTTGCCGCCGCCCGCACCTCGCGGATCGGCCTGGGCTCGCTGATCATCGCGAGCCTGCGTCATCCGATGGTTACGGCCGCGGCGGTGGCACAACTGGAATCGCTGGCTCCGGGCCGGGTAGCCCTCGCGGCGGGGGCGGGGTTCTCCGCCCGGTTCGCACTCGGGGATCCCAAGCCCATGAAGTGGGCCGATGTCGAAGAATACGTCGTCGCGCTTCGCCACCTGCTCCGCGGTGAGCAGGCCACCTGGCAGGGGCGCGTGCTCCGGATGCTCCATGACGAGGGTTATGTCGCTGCGAGGCCACTCGAGGTGCCCATCCTCGTGGCGGGCAAGGGGCCCAAGGGGATGGCGGTGGCTGCGGCTGCCGGCGACGGCATCTGCCGCGACGCCGATTCATTGGACGACGAAACCCTGACCCACCCTTGGGTGACCCTTCACGGGTACGCGCTCGCACTCCGCGACGGTGAGTCGCTCCTAGACCCGCGTGTCTTCGAGACGATGGCATGGCTTCCAGCGCTCTACCATCACGCCTCGTACGAAAGGGATTTGCCTTACGAGGGACTCCCCAATGGTGTCGAGTGGCGCCGCCGTCTCGAGGCCGTCCCGGAACACCTGCGCCACCTTGCGGTTCATGACCGGCACATGCAGTCGCTCAATGCGCTCGACGAAGGACTTGTGACCCCGGAGATCGTGGCCGAGAAGATTCCCCACCTGGCGATCGTGGGCACAGTCGACGAGGTCGCGCAGGGTCTCCAGCACTTCGCTGACCGCGGCGCCGACGAGATGATGATGTATGTGCCGCTGGCACATGCCGAGCGAACACTCCGCGATCTCGCGGAGGCGGCTGCGGGGGTCACTGGCCCGCGCGCACTGCACCGGGCTCGTCGCTGATCGATGCGGTACGGGGCTCTACCGTCGACCCACACACAAGTTCGACTCTGACACAGGAGATCTCACGTGCTCGCCTACCAGCTCACCGAGTGGAACAAGTGGCCGTCGCTCCGCGAGGTAGATGCCCCCGTGGCAGGCCCCGGCGAGGTGGTCGTCGCCGTGGCGGCATCGGGCATCTGCCATTCGGACCTTCACGTGATGTCAGGTCCGCCACGTAGGTGGGATCTCCCGTTCACGCTCGGGCACGAGACCACCGGCTGGGTGAGCGAGCTCGGACAGGGTGTCCGTGGGTTGAGCGTCGGAGACCCTGTCGCCATCTACGGATGCTGGGGCTGCGGGACATGCCGCAACTGCACCACCACCGCTGAGAACATGTGCATCACCAAGCATGAGTCCGCACCGGCTGGTGGCGGGCTCGGCTACAACGGCGGGATGGCCGAGCTCATGCTGGTGCCCGACCCGCGTTGGCTTGTGCCAGCGCTGGGGCTCGATCTTGTGCAGGCGGCGCCGCTCCTTGATGCGGCCCTGACCCCGTACCACGCAATCATGCGCGCACTTCCGTTGCTGCGACCGGGTTCTCGCACGGTGCTCTACGGAGCAGGGGGCCTGGGCCACCTCGCCATCCAAATCCTGCGTGCACTCACGGCGACGGAGATCGTCGTTGTTGACCGCGCCCAGAGCAAGTTGGATCACGCGAGAGAACTCGGCGTGAACGAGACCTACCTCTTCGAGGACGTCGACTCGTTGGTGTCGAGCATCGGCCGTCGATCCGTCGACGTCGTCTTCGACACCGTGGGCAGCGACGACACGGTGCTGGTGTCGTCACGGGTGGTGCGGCCGGGCGGACACATCTGCCTGATCGGACGCGCCGGCAGCCTGGAGGTGGCGTTCCGGAAGGTGACGGCCGAGATCAGCGTGATCTCGACCTTCTGGGGCACGCGTAACGAGTTGGCCGAGGTTCTCGACCTCGCTCGTCACGGCGCTCTCACGGCGGCTGTCGAGCAGTTTGCGTTGGCTGACATCGCGGCCGCCTACGAGAGGCTCGAGCACGGTGAGATGCGAGGCCGCGGCGTGATGGTGCCCGGGCTCGGGTGACGTAGCGGCGCGCTGCGACGCGACATTGATCAGTGGCGCGCGTTGGCCATCTCGACAGTGTTCTCGCTGCTCGCGCTCAGGGCCCGCCCGGCGTCCGCCACGATCTCGAGTGAGCGCACCCGGTGGGCCGGCTCGAAGAACTGGTTGGCGACGATGATCTCGTCGGCCTGTGTGCGCTCGGCGAATGCTGCAAGGCCCACTGCGACCGTGTTCGGCGATCCCACGACCGAGCGCTCGACCATCTCGTCGAGCATGCTGTGGAACTGCGGCGGGTAGTGCGCGTTGATGTTGTCGATCGGTGCAGGCAGGGACCCAGCGCGGCCGGTCCGCAGGTTGACGAACGACTGCTGCGAGGAGCTGAACAGGCGCAGTGCCTCGTCGTCGGTGGGTGCGGCTGTGACGTTCAGCCCGACGATCACATAGGGCTCCTGAAGGTGAGCGGACGGCCGGAAACCGTTGCGATACAGCCGAAGTGCGACGTCAAGATCCGTGGGGGCGAAATGCGAGGCAAACGCATACGGCAGGCCGAGTGCGGCAGCGAGTTGGGCGCCGTAGGTGGATGAGCCCAGGATGTAGACGGGCACCCGCGTGCCTTCGCCGGGTACGGCATGTACCTGCTGGCCGGGCGCTGGGTCGCCGAGGTAGGCCATGAGCTCGAGGACGTCCTGGGGGAAGTCGTCGATGTTGCCGGAGAGCGTGCGACGAAGCGCCCCCGCGGTGACCTGGTCCGACCCGGGTGCGCGGCCGATCCCGAGATCGATGCGTCCGGGGTAGAGGCTCGCGAGCGTGCCGAACTGCTCGGCGATCACCAGGGGCGCGTGATTCGGAAGCATGATCCCGCCCGCGCCCAGGCGGATCGTGCTGGTGCCCTCGGCCACGAACGTGAGCGCGACGGCAACAGCCGCACTGGCCACGCCGGACATGTTGTGGTGCTCGGCCATCCAGAAGCGCAGGTACCCCAGACGTTCGGCGTGCCCGGCAAGATCCCGGCTGGCACGCAATGCCTGCCCGGCATCCGAACCCACGGCGATGGGGGATAGATCGAGCACGGAGAGGCGGGTCACGCCGTCAGCCTAGGCGTAAC
>WLRQ01000076.1 GCA_009697815.1 Actinomycetota bacterium
CCGATCTCGACAACCTCGTCCTGCTCTGCCACCAACACCACCAGGGCGTGCACGAAGGCGGCTGGACCGTGAGCCCCACACCCGCCCGCGACGGCGAACACATCCACCCCGGCCACCCCGCCTACTGGCAATTCACCCCACCGCCCCCGCGGCGCTAGCGCACCTGCCGGCGTGGGTGTGGGCCCACGCAGCATCGGCCCGCCCCCACCCGTCACACCCCAGACCCGGCCTCGACCCCTGTGGCCAAGGGACCCAGGGTGGCCTATCTCGGTGTCGGTGGGGCGGCTCCACATCTGGGTGGGTTCCCCGGCTGTTCCTATCCGCTGACCGGCTCTTGAACCACGGTGCGAGGCCGACGCGCGAACCGCTCGAACCGCCCCAGTGCAGTACCCGCGGACCCCTCGACGGGTTAGCGTCAGGGCGTGACGACTCCTGTGCCAAACCCCGACCCACGTCCACTGCCGAGGCCACCCTCGCGCACCAGAGGCCCGGTGACGCTGCGGCGCTCCCAGGTATCAGCCTCGACCGCAGACCAGCGCCTTCTCGACACGCGCGGCACCAGCGACTGGGTCCACACCGATCCTTGGCGCGTGTTGCGTATTCAGTCCGAGTTCGTCGAGGGCTTCGGGGCGCTCGCGAGTCTGGGGCCGGCCGTGAGCATCTTTGGATCGGCACGGACACGGCCCGACCACCCCCAGTACGCGACAGCCACCGATCTGGCGGGGCAGCTCGCTCGTGCGGGCTACGCCGTGATCACCGGGGGTGGCCCGGGGATCATGGAGGCCGCGAACAAGGGTGCCTGCGAGGCCGGCGGGATCTCGGTCGGCTTGGGCATCGAGTTGCCCTTCGAGCAGCGCATGAACGACTGGGTCGACATCGGCATCGACTTCCGCTACTTCTTCGCACGCAAGACGATGTTCGTGAAGTATGCGCAGGCTTTCGTCGTCTTCCCAGGCGGTTTCGGCACTTTCGACGAGCTCTTCGAGGCGTTGACCCTCGTGCAGACCGGCAAGGTCACCTCTTTCCCTGTCATCCTCGTGGGGACGTCCTACTGGGGCGGGCTCGTCGACTGGCTCCGACAGTCGGTGCTGGCCGAGGGCAAGCTCTCCGAACGCGATCTCGCCCTTCTCCACGTCACCGACGACATCAACGAGGTCGTGGGGATCGTCGACGAGGCCATCCGGGGACACAACGGGCATGGAGCTCACGATGAGCACCACGCAACCGCGAGCCCGCCTGAGTGGTACCCGCCCGTGGAGGCCTGACATGCCTTCGATCGGGGTGTTCTGCGCGTCGAGTGAGGACATCGACGAGCGATACTCCGTCCTCGCCGGAGAGGTGGGCTTCGCGCTCGCGAGGCGTGGCTGGACGTTGGTGAGCGGCGGTGGATCCGTGAGTTGCATGGGTGCTCTGGCGCGTGCGGCGCGGGCCGGGGGAGCGCACACCATCGGTGTGATACCTCGCGCCCTGGTTGATCTCGAGGTCGCCGACCACGGCGCGGACGAACTCATCGTCACTGACGACATGCGTGATCGCAAGGGTGAGATCGATCGTCGCAGCGATGCATTCCTCACCTTGCCCGGCGGCATAGGCACGCTCGAGGAACTCCTCGAGATCTGGGTCGCGCGCTCACTTCGCATGCACGACAAGCCGATCGTGGTTCTCGATCCCTGGGGTGATCTTGAGCCGCTGGCGCTGTTGGTGAGTGGGTTGGTCGAAGCCGGCTTTGTGCGTGATGTGGCGGCGGCACAGTTGGTGTGGACGTCCAGTGTTGACGACGCGTTCGCTGCGATCGAGCGCGGCTGGGCCGACGCCGGACGGGTACCCCCGGTCGAACCTACGGCTGGAGAACTGCTCGAGGCCGAGCCGTGAGGGCCTGAGGAAGTCAGGTTCGGCGACGGCAGCGGGTGCTTGCCGGTCAGGCCAGGCCCCGCCGAGCCACTGCTGGGGGTCGCTGCCCTGCGATGGCGGCCACCATGTCGAGAGTCTGACGGGTCGCCGCGACGTCGTGGGCCCGGTAGACCCGCGCGCCGAGCCATGCCGACACCGCTGTGGTCGCGAGGGTGCCGACCAGCCGGTCCACCGGGGCAGCGATGTCCAGCGCCTCGCCCACAAAGTCCTTGCGTGACAACGACACCAGCACGGGCCAGCCGGTGGCCACGAGTTCGGGTAGGCGCCGCGTCGCCTCGAGCGAGTGTCGGGTGTTCTTGCCGAAGTCATGTCCGGGATCGATCAGGATCGCGTCGCGACGCACGCCCAGCGCGACCGCCCGTTCGGCCTCGCCGACCGTGCGCGCGATGACGTCGGCCACGACGTCGTCGTACTCGACGCGATGCGGTCGTGTCCGTGGGGTTGCCCCACCGGTATGGGTGCACACAAGTCCGACGCCGAACTCGGCAGCGACCTCGGCGAGCCCCGGGTCGAAGCCGCCCCACGCGTCGTTGAGCAGGTCTGCGCCCTCCGCGCACACGATGCGCCCGACCTCGGCGCGCCAGGTGTCGACGCTGATCACCACGTCGTGACGGGCTCGCACGGCCGCCACCAGGGAGGCGGTGCGCCGGATCTCCTCAGCGGCGTCGACCTCGTCGCCCGGGCCGGCCTTGACCCCGCCGATGTCGATGATTCCCGCGCCCTCGGCCACGGCGCGTTCGACAGACTCGAGAGCGGCCGCGTCGGCGTAGTTCGCGCCCTTGTCGTAGAACGAGTCGGGCGTACGGTTCACGATCGCCATGACGACGGTGTCGCCGCCCGCGAAGATCTTGCTGCCCAGCCGCAACGCCACGAGTCTCGACCACCTTCCGCGCGACTCGGCGGGGGACCGAGTGCTGAGGTCGTTCAGCGTGGCATGCTCAGGTCGTCACCGCCTCCGCAGGGGCGATCCGAGGTGACCGGCCCGAGGGCCGGGTGCCGTCACGAAGGAGCCGAGGTCGTCATGTCCGTGGTGTTCGTACTCCTGGCCATCCTGCTCATCACGATCGTGGCGCTGCTGTCCTCCGGCCGCCTCGGCGAGCTTCCCGCTGTCTCCGTCGATCGTGCCCCGCTCGCGCTGCCGGAGAGTGGCGCGCTCGTCAGCGAGGACATCGACGCCATCCGCTTCGCCGTCGGCACTCGGGGCTATCGCATGGACGAGGTCGACGCCGTCCTCGACCGACTCGCGACTGAGGCCGACAACCGCGAGGTCCGCATTGCCGAACTGGAGACGCGGCTCATCGGACGTGGCGTCCCGCGTCCGGATCCGGCCGACTACGAGGTATGAGCGCGGAGCCCGAGCCCGGCGCCACCGTCGGCCCTGATGGACTCCGCCGCTGCCCTTGGGCTGGGTCGACCCCTGAGTACCGGGCTTATCACGACACCGAATGGGGCCGGCCCGTCCACGGCGACTCCGCGATCTTCGAGCGGATCACCCTCGAGGCCTTCCAGTCCGGGCTCTCCTGGCTCACGATTCTTCGCAAGCGCGAGAACTTCCGTGCGGCGTTCGACCGGTTCGACATCGAGATCATCGCGACCTACCCCGACACCGCTCGCGAACGTCTCCTGGCCGACTCGGGGATTGTGCGCAACCGCGCGAAGATCGAGGCCACGCTCGCGAATGCGCGGGCGGTAGCCCGGCTCCTTGAGGCCGAGGGCCCGGGCGCATTCGACCGCCTCGTGTGGTCTTTCGCGCCCCAGACGAGCCGAGTTCGCCCGCTGCGGCTCGCGGATGTTCCCGCGATGAGCCCGGAGTCCCGGGCCATGGCCCGTGAGCTCAAGCGCCGGGGATTGTCCTTCGTGGGCCCCACGACGATGTATGCCGCGATGCAGGCCATGGGCGTCGTCGACGACCATCTGGCCGGCTGTCACGTCCTTGCCGGCAGTTGAGGGGTGTGCATGGGTGCGAGCAGCCCTCCGAACAGGGATAATGGCCCGCAGAGGGCGTCCCGGAACGATCAGTGGGGCGATGATGCGAAAAGGGGTGCAGCATGGCCGCCATGAAGCCGCGAACGGGCGATGGCCCGCTCGAGGTCACCAAGGAGGGTCGTGGCATCGTGATGCGCGTCCCGCTCGAGGGCGGTGGCCGACTCGTTGTCGAGCTCACCCCGGACGAAGCCCGCGACCTCGGTGCCCAGCTGACGACGGTCGCCGGCTGAGAGCCGCACCGACCCTTGCGTCCGCCCATCGGACGCATACCCAGCCAAGTGAACGACGGCTCCGCACCCACATCGGGTGCGGAGCCGTCGTCCTATGTCAGGGTCGTCACAGGCGAACGGCCGTGAGAAGTCCATCTCCCACAGGGAGAAGTGCGGGGAGCCACCGCTCGTCGTCGCGCAGGGAATTCAGGACGCCCCGAATGGTGACGGTCTCGGGGTCGCGTTGTGCGGGGTCTGCCACCTTGTCGTGCCAGAGGCTGCTGTCGAGGGCCAGGACGCCGCCGACGCGGAGCAGGCGCGCCGCCTGCTCGACACACTCGGGGTACTCATCCTTGGCACCGTCGATCAGGACGAGGTCGTATGTCGCGTCGGCGAGCCGGGGCAGAACCTCGAGTGCCCGGCCTGTGATCAGCCGCGTGCGCGAAGGCGCGATGCCCTCGGCGGCGAACGCCTCGCGCGCGTAGCGCTGGTGCTCGGCCTCGATGTCGACGGAGGTCAGGATGCCGTCCGAGCGCATCCCGCGCAGGAGCCATACGCCCGACACACCGGTACCCGTGCCGATCTCGACCACGTGTCCGGCGACGAGGACCGCGGCCAGCAGGCGCAGGGTTGCCCCGGCGCCCGGTTGGATCGGAATGCAGCCCACCTCCTCAGCGCGGGAGCGGGCGTCGGTGAGTACGGAGTCTTCGGCCACGTAGGCCTCGGAGTACTCCCAGCTGTTTCGGAAGGCGACTAGTGCCCTGGCATCGGTGTCCACGCCGTGAGGCTAGCGGTGCGATGGCTCTGTGGGTACTGGTAACCCGGCGAGGAGGCGATAGGGCCATATCGGCGGCGGTCGACTGCCGGAGGGACGTGTCGCGCCTGAAGCCGGAGCGAGGCACCATGGAGGGCATCCACTCATCCGAGGAGCTTCATGATCAAACCTGTCGTGATCACCGTTGGGCTGCTCGTGGTGATCGGTGGGGGCGCCTTCGGAGTTGACCGCACCGTCGCGGCGGCGGCCGAGGGAACTATCACGGGGCGCATCGAACAGCAGTTTGCTGGATCCTCGTCGGTCTCCACACGGATCCATGGGATTCCGGTGCTCACCCAGGTGGCGCGCGGATCACTCGATGACGTCACGGTCTCACTTGATCACGTGCCGACCTCCGCGGGTCTGGTGCTCGACGTCGTCGACGTCGAGTTGCGTGACGTCGCGACCGCGGCCCCGTATCTTGCGCGAACCGTCACCGCCCGGGCCTTGGTCACTATGGCGGCTCTTGAAACGCGGCTGGGCGTGGGCTGGGCCGTTCGTGCCTCAGGCCGCGACCTCATCGTGACGGGCACCGGATTGCTGCCCGTCACGGTGCGCGTGACTCCCAGGGTTCAGTCCGGCCGCCTCGTGCTCACCCTCGCCTCGGTCTCACTTCTCGGCGTCGAAGTCGAGGGCGCCAACATCCCCAGGGCCGTCACTGATCGAGTGGCGGCGCTTGCCGACTCGGTCGGCACGCTCCCCCTCGGCCTTGCCCTCGACTCGGTTGAGGTCGGCTCTCGTGGTGTCACGCTCACGGCCTCGGGGGCTGACATCAGTCTCGAGTCGGTGTGAGATGCGCCGGTACACGAGGATGACCGGTGAATGGGCGACCTGGGTGAGCGGAAGGTGTCATCGTTCTCAGCAGGTTCACATGCCGCACGCAGCACCAGCATCACAAGGGAGCACACGATGACGGAGTACCCCGACGGGCCGCACAGCACCCGCCGCGATCCTCAGTTTGGTGAGACGACTTCGGGAGATGCCATGAACGATCAAGTAGAAGCCCTGTACCCCACGACTTCCGCCACCTACCCTCCGCCAGTGCCCGGCACTCGGGTCGACGGACCTGCGGCTCCCTCCGCCGCGTCCGGCGAGGAGTACGACCCGTGGTCGATTGAGCAGTATCCGGACGCGCCGGATCGCTCCGCGCGACGCGGCGGTAAGGGCACCGGCAAGGTCGTCGCGATTGCTCTTGCGTCAGGGCTGCTCGCCGGTGCGGCAGGTGGAGTAGGCGCCTTCGCGATCGCTGATCACCGCTCGACCACCACCGCGGCCTCGACCTCCCCGGGTGCGGTGCTGCCGCAGACCGACGCAGAACTGTCCGCCCGTCCGAGCGGTTCCATTGCCGCTGTGGCGGCCGCAGTGCTCCCGACCGTGGTACAGATCGAGGAGAGGGGCTCGTCAGGGGGTGGCACGGGGTCCGGATTCGTGCTTCGCGAGGACGGTTACATCCTCACCAACAACCACGTGGTTGCCGGCGCGGTCGATGGCGGCACGCTCAGCGTTACCTTCCAGAACGGGGTCACCAAACCCGCCAAGATCATCGGGCGTGACACCTCCTACGACCTCGCTGTGATCAAGGTCGACATGACCGGTCTCGCGGTCTCGACCCTGGGCAACTCTGACGGCGTGGTCGTCGGCGACTCTGTCATTGCGATCGGATCACCGCTCGGGCTCGAAGGCACCGTGACCTCAGGCATCATCAGTTCCCTTAATCGGCCGGTCACTGCCGGCGGGTCGGGGGAATCGTCGTTCATCAGCGCGATTCAGACCGACGCGGCGATCAACCCGGGCAACTCCGGAGGGCCGCTGGTCGATGCACAAGGCAAGGTCATCGGGATCAACTCCGCGATCGCCTCGCTCGGCCAGGCCAGCAGCGGTTCCCAGGCCGGGTCGATCGGCCTCGGCTTCGCCATCCCGATCAACCAGGCCAAGCGGGTGGCTGAGGAGATCATCTCCACGGGGTCGTCGAGCCACCCGGTGATCGGTGTCCAGGTCGACACCGAGTACGGCGGCCCCGGTGCCAAGATCGCCGCGGTCACTGCGGGCGGGCCCGCCGACCAGGCCGGTCTCAAGGCCAACGACATCATCCTGACCGTCGATGGGCGACCGGTATCGGACTCCACCGAGTTGATCGTGGCGATCCGCTCGAACGCGCCGGGAGAGGTCATCACCCTCGGCGTCAAGGAGGGCTCAGGCACCCGAGAGGTCAAGGTCACTCTCGGGGCCGACAAGTCCAAGGGCTGATCAGGGGGTTCCGCTGCGGGGTGCTCATCCGGGACGATGGGCACCCCGCAGTACCCTCGGGGCACGTGATCGCGCGAAGGGACAGAACATGTTCGACATCGGCATGGGCGAGTTCCTCGTCATCGGGGTCGTCGCCGTCCTCATCCTGGGCCCGGACCGCCTGCCGCGTGCGATCTCCGAGGTCGTGAAATGGGCACGTGTGCTCCGCGAGCAGGCACTGAACGCTCGGCGCGAGATCGTCTCGGCGGCCAACCTCGATCCGGGTATGACCGACCAGATCAGGCGCTCGGTCAGTGACCTCGCCGATCTTCACCCGCGCCGCCTCGCATCAACGTTCCTCAGCGATGTCGCGACGGATGCGCCAGCCAAGCCCCCTGGCCCCTCTGGCGCGGCGACCCCGGTGACCCCGGCGACCCCGGTGACCCCGCCGACCGCCGGCCCCGTGTTCGACCCCGACGCCACGTAGCTCATGGCCCCGTAGTGGGCCTAGAGCCGACCGGCTGGTGTGAGCCCGAGCGACATGCCAGCGAGCCCGCGGGCCCGGGTGCCAAGGCGGGTCGAGATCTCGCGCAACACCGTCGATGCGGGGGCGTCTGGGTCGGTGAGTACCAGCGGCTGCCCTGAGTCGCCGCCTTCGCGCAGCCGAACATCGAAGGGGACGCGGCCCAAGAGTGGGACATCGGTTCCGAGCTCGCGGGACAGGGTCTCGGCGACCATCTGTCCGCCGCCCGATCCGAAGAGGTCCATCGGCTCGCCGCAGTGGGGGCACGGGAACGCTGACATGTTCTCGATAACCCCGCTGACCCGGGTCTTGGTCTGCTGGGCGAGCATCCCCGCGCGGATCGCCACCTCGGCCGCAGCGGTCTGAGGGGTCGTGACCACGATCAGTTCGGCCGCGGGAAGCAACTGTGCGACGGAGATGGCGATATCGCCCGTGCCCGGAGGGAGATCGAGGAGCAGCACGTCGAGATCACCCCACCAGACGTCGGCGAGGAACTGCTGCAATGCGCGATGGAGCATCGGGCCTCGGAAGGCCACGGGCTGGGAGACGCCCCCGGGCTTGAACGGCAGCATCGAGATCACGCGGACCCCGAACGCCTGCGGGGGCATGATCATGCCCTCGACCATCGTGGGCGCATCGGTTGCACCGAGCAGGCGCGGAATCGAGTGGCCGTAGATATCGGCGTCGACAAGGCCGACGGTGAGCCCTGAGGCCGCCATCTGCACGGCGAGGTTCGCGGTGATCGACGATTTGCCCACGCCACCCTTGCCTGAGGCGATGGCGTAGACGCGGGTGAGGTTGCCTGGCTTGGTGAACACGATGTCGCGCTCGTCATGGCCGACGAGGGTGCTGCGCAGTTCCTTGCGCTGCTCCTCACTCATCACGTCGAGTTCGACCTGCACGGAAGTGATCCCGGGAACGGCGCCGACTGCCTCGGTGACGCGCGAGGTGATCGTGTCGCGCATCGGGCAGCCCTGCACCGTCAGCCACACCGCGATCATGGCGACGCCATCGACGACCTCACGCGACTTGACCATCTTCAAATCGGTGATCGGACGGTGGATCTCGGGGTCCTCAACGGTGGCGAGTGCGGCGTCGATGAGGTCGAGAAGGGTGGCGGACATGTGCCGATGCTACGTGGCTGAGGTGATCTCGAGGACGGCCGGTCTGATCAGGTGAGCCCGGTCAGAGGCTGGTATCAGGAACGGCGCCCGGATCCGCTTCGACCGCGTGATCGGCGTCGACGAGCTCGACGGCATCCGCATCGCCTGCGCGATCGTCGCCGAGATCGTGAGACTTCGGCTTCTTCTTCTTGCGCACCTTGGGCTCGCGGTCCTCGAGGTCGTCGACGAGGTCACGGAGCTCACTGCGGATGAAGTCGCGGGTTGCCACCTCACCGAGTGCGACGCGCAGCGAGGCGATTTCCCGCATGAGGTACTCGGTATCGGCGACGAGCCGATCGGTGCGCGCCCGATCGTCTTTGTACTGGACACGGTCTCGGTCAGCCTGGCGGTTCTGCGCGAGCAGGATCAGCGGAGCCGCGTACGAGGCCTGCAGGGACAACAGCAAGGTGAGGAAGATGAACGGGAACGCATCGACGGCCAGTGGCGAGAGGTTGTAGATCACCCAGATCACGACGAATGACGTCATGTAGCCGATGAAGTGCCACGAACCCAAGAACCGTGCGATCCGCTCGGAAATGCGGTTGACGGCCTCGGGATCGACCGTGGGACGCAAGGAGATCCCGCGCTCGAGTGGCTGGTCGAGGCGGTGTCCGCGGGGCTCGTCACGTGCCATGGGTCACCGCCTCGTCGCCGTCGCCGGAGTTGTCCTCGCCCGTCAGATCGTCGTCATCGCGGTCGGACTCGCGCCAGTTCGCCGGGAGCATGTGGTCGATGACGTCATCGACCGTGACCGCGCCGAGCAAGTGGTCGTTCTCGTCGACAACCGGGAGCGCGACGAGGTTGTAGGTCGCGAAGTACCGGGTCACCTGGCTCAGCGGAGCATCCGGCCCGATGGGCTCGAGTGCACTATCGAGAACGCCCGAGACCAGGGTCGAGGGGGGTTCGCGCAACAGCCGCTGGAAGTGGGCAACCCCGAGGTACTTGCCTGTGGGGGTCTCGAATGGGGCGCGTACGACGTAGACCTGCGCCGCGAGTGAAGGGGATAGGTCGGCGTCGCGAATGCGGGCGAGTGCCTCGGCCACGGTGGCGTCGGGAGGCAGGATCACGGGCTCGGGCGTCATCATGCCGCCCGCGGTGTTCTCGTCGTAGCGGAGAAGTCGTCGGAGGTCCTCGGCGTCTTCTGGCTCGACGAGGGAGAGCAGGGCTTCGGCGGTCTCGGGCGGAAGTTCGGAGAGGAGGTCGGCCGCGTCGTCGGGGTCCATCTCCTCGATGATGTCGGCGGCGCGCCCGTCCTCGAGGCGAGCGACGATCTCGACGCGGTCGTCCTCGGGGAGTTCCTCGAGGACGTCGGCGAGCTTCTCGTCATCGAGTGCGAGTGCGAGCTCGATGCGGCGCTTGGGGCTCAGCTCGTGCATGAGATTGGCGAGGTCTGCCGGCCGCAGTTTCTCTACTGTCGCGAGAAGGCTCTCGACCCCTTGCTTGGGGTCGGCCAGGGACAGCCCCGAGACAGCTGACCAGGACACCACCAGGGTCTCGCCCCGGCGACGGAAGTTGCCGCCTGCCTTGCGGACGAAGATGCGGCTGACCGACCAGTCGCGGGTGCGGTCCTGCTCGATCGCAACGTCCTGCACGGTCACTTCTTCGGAGGCCTCGAGCAGGGTGACGCGCTTGTCGAGCAGCTCACCGAGGACGAGAGTCTCGTTCGCCCGCTGCTCGAAGCGCCGCATGTTGAGCAGCCCTGTGGTGACGACGGCGCCGGAGTCGATATTCGTGACACGGGTCATCGGGCAGAAGATGCGACGTCGTGGCTGGACCTCGACCACGAGCCCGAGCACGCGGGGGGCGTTTTTTCCATGTCGGAGCGCCACGACGACATCGCGCACCTTGCCGACCTGATCGCCGCGCGGATCGAACACGGCGATGCCGGCGAGACGCGCGACAAAGACCCTCGTCAGCGCTCCGCTCATGGTCGCAGGGTATCCGTCGCGAGCCGATCCCCCCTCACCGGAAACCATTCGGAGGGTCGCGTCCCGCGTGGTCGGCGCGGCCTACGGGATGCATGAGCGGCCATAAC
>WLRQ01000077.1 GCA_009697815.1 Actinomycetota bacterium
AGGGTCGGGCGCCGGTAGCCTGAGGAGCATGGCTGATCAGTTGCACGTCACCGTGTTCGCCGATGATCCCCGTATCGAGTCTTTGTCGAAGTATGCCGACGGTATCGAGGAGCTCGTCTCGGTGTTCGCCGATGCGAACGACGGCGACGGCGAGCTTCTCGACCACCGCCCGGCACCGGGGGCTTGGTCTGTCGCTGAGATCCTGCACCACCTCGCGGACGCCGAGCTTCACCAGAGCGTCCGACTGCGCGCGATGCTCGTCGAGGACCGGCCGCTCTGGGTGCAGTGGGACGAGCAGGCCTACGCCTCCACTCTCGGTTACGACACGCGTCCTGCCGCAGACGCGCTTACTCTCCTGCTTTCGTTGCGCCACATGAACGGACGCCTCCTCGCATCGCTCTCGCCTGATCAGTGGGCGCGTACCGCGACCCACCCCCAGACGGGCTCGTCTGATGTGGCTCGCTGGGTCGACGTCGCGGCCGACCATCTCGCCGCGCATGTCCTGCAGGCGAGGCGTGCGGTGGTGGGGATGACCTGAGGATGGTCGGGGTGGTTGTCCCGTCTCTTCCCGTGTCCTGAAGTTCTGTGACGAGCAGGCGACGAGGCTCAGGCCACGGCATAATTACCACCATGAACCGGGCTGTCGTGGAACTTGTCGTCGAAGGTCTCCAGGGTCGCCACGTCTTCGCCCACGCACATAGCGCTGGCGTCGGTCACCACGGCGTGAGGGTCGTGCTCTCGGACGGCCGCGAAGCGCTGTGGGATGTCGACGGTGCAGCTGGCCTTGAGGCACAGGTGATGCGCGACGGCGTGCTCGTCGGTTACGTGCCCAAGATCATCGGTTCGGAAGCCTTCTCCCTCGAAGAGACGGTTGAGGCCATCGCGACCGCGAAATACACCTGATCGCTCGCACTGCCGCCTTTATCCCCAGGCCATCGAGGCCCGTGTCGTCCCCAGGTTCGAGGTGCAGGCTGAGTGGCCTGTTGAGGTGCCGCCGATCCTTCCCACATGACGCCTACCTACTCGTCCACACCGCTGGTGGTGCGCGGGCCTGACTCCCTACCAGCTCTCATACCTCACCTGGTGGGATTCCATCCCCGCGAATCTCTCGTGCTCGTCGGACTCGACTCGCGAGAGAGGACTGTGCTCGTCACGCTGCGCGTCGATCTTCCTGGTGTCGACAGGGTGGTCGGCGTGGCTATGGAGGGCTGGGCCCCCCTGATCACGGCGCTGCAAGCGGCCGGTGCGATCGACGTGCTCGCGGTCGTCTACCCGGGAGTGGGCGAGAATCCCTGGCGCGATCATCCCTGCGAGGACCTTCCACGCCGGTCTCTGCTCGCGGCTCTCGCCGACCGGTTGAGCGGATCGGGGCTCGTCGTCCTTGACGCGTTGTGTGTCGTGGGGGATCGACTCCGCTCATATTGGTGCGCGGACCCCGACTGCTGCCCAAGGGAAGGCCGCCTCGTTGACGGCGCGGAGACACTCCGCGTGCAGGCGCATTTGATCGCGGAGGGAAGCGCCCCTCTGGCCTCTCGGGACATGCTCGTGTCGGCGTTGGCACCCCGAGCACAGGATGATCCTGTCGCGGACCGAATCGCGAGATCGCGAGACGGGGTGGTGCTGAGGCTGCCGGTCGGCACCGTGGCCCGCGTGGGGATCTTCGTTTCCGGCATGCGCGATTGGGGGAACGAGAGGCGCAACCCCGCGACCATGACTCGTCTCGTAATCCTCGCCGAGTTTCTCGCAGGATCGATCAGGTCGCGTGATCTCCTTCTTCACGCGCTCACCGTCGACGGCGACCGAAACCTGCTCGCGGCCGCCCGCGAGGTTTTTGGTGAGGCAGTGCGTTGTGCCCACGGTGACACACTGGCTCCGGTCGCCTCAGTGCTTGCAGTCTGCTGTTGGATCGACGGCGACGGCGCTGCGGCCAGGGTGGCACTGGATCGGGCCACGTCGGCCGACGTGGACTATCCGCTTGCGACGCTGGTGTCAGCCGCCCTCGATCGCGGGATGCCCCCCCGGACCTGGATCTCGCTCATGGGCGAGATGTGCGTGGCCGACATCCTGGGAGATGAGGCAGACGGTCCCACGAACTCCTGCGCGTCGTGATCAGGGGCTTCCGAGACAACGTGAGATCGCGCGATCGCACCTCTGTCTGGGATGGGATCACCAACTCAGCAGGGGTCTGGCCGAGGCTGCCCAAGCCGACAGTGCACCGTCGCACCACTCGAAGTCCTGGTTCAGGGGGGATCGAGGTGGCTCCTGAGGGTGAACGAAACTCTGGAGTTGCTCACCGCTGGCCCACAGGCGTGACATCGCCCTGGCGTGAAGGGTTTGCGAATGCTTACCGTCAGCCGATGCACCTGAACCCGCGTATGCCCCGAGCGTCCGTCAAGTCCATCGCGTCCCTCGTGATCGCCGCAGCCATCATGGGGCTGGTGTGTAGCCTGCCCCCGGCGTCAGGCGCGGAGAACCGAGAGGTCGCCCCTGCCTCGAGTTCAGGGCTGAACGCGGTGGAACGCGCCCAGGAAATCCCCCCAAGTGCCGTACTTGCGACCACGTGGTCGGGGCCGTCGGGCCCCGCTGCCGTGGTCGGCGACGACCAGAACGATCTCTATATCGGGACGGGATCTCTGGTGATTCCGAGCCGAGGTTGGCAGGGCGATTCCGGCGGGCGTCAGCGCGCGGCGTCCTGCGTCGACTGTTCGTGGAAGATCACCCGCTACTGCCCCAAAGCCGATTTTGCGGCGGGGAAGTGTCGACTCATTCGACTCGGATGCCCGACCGGGACGATGCGGGTCAGGGTCTGGCTCCAGCGCCCTGGCGAGTCGTGGACCTTCGTGGGCGTGACCTGTCAGGGCGCCAGTCGCCCTCACACGGTGGCCGAGGTGGGTGAGGTGGTGCGCGGCCGAGCCGTCGCACTGCTCCCGGCCCTTCGCGCAGCGGTTCAGCCCGCCAACGGGGCTCTGCTCGGCATTCCGGCGGTGTTTCGCACCGGTCAACCGGCGGCAGGAATCAGAGGCGCCAACCTCTCGGTTCTCGATCTCGCCGTGCGACTGGACTCTCGTGTGCGGTGGAGATGGTCCTACGGCGACGATTCGGCAGAGTGGTCAGCGGCCCCGGGGGGGCCTTGGCCCGACACGTCCGTCAGTCACCGATACACCCGGGCCGGGATGGTGATCGCACAGGTCAGGGCCGTCTGGCGCGGGCGCTACATGGTCGACGGCCTGGGGCCCTTTGTGGTCCCGGGTCCTGCACTGACCCAGGATGCGGCAATCCCGATACTGGTTCAGCCGGCGCGGTCCCACCTCGTCGGCTGACCACGTGTAGCGCTGTCGAGTCCGCCGCGGAACTCTGGAGGTGTATCGGGCTTCCTCAGCATCGCGCTTGCGGAGGCGCTAGGTTCCTGACGAGAGTCTTCGATCTTCGACGCAGGTCGACGTCAGGAGGAACGATGGGTTCGATAGGCAGCCCGATCGTGGTGGGCTACGTGGACACTCCCGAGGGTCGCGCCGCTCTCGACCGCGCCATCGTGGAGGCGCAGCAGCGAAGTGCCCGTCTCGTGGTGATCAGCTCCCAGAAGGGTGGCGCCGCGTCGAACGCAGACACCCTTGCCGAGATCGACGCGTCTCTGGGCGAGGTCCAGGCGCTCCTTCATCAGGCGGGCGTCGAGCACGAAGTCAGACAACTGGTGCGCGGATCAGAGCCAGCCACAGACCTGATAGCGGTAGCCGAAGAAGTTGACGCGGACCTCATCGTCATCGGACTTCGCCGACGCAGTCCCGTGGGAAAGCTGATCCTGGGTAGCAACGCGCAGTCGGTCTTGCTGGAGGCGTCGTGTCCGGTGCTGGCGGTCAAGAGTTCGTGATCCGTGTTCGGGCGTGACGCGGCCGATTGTGGGCCACGCACCCGGTTTCCACGAGGTGAGGCTCGCATGAGCGAACCGTTCGGTTCCGATGTACCTGGCTGAGGGAATGCACCCCACGTGTGAGAGTGTTGTCCCCGGTGCGCCTCTTGCGCGCCGCCTCACCCTGCACGTCCAGGCGAGCCCTGGTGCGAGCCGCCCGACTGACGAGAGGTTCGTACGTGCCCTCGAAGCCGACCAAGACCCCGGCCAGCAAGACTCCCGTCGCGGTAGCTCTGCCTAAGGCCAGTAAGGCCGCGCCCGCGAAGGCCGCGCCTGCGAAGGCTTCTCCCGCGAAGGCCGCGCCTGCGAAGGCTTCTCCCGCGAAGGTTGTGGCGAAGAAGGCCGCCCCCGTGAAGGCCGCTCCCGCGAAGGTTGTGGCGAAGAAGGCCGCGCCTGCGAAGGCCGCTCCCGCGAAGGTTGTGGCGAAGAAGGCCGCCCCCGTGAAGGCCGCCCCCGCGAAGGCCGCTCCCGCGAAGGGATCGCCGAAGGTTTCTCCCGCGGCCACCCTCGTGGCGATCCCCGGTCCTGAGGACGGCGACCTCGAGATCATCGAGATCCTCGACGTCGATGCGCTCGCGTCGGGGGCGATCGAACCGGATCTCGCTGAAGCCGCGGTGCTCGAGGTTGAGCTCGAGGCCGAGTTGGCAGAGGATCTCGCCGAGGTCATCGCGGAGGTCCCGAAGGACGGCGACACCACCGACACCACCGACAGCACCGACAAGGACGGGGATGAGGAGAAGTCGGACGAGGAGTCCGAGGCTTTCGTCATCTCTGACGTCGACGACACCGATGAACCCGTACAGACCGTCACGGTCGCGGGTGCCACTGCGGACCCGGTCAAGGACTATCTCAAGCAAATCGGCAAGGTGCCGCTCCTCAACGCCGAGATGGAGGTCGACCTCGCCAAGCGCATCGAGGCTGGTCTTTTCGCCGAGGAAAAGTTGAATTCCGGTACGAAGATGAACGCGACGATGCGCGGTGATTTCGAATGGATCGCTGAGGACGGCCGTCGCGCTAAGAACCACCTGCTCGAAGCGAACCTCAGACTCGTCGTGTCACTGGCCAAGCGTTACACCGGTCGCGGCATGCTCTTCCTGGACCTGATCCAGGAAGGAAACCTGGGCCTGATCCGCGCGGTCGAGAAGTTCGACTACACCAAGGGCTACAAGTTCTCCACGTACGCGACCTGGTGGATCCGTCAGGCCATCACGCGCGCCATGGCAGACCAAGCGCGAACTATCCGCATCCCGGTCCACATGGTCGAGGTCATCAACAAGCTCGCGCGTGTTCAACGCCAGATGCTCCAGGACCTCGGCCGCGAGCCCACACCGGATGAGTTGGCCAAGGAACTGGACATGACGCCCGAGAAGGTCGTCGAGGTCCAGAAGTACGGCCGCGAGCCGATCTCGTTGCACACCCCGCTCGGCGAGGATGGCGACAGCGAGTTCGGTGACCTCATCGAGGACTCCGAGGCGATCGTTCCCGCCGACGCGGTGTCGTTCACACTTCTCCAGGAACAGCTCGACTCGGTGCTTGACACCCTGTCCGAGCGCGAGGCCGGCGTCGTGAAGATGCGCTTCGGTCTCACCGACGGCCAGCCCAAAACCCTGGACGAGATCGGCAAGGTCTACGGCGTCACGCGCGAGCGCATCCGTCAGATCGAGTCCAAGACCATGTCAAAACTTCGGCACCCGAGTCGCTCCCAGGTGTTGCGCGACTACCTGGACTAGCGAGTGCTGCGGGAGACCCACCCTCGGCTCTCGATCACGCGAGGGTCCGCAGGTAGTCCCTGCGGATGACGAATCAGACCCGAGTGGGATTGCCGCTGCGCGCGGCGGCAGGAACGGTGGATCTCCGCTCGTGTGTCCTAAGACATGCACCGTTCACCTTGAGCCGCTAGCGTCCGTTCGATGACTATCTTGGAGTGGCTTTCGGGGGTTGCCTGGCCCCTGGTGTTCCTGACGTTCCTCGTGTTGTGCATCTTGACGGTGGAAGTTTTCAGCGCAGTGTCGAGGCGCTTCGACCCGAAGGACCGCACCAATGACAACATCGGTCGGGCTGCGCTGGGATTCCTGAGCAGCGCCTTCATCTTCGTGGGTGCGTTCACGATCATCACGGCGTGGACCGAGAACGCGACACTGCACGCCGCAGCGGAGCACGAGGTGGTGGTGGCGGAGACGCTCTTGCGCGAAATCCGACTGATAACGCCGGCGGACTCCACTGTGCGTCTGGCCTTATGGGACTACTCCGAGGCCGTGCTGCGGGGCGAGACCGGCACCGGCGGGGAGCTTGCGCCGAGCACGGAGGCGGAGGACGCCTTCGTGATGGTAGAGAACGCTGCCATCGAGGTACTAGAGCAGCCCGGGATCGGTACCTACCGCGCTGAGGAGGTTCTCGACTCCCTGAACGATCTGAAACTCGCTCGGGAGGAGCGGGTGGGAGAGCTGTCGAACAAGATCGCCTTGCCCCTCGTGCTCCTGCTGTTGGTGATGGCCGCGCTCAACCTGGCCGGTATCGGCCTGTTCCCGAGTGGCACGTCGCGAGGACTCAAGCGGACGTTCGGCTTCGTTCTGGCGATCGCTATTGCGGCCATGCTCACCAGTGTTGTCTTGCTGGAGTCGGTCCAGTTCATCCAGCCTAGGCTCACGCTGCCCGTCGAGAGCCTCGTCTCCGACCTCAGGGGACGCTGAGCCTGCGCGGACACCGGGTCGCGCGACGGCGCCGATCGGGTGCAAAGCGAGGCTGCCGCGCATACTCCGCTGCGTTCTGACACCGACGGAGTTGGCTTTCCCGACCAGCCCGCAATCGACATCTGACGCGGGGGCGACCTGAGAAACGGTCCTCACGGCGGCCTCCTCGATGACGCCGAGCCGAGTCATTGCGCGATTGCCCGGACCACTCGACATGCCGGACGCACAACGAAACCCATTGCAGTGCAGCGGGTTCGGACATCTCGCCTTCTGGTGCCAGCCTCCTGCAGCGTTTCCGGTCGTGGGATCGCCGCGAATCTCCGGGGACAGAACCGACTCCATCGCGTGGCGGATCGCGATGTCACTGCTCCAGTTGGGCCTTCCGGCGGGCGATGATCAGCAGGCTGACCGCGGTGAGGATGTGACCTACGCCGTAGCAGATGAAGAGCATCGTGTACCAGGACGAGAGCACCCCTGCGTTGGGGTTAATGGCTTGAAGTAGGTAGCCGACGGACCAGATGACGGCACTGAGCATCCCGCAGACGAGGGCTGCTCGGCCGAATCGAGTACTGAGATGTGCGAAGTGGGCGGCCAACGCACCAGTAACGGTCGTCGACCCGATGACGGCAAGAATCCAGCCGAGTTCGCTGCCCGCCGGCTGTGCGCCAAGTGCCAGGAAACCGATTCCCCAGATGAGGAGTCCGGCGCCGCCCAGCGCAATCGAGGAGAAGGATGAGTGAACGACCGTGTCGCAGTGACATCCGACGCGGCACATCGGGTATTCGTGCCGGGAGACGTCGCCCAGATGCGATTCCTTGCGTGCGAGCACGGCGCCCAAGGACAGAGCCCCGAGAACCAGGCCTGCGCCGTATGCGCCATATCCGAAGCTGACGCCCGCGGTCGTCTCGAGATTGGTGGGGTTCAGAGCGAAAATTGAGGTGGAGAGCGCGGCCAGGAACGCACCCAACGAAGCAAGGATGGCGGCCGGCCTGCCGATTCGCGGCGACAGACTCTTCTCGAACATGACGAGAGAGACTGCGATCAGGAACGGGCCAACGAATTCCAGGGCCCAGCCCAGTTGAGACTCGTGATTGGGGATGAGTACGAGCCAGCCAAGGCCCCACAGCGCGAACCCCAGAGCAGACACGACCAGAACCGAATAGCTGATCTGAAGCGGCTCGGGCCTGGTGGCTGGCTGGGAGTCCAGGGAACGGATGCCTTGCGAACTCTCGCTCATCTCGGGAAGCCACTCTCGATAGGTGGATGACGTGTGAAGGATGCGATGTGCGTCCATGCCAAACGACTGCGACAAATCTACCTCAGGGGTTCACGGCGGCCGGCCTGCGTGGGGGGGAGAGCCGATCCGGGCGGCGGGCATAGCGCGAGATAGCGTCAGGGCATGGCGAAGACGAAGAACGAGGCGCGCACCGCGTGGCACGAGGCAGAAGATGACTACCGCAAGGTGTGCGAGCCGTACTTCCTCGACAAGGGAACCGCCTCCCTCGACCGGATGGCAACTCTGGCGATCAACAAGGCCCGGGTAAAGGCCGACCGCTGCTGGGATGCCTATCTTCGCCGCTGCCAGGACTGACCGCCGTCGTCGCAGCGCAGATTGGTGTCCTACCAGGGGGGCTTGGGCCGGGCAGGCATCGAACGTACATCGGCCGTGGCAGGGCCGCGGGGTTCAGCATCACGCACTGGATGCGGCCAAAGCGACCCCCAACCGACGTTAAGTCGCTGTGCGAAACCCGGCGGCACGGGTTCTGAACCAGTGGTTGGCCAGTGAGTCCGAATCGCATCCAAGTAGCGCAATCGAATCCCGGTTTTCCCAGGCGAAGAGAAAGCTTTCGAAGGCGTTGAGGCAGGGGGTCTCCGAGGTGTGCCACGTCACTCGAACCAACAATTCAACGTTGATCAAATGCGCGTAGCGTCCTTGTTGTTGGATCTCGACACCAGAACCAGCCAAGGGACACATCATGAAACGCCGAACTCTCGATCTGACACTCGCCACAGTTGGTCTCGTCGTCGCGCTCGTCATGGCAATCGCCGGAGGGCTGCTCTTGTTCGCAGCAAACTTCGCGAGCGACACGGTGAGCAGCGAATTATCCGCCCAGCAGATCTTCTTCCCACCCGCAGCCCAACTCAGCCCAGAATTGCAGCAGTTCGGTGGCCAGCAGGTCACCACGGGAGCCCTCGCGAAGTCCTATTCGGACATGATCGCTGAACATGTTGACGCGGTCGCCGGGGGCAAAACCTACGCGGAGGTCAGTGGCGAATGGATCGCCTCCAGCGCCGATCCCGTAAAGCGCGATGTCGCTCTTGGTGCCCAGCGCCAGACACTGTTCATGGGCGAGACCTTACGAGGACTGCTCTTGAACACCTACGCCTTCTCGATCTTCGGCACCGTGGCCTACATCGGTGGGCTGGTGGCCTTGGTGGCCGCAGTTGGTCTACTTCTTCTGGCCGTCGTGGGGTTCGTTCACGCGCGGGGTCTCCCGCACGCAACGCCGTCGACCGCACCGGAAACCGAGTCCGTACCGGCGTGATCCTCGGCGCCCTCGGGTGCCCAAGGATGTATGACATGAGGATGGCCCCGCTTTGGCGGGGCCATCCTCATATCGCTCAGTGGCGTAAGGCCTCGTCAAGTCCTCCCGCTGCACAGGCGCATCGGATGGCGACGATGTGAGCGACTCCTCCTGGCGAAGACGAGCGCTGACCCACCGGGCCGCATAGGCTCTGGCACGTCGAGAGAGGGCGTACCTCAGTCCGCGGCCTCAGTGAGAACGGGGCCGAGCGTGCTTGTTCGCCCGACCCCACCGCTGCGTCGAGAGAGAGCCAGGAGATCACAGTGCCGGACGTCGTCGACGACTACCGAAGGGCCACCGACGCATTCGGCCGTCGCGTTGCGCTGATCACCGGAGAGCAGTGGGGTGGTTCGACGCCATGCACTGAATGGTCGGTGCGCGATCTCGTGGCGCATGTGCTCTATGAGCAGCTGTGGATCCCGCCACTCGTGAACGGATACACGATCTTCGATGTGGGCGATCGCCTCGACGGGGATCAGCTTGGTGGCGATGCCCTCGGTGCCTGGCGCAGGGCTCAGGCCGACGTGGTGAAGACCATCGCGATCGACGGTTCACTCGAGCGCATCGTGAACTTGTCCTCAGGCGCCAGGAGCGCCGCCGACTACCTCGCTGAGGTCACCGTCGACACGTTGATCCACACCTGGGATCTGGCGCGGGCTATCGGCGACGATGAGCGCCTGGATGACCGACTCGTGCGAGAGACTCTCGTCGCCAAGTGTGCCGAAGATGAGGCTGACTTCCGCCTAGGCGGTGACGACCAGAGCACGCTGCTCAGCCTTTTCGGCCGAACCCCCTAGCCCGAGCGGCCAGTGCCATTGGTTTCACTGAAAGGCGACATAAGGTCCAGAGAGAAGCGTTCAGAGTCCGGACGTCGTGTAGGTGCCCGTCGCGTAGCCCGTGCGAGTTGATGTGACGGTCACCTTGACACCGCTGTTGCATGAGTTACTCGAACTCACGTCGAAGGTGATGAAGAGGTCCCCATTCCGATCCACCGTTTGCGACACTTTTCCGCTCACGCAGTTGCTCGGAGACACGGTGACGGTCCAGGTGTAGGACGAGCTGTAGTTGCTGATGGTCAGATCGATGGTGTCGGGGTTCGATCGAGATCCGTTGTTCCGGCTCGGGGCCGACGAGCCCGTCGCAGCCGTCGGCGTCAAGGCCGTCTTGAGCGTGGGTGTCGGTGTCGGCGTGGGCGTGGGCGTGGGTGTCGGTGTCGGTGTCGGTGTGGGCGTCGGTGTTGACGACGGGGTTGACGACGGGGTTGACGACGGGGTTGACGACGGGGTTGACGACGGGGTGGACGACGGGGTCGAAGAA